>NZ_JBFROV010000006.1:0-31983 GCF_041471725.1 Vibrio sp. 10N.261.51.F12 | reverse complement strand
GCCATTGGCTGCGTTTTTTTGATTATTAGTCGTTCAACACTCAGCTACGATGAATGGCATCGTTGGCCTGTTTCAGCAAATTTTGGCTTTCAGACATAAACTGCTGCGAATAATCACCAAACCACTCACTTACCTGGTTAAACTGAGTCACAAACTCTGTCTTATCTTTGTTATCAAGCAATGTCAGTGCTTCACCAAACTGTTGATGGAAGCGTTTAATCATCTCAATATTTTCATCTGATGATAAAATAATATCACCGTATAGGTTTGGGTCTTGAGCGAACAGTCTACCGACCATCGCCAACTCTAATCGATAAATAGGTGAACTCAGCTTCACCAACGTATCGAGGTCTGGATTCTCTTTACTCAAATGAAGGCCATAAGCAAATGAGGTAAAGTGGCGCAGCGCTTGAATAAGTGTCATGCCATTATCATGCTTCTCTGCTTCGATTTGGCACAGGCTTGCCCCCCAGATCGTAAACTGCTCTAACAACCATTGGTACTGAGACTCGCCACGTCCATCACTATAAACAATCACTTGTTTAGCCATACTCGGGACATCAGGACCAAACATTGGGTGTAACCCGACTACTGGCCCTTTATGAACGCGCATCATTGCCGTCAATGGGCGCTTTTTCACTGACGTTAGATCACACAAGATACAGTCTTCAGGCAGGTTGCCTAATTTTTCGATCACGCCCTCGGTTAGGTTAATAGGTACTGTCACCACAACCAAGCCCGCGTTATCAAGAATCTCATCCGCGTTAGACCAATCTTGGCTACCCAAGATCTTTACCTCATAACCCGATAGCGCGAACATTTTTCCAAATAGGCTGCCAAGTTGACCACGACCACCAACGATCACAACCGAGCGTAAATCAGGATTCAGACATTTAAATCCTGAGTCCTTTTCACTGGCATACGATTCACGCATGGTACGACGTAGAATATCTTCAATCAGTTGCGGCGGTACACCAACCTTCTCTGCTTCCGCTCGACGAGATGCCAGCATAGCGGCTTCTCGGTCGGGTGCATAAATTGGTAAACCATGCAGGCTTTTTACTTCACCAACTTGCTCTACAAGAGAGAGGCGCTGAGCCAGAAGCTCAAGCATCTTCTTATCAACTTCGTCTATTTTGTTACGAAGTGGGGTCAATTCAGCAGACATGGATGCGATTATTCCTTAATACGATTTTCCAAGAATGGGACAAGCTCTTTATGAGCATGGCGTAATAGTGCCTCAGTTGCATCCCAATTGATACATGCGTCGGTGATAGAAACCCCGTACTCCATCTCACTTAAAGGAATATCTGAGCTCTGGTTTCCTTCATTAAGGTGACTCTCGATCATTAAACCAATAATTGACTTGTTACCTTCTCGGATTTGATGCAACACATCTTCTGCTACCAATGGCTGGCGACGGTAATCTTTACGTGAATTAGCATGGCTACAGTCAACCATCAGCGACGCATCCAGATGGTGTTTCGCTAATTCTTGCTCACACTCGTTGACAGAGACTGAATCATAATTCGTTTGTTTGCCGCCGCGCAGGATCACATGACCATTAGCATTACCTTGTGTCGTCAATAGTGCAACCTGACCGTCTCGGTTAATCCCCATGAAACGGTGACTAGAAGAGGCCGCTTGCATGGCGTTAATCGCCGTTGATAAACTGCCATCGGTCCCGTTTTTAAAACCAATCGGCATCGATAAACCACTGGCCATTTCACGGTGAGTTTGAGACTCAGTGGTACGCGCCCCAATCGCTGCCCATGAGAATGTGTCCGCGAGATATTGCGGGCTAATTGGATCCAGCGCTTCCGTCGCTAATGGGATATCCATTTCAGCAAGATCGGTCAGAAGTTCACGTCCAACATGCAAACCGTGTTCAATATCGAACGTTCCATCTAATTGAGGATCATTGATTAGACCTTTCCAACCTACCGTTGTACGTGGCTTTTCAAAATAAACACGCATAACGATATACAGTTGGTCGCCCAACTCCGCAGACAAGGCTTTCAAACGTTTGGCATATTCTTTTGCGGCATCAATATCATGAATAGAGCATGGCCCACAAACAACCAATAAACGATGGTCGCGCTTATGGATAATGTCAGCAATAGCATCACGTGAATCTTGAATCGACTTTCTCGCTTTTTCACTTAAAGGTAACTTCGCTTTCAGTGCTTCTGGCGTAATCAATACTTGTTCATCGCTAATATTGATATTACTTAATTCACTTTTCTTCATAATCTTATTCCGTAAAAAAATATTTACACCGAGTCTGTTAAAAAACCTGCCCTGACACTCTATGGACTCTAATATACTCAGATATAAATCACTTGCAAGTGTAAATTATTAAAAACAGGTGGCGTAAATTAAAATTTACATCTATCACTGATAATAATAATACTGTGATGCATCACCTTGTCTCGACAACAACCGCGCTTCATATGATGTTTGTGTATACAATAAAGCCAATTGAAATTTAGGCGATCACTGATGGACTTAATCCTTTCTCTACTGCAACAGATGTGTGTTTATCTCATGCTGGCTTACATGCTCAGTAAAACACCTATCTTTATTCCTCTGTTCAGCCTGTCCAATCGAGTGAGTCATAAATTCAGTATCTACGTCTTGTTCTCCTTATTTTGTATCCTCGGCACCTACTTTGGGTTACAAATCAACGATGCCATTGCCAATACCAGAGCCATCGGTGCGGTCATGGGAGGTCTGTTTGGGGGACCTCTCGTTGGCTTTGCTGTTGGGCTGACCGGCGGTATACACCGCTATACACTCGGAGGGTTTACCGACCTTGCCTGTACCATATCAACAACCGCAGAAGGCTTAATTGGTGGCGTGGTACACCTATATTTCATTAAGAAGAAAAAGAAAGAGGCGCTCTTTAATCCCCTGGTGGTGCTGTATGTCACATTTACCGCTGAGATCATTCAGATGTTACTTATTCTTGCTATCGCTAAACCCTTTGATCAAGCGGCTGCTCTTGTTGCTGATATTGCTGCGCCAATGATCATCGCCAACTCGATTGGTGCGGCATTCTTTATGAGCATCCTTCAAGATAGAAAGACGATTTTTGAAGAATATTCTGCGACCTTTTCCCGACGTGCATTGAATATTGCAGAGCGTTCTGTTGGTATTCTGGTGCATGGATTTAATACCGATAATGCCAGCAAAATCGCACGCATCATCTACGAAGAAACCAATGTGGGTGCAGTGGCGATTACAGATAATGACAAAATCCTTGCCTTCGTTGGGATTGGTGATGATCACCATAAGCTCAATCGCCCTATTTCTTCGCAAAGCACGCTCGACTCCATCACCGAAAATCGCATCATCTATTTAGACGGTAAGGACAATGCCTATCAATGTTCAATCTCTCAAGATTGTAAGCTAGGTTCAGCGTTGATTATCCCACTGCGCACGGGTGATAAGGTCATAGGAACCATTAAGCTGTACGAACCAAAAAGAAAACTGTTTTCTACTATAAACATGTCAATGGCGGAAGGCATCGCTCAACTGCTCTCTAGCCAAATTTTACATGGCGAATATATCCATAAACAAACCCTACTCAATCAATCTGAGATTAAGCTTTTGCAAGCACAGGTGAACCCTCACTTTTTGTTTAATGCACTCAATACCATCAGCGCAATTACCCGTAGAGACCCCGATAAGGCTCGCAGCTTAATTCAGCATCTTTCGCAATTTTTTAGAAGTAACCTTAAACAAAACATTGAGACGGTCTCACTCAAAGAAGAACTCGCTCATGTCAACGCTTACCTGACAATTGAAAAAGCCCGCTTCACTGATAGGCTCAGTGTCGAGATGGATATTGAGCTATCACTCTTAGAAAGAGCTGTGCCCAGTTTTACCTTACAGCCGTTAGTAGAGAATGCGATCAAACATGGTATATCAACCAAAATTGAGGGTGGCAAAATTAGAATTTACAGTGAGGAAACGGCGGACGGACACCGCGTAATTGTCGAAGACAATGCTGGCACGTTTATCGCGCCCGAGCATGATCATGAAGGACTCGGCATGCAAATTGTTGATAAGCGGCTAAGCAACAAATTTGGCCGTGACGCAGCGCTAAAAATTGAGGTAGAAAATGACACCTATACTCGAATGAGCTTTATTATTCCTGCGCGAGAAAAAACGACAGAAACAAGGACGACGATCACCTCATGACACTGATGACTGCTCTCATTATTGATGATGAATGCTTTGCGCGTGAAGAGCTCATTGAGTTGCTTGGCGACATCGAAGATATCACCGTCCTTGATCAAGCTAGTAACGCTATTGAAGGGTTAAAAAAGATCAATAACCTAAAACCTGATGTGGTCTTTCTCGATATACAAATGCCACAGATTACAGGGATAGAATTACTCGGCATGCTTGACCCAGATTCAATGCCTCATGTTGTGTTTGTCACCGCTTATGATCAGTACGCTGTGCAGGCATTTGAAGATAATGCATTCGACTACTTACTCAAACCTATCGATCCGTGTAGGCTCAGAAAAACGGTGAAGCGACTGCTTAAACAAGAGCAGCAGCAACAGAATGCCATTCAGTCGATTGCTCCCCCTACTCTCGATCAAATCCCCTGTGTAGGGCATCACCGAATAGTCATTGTTCCCACCACCGAGGTGGAATGTGCCTTTAGCGATATTACCGGGGTTCAAGTTAGAACGGCCTCACAGCAAGCCAACAGTCAGTTATCGCTGAAAATTCTTGAAGAAAAAACCCCACTGCTGCGTTGCCATCGCCAGTACCTCATTAACATCAAAAGCATCAAAGAGATCAAGCTCCTTGAACATGGCCTGGCTGAAATTATTACTCACAGCGACTTTTCTGTACCAGTCAGTCGACGCTACCTAAAAACACTCAAAGAGACCCTAGGATTTCAATAAAAAAGCGAGCTATTTATGCTCGCTTCTCGTCTTGCATCATTTACCGCATTGTTCGTTTTTCACTCACCAAATCTAAGCATGCCACGCTAGATATCTAAAACTTGGCATACCTTTTTATTGGCCAATTTCCATTGCTCTGATTTAACAAGCTCAGCTAAAGTGAAGTGCTGTTTACGCAGCATCGTCGGCGCCTTGGCAACGCTTGAGATGGGTAGATTATCTAATACGTCGACCGCTGACCGGCGACTATTACACATTAGCACCATATCGCAACCGGCTTGCATGGCTTGTAATGAACGTTCTGCGGGCCCGCCCATTATCGCCGCCCCTTCCATTGAAAGATCATCAGAAAAAACAATTCCTTCAAAGTTAAGCTTTTCTTTTAAAACAGTTTTTAACCAGTACGGCGAACCACTTGCCGGATGCTCATCGTAATGAGGATACACAACATGAGCAGGCATCATGGCATCCAATAGCCCTGCTTCAATCTGTTGTTTGAACACCTGGATATCTTTTTCAAAAAGATCGCTTCTTTCATCATACGGCGTCTCTAAATGCGAGTCAGCAATCACACCACCATGCCCTGGAAAGTGCTTTCCAGTCGTCGCCATGCCCGCCGCTTTCATACCTGAAATGAACGCACTACTGAAACGAACGATACTGGCGATATCTTCACCAAAAGCTCGGTTACCAATGGCTTTGCATTCATGGCCTTGATCAAGCACAGGAGCAAAGCTCAGATCAATGTCATGTGCCACGAGTTCAGCCGCCATCAACCAACCTGCTTGCGTTGCAAATTCTTCATCGCCAATTTCTGCATAACGCTGTGCGGCAGGCAATAGCGTGAATCCTTCACGAAAACGCTGTACTCGCCCACCTTCTTGGTCAACACCAATAATGATTGGTTTCTTTGCTGCAGCTCTGATTTGTCGATTCAATTCAATAAGCTGCGCTGAATCATGATAATTGCGAGTAAATAGGATTAAACCTCCAACGGTCGGATGTTCTAGAACCTCGCGATCTTCAGCACTGAGTTCAAAACCTTCCACATCTAGCCATAACGGTCCCATTATTCGTCCTCTGCAATTTTATTATCAAATAGGGGTGCGAAAAGATTATTCCGTTTATTTTTGATTTACAATGACTATCGCTAAGTATTGGCTTAGCATCTTGATAAGAGCACATGGAGTATACGTGATGAAATCTGCCAACTATTATATTGGCCTCATGTCTGGTACCAGCTTAGATGGAATCGATGTTGCGTTGGTCTCTATTGATGACAAGGGGATTTCGCTTCTTGAAAGTGACGCTCTCGACTACCCCGCTCAATTAAAGACTCGCGTTCTCGAGATATGCCACGGTCAAGCAACCGATTTAAAGGCGATTGGTGAACTCGACCACCAGCTTGGTCATGTGTATGCTCAGGCTGTGTTACAGCTTCTTGATAAAGCCAATATCACAGCAAGCCAAATTACAGCCATCGGTAATCATGGACAAACTGTTTTCCATCAACCCGACGGCAGTACCCCATTCACCATTCAACTTGGTGACAACCATATCGTTGCGGCGAAAACTGGTATCAACACCGTGGGTGATTTTCGACGTCGAGATATGGCATTAGGTGGGCAAGGTGCGCCACTCGTGCCTGCTTTTCATCGTTACCTTTTTGGCGCCAGCCAATCCTCTCAGGTCATTTTGAACATCGGTGGTATTGCCAATATATCGATCCTTCAACCAGATGGCACCGTGATCGGTTTTGATACCGGACCGGGCAATACCTTGCTCGATACCCTATGCTCCCAACACTTAAATAAAGCCTTTGATGAGGATGCACAAGAAGCACAACAAGGCCACGTTGACCCGCTGTGGTTAAACCAGCTACTTGAAGATGAATACCTATCGCGCCCGGCCCCAAAAAGCACAGGGCGGGAGTATTTCCATCAACATTGGCTCGATGACAAACAAGCCTTACAATGCCAGCCGCTATCCGTCCATGATACCCTTCGCACCCTGACAGAATTTACAGTGCGTAGCATCGTTGATGCTCTGCTACCCTACAAAATTGGGGCACAACCGAAGCTTCTCGTCTGTGGCGGAGGAGCCAACAACCCTATCATCATGCAGCGCTTGACTGAGTTGCTCACCGGGTGGCATGTCGCGAGTACCGATAGCGAGGCCATCAGTGGTGATTACATGGAATCGATGGCGTTTGCTTGGCTGGCACACTGTTACGTTCACCACATCCCAAGTAATCTTCCCTCTGTTACAGGGGCAAGCCGAGCCGTGCCACTAGGCGTGCTCTATTCAGCAGATTAGGAAACATATTATGACTAACGATGCATTGTTGCATGCCCTTACTCAACTCGTTTCTGAGGGACGCAACACAGAAACGATGGACATCGATTTACTCACTAGCCAGGAAATTGTCCTGCGCTTAAATCAACAAGATCACTTAGTACCGATTGCCGTCGAAAAAGTCATCCCTGAAATCGCGCAAGCCGTCGATGCAATTACTCAAGCATTTCAAAATAATGGGCGACTCATTTATATTGGTGCCGGCACCAGTGGCCGACTTGGCGTACTGGATGCGTCTGAATGCCCGCCCACATTTGGGACCTCACCTGAGATGGTCGTAGGCGTCATTGCTGGTGGGCAAGATGCCATGTTTAAGGCAAAAGAAGGCGCGGAGGATGACCCTGAATTAGGGCAAACTGATCTTGTTGATATCAATATCACTGCCAATGATGTGATTGTCGGCATTGCGGCCAGCGGACGCACTCCCTACGTCATTGGCGCATTGGAATACGCCAATGATATTGGCGCAACAACCGTATCGCTTTGCTGTAACCCTGCATCACAATTAGCGAACATTGCTTCTATTGCCATTAGCCCAGTCGTGGGCCCAGAAGCATTAACGGGCTCCACACGGCTGAAATCAGGCACCGCACAAAAACTGGTGCTTAACATGCTAACCACAGCGAGTATGATTCGGTTGGGTAAAAGCTACGAGAACCTAATGGTCGATGTGAAAGCCACAAATGCGAAATTAGTCGCCCGGGCAACTCGGATTGTCATGCAAGCCACAGAGTGTACCGAACGCGAAGCCAAGCAGGCTTTAACAATCACCGACCATGACGTCAAGCTCGCCATCTTAATCATCCTCACTGGATTAGATAAAGAAGAGGCAAAGCAACAACTAGCCGACAAAGAGGGTTTCTTGCGAAAAGCTGTCGATAGCCACAAAGTGGATAAATAACCACAAGGTAGATAAATAGCTAAACGCTATCCTCCCCCTCTTAACAAAAACGGGACCTTAAAGGTCCCGTTAACTAATTTGAATAGTCGTTCCAGCCACGCTGCCATTCCATGCGAAAGCGCTGCGCGTCAGGCAACCCTTCGCAGGCCCCCGTATAATATTGCCCAGACAGGCCGATTTGGTAAGCAAAGCCCGCATCGCAAAATTCTATGACACCAATCTGATACCCACGCTCATATTCAGCGTGATCCGCGGCGCCTAATTTCTGCAATGCTGAGTATGTCCTAGGCAACTGCCCTCTGACGCCGTCTTGATAGCCCATTTGATTCCAATTTCCCTGTTTGGCTAGCGCTTCAACACCGTTAGCACATCCAAATAATAGTAGCCCTGCAAGCACAGCAATAATGGCTTTCATAGTCATCCTTTTGCGTCCTATTTTATTGCAGCCACAATGCCAGTATTTCTTAAAGAATGCCACTTATTGAATGCTTAAGTGATGTGCTTCACGCTTCTCTCCTACCACTTACCCCGCATTTCTGACCACTTAAGCCATAAAAAAACCACTTAACCTAGCTATTGACCACTTAATCAGCTATTCAACCACTCGGCGAATAACCCCGGCATCTATAAATCAAGTCACGTTATGATCGACGACAGGTTTTAATGTTATTACAAATTAGGGATAACACATTATGTTGTGGTTCATGACTTGCGTTGCCGCATTGATTGGCGGTTACTTTATTTATGGTGCTTTCATCGAGAAAGTATTTGGAATCAATGAAAAGCGTCAAACCCCTGCGCATACCAAAGCGGATGGCGTGGATTATGTACCGATGTCGACTAAAAAAGTCTATTTGGTTCAGTTGCTGAACATTGCAGGGGTCGGCCCAATCTTTGGCCCTATCATGGGGGCTCTATACGGTCCGGCAGCGATGCTTTGGATTGTGCTTGGCTGTATCTTTGCTGGTGCGGTGCACGATTACTTCTCTGGCATGCTTTCTATCCGTAATGGTGGCGCATCCGTCCCTACGATTACAGGTCGATACCTAGGCAATGGCGCCAAACATTTTATGAACATTTTTGCCATTGTATTGCTACTGCTTGTCGGTGTCGTATTTGTTTCTGCACCGGCTGGCATGATCACTAATCTAGTCAACGATCAATTTGATATGTCGGTCAGCATGACCACGATGGTTATCGCAATCTTCGCTTATTACATTGTTGCGACTATTGTACCGGTTGATAAAATCATTGGTCGTTTCTATCCGTTATTTGGCGCACTGCTTATCTTTATGTCAGTCGGCCTCATTACCGCTGTCGCAATGTCAAGCGAGCACACTGTCATGGGTGGCTTCGAAATCAGCGACATGTTCAATAACATGAACCCTAACGACCTTCCATTATGGCCTGCACTGTTTATCACGATTGCTTGTGGCGCTATCTCAGGTTTCCACGCGACACAATCGCCATTGATGGCACGCTGCATGGAAAATGAAAAAAATGGTCGCTTCGTATTTTACGGCGCAATGATCGGTGAGGGTGTCATTGCTCTTATCTGGTGTGCACTAGCACTTTCATTCTTTGGCTCAGTCGAGTCTCTCTCAGAGGCCGTTGCTAATGGCGGTCCTGGTAACGTCGTCTACAGCGCATCATTTGGTTTACTTGGTGTATTCGGCGGTATCCTCGCTTTCTTAGGTGTGGTTATCTTGCCTATTACATCGGGTGATACTGCATTCCGTTCAAGCCGCCTTATCCTTGCTGAATATTTCAACATGGAACAAAAGACACTACGTAACCGTCTGCTAATGGCGCTGCCATTGTTTGTTATCGGTGGCATCTTGACTCAAGTAGACTTCGGTATCATCTGGCGCTATTTCGGGTTTGCCAACCAAACGACAGCTGTGATGATGCTTTGGACAGCATCCGCCTACCTACTTCGTCATAACAAGTTGCATTGGGTAACGACGGTCCCTGCCATGTTCATGACCACGGTAGTCATTACCTTTATCCTAAACAACAGCACGTTAGGGTTTGGTTTACCAATGCAAATCTCCACTATCGTCGGTATTATTAGCACACTCTCCATTACGGCTTATGTGATTAAAATATCGAAAGGTAAAGGAGACATCGAGCTTGAAGATGAAGACAAACCTCAAGGTGAAACGAAGACAGCCTAATCGCGTTACAACTTAATGATAGTGAGTTCTAAAAAAACGCTTCGTTTTCGATAAACAACTGACTACCACATAGAAATCCGAGTACTCATGTACTCGGATTTTTTATTAAATAAACGTACAGGTCGTCCGTTCAATAGACGGACGAAAAAAAGACCCAGTCGCATAGCGGCTAGGTCTTTAGTAAGAAGAACGATTTAATTTAGTAGGACGATGCAATTAGTCGATTTGCTTAACCTGCAACTCTCGCGGTACTTCAAAGAACATATTTTCTTCTCTTCCCAGCACTTCTTCAACGTCACTCGCACCTAAATCTTTAATGCGGTCAATAATTTGATTAACCAGCTCCTCTGGTGCGGATGCACCGGCGGTTACGCCAACCAAACCTTTGCCTTCAAACCACTCTGGTTCAATCTGATCAGGGGTGTCAGTCAAATAGGCTGGTGTGCCTAATTTTTCTGCCAGCTCTTTTAAGCGTGTTGAATTTGAGGAATTTGTTGAACCGACGACGACCATCACGTCAACCGCTTCTGCAAGTTCACGCACGGCATCTTGACGGTTTTGGGTGGCGTAGCAAATATCATCTTTACGAGGCCCCTGAATCTGAGGGAATACCTCACGCAAGCGTTCAATCACATCTGCCGTCTCGTCCACTGACAGCGTGGTTTGACTCACGTAATGCAGATTACTTGGGTCATTCACTTTCAATGAATCCACGTCTGCTGGGCGCTCGACTAAATACATTCCACCAGTATTACTCGCATACTGTCCCATTGTCCCTTCAACCTCAGGGTGGCCAGCGTGTCCAATCAATACAACTTCCATGTTCTTGCGGCTTGCTCTTGCCACTTCCATATGAACTTTCGTCACCAAGGGGCACGTTGCATCAAATACGGTTAATGCACGCTCTTTCGCTTCTTTTCGAACGGCCTGAGACACACCATGCGCAGAAAAAATGACAATATTGTCGTCAGGCACTTCTGCCAACTCTTCAACAAAAACGGCGCCGCGCTGTTTAAGGCCTTCGACTACAAAACGGTTGTGCACCACTTCATGACGTACGTAGATCGGCGGCTGGTACAACTCCAGAGCGCGCTCTACAATACTAATAGCCCTATCAACACCAGCACAAAAGCCACGTGGATTTGCTAATTTAATTTTCATTTCATTACTCATCAGTACACACCGATTTTGTTTATTCTATAGGACAGTTATTCTACTGAAAGTATTTCCACGTCAAACGTGACGTCTTGGCCTGCAAGTGGATGATTAAAATCCACCGTGACTGAATCACCTGCAATCTCGGTAATAATCCCTGGAATTTCCATTCCATCAGGGCCAGAGAAGGCCATTATTGTACCGACTTCCACCTCAGAGTCACCCACAAACTTAGCGCGATCCATATAGTGAATATTGTCCGGATTAGGCATACCAAAGGCGTCTTCGGCTTTCAGTTCGATCGATTGCTTGTCGGATGCTGACATCCCTAACAAGCATTGTTCAAAATTCTCACTCAAGCTACCATCACCAATCACAAGCTTTGCGGGTTTACCCATATTGTGAGTACTATCCGCCACTGAGCCGTCTTTCAGTTTGATGGTGAAATGCAGCGTTACTGCGCTATCTTGTTTTATGGTCATCACGTTACCGCTTCCTTGTAATCAAACGATTATTCTCAAACTAGCCGTTGCAAACTCGCTGTATCAAATAAGTCGTATCAAATGCTTGTTATATAAAAAAGCGCCGTACGAATCAACGTACAGCGCTTAGGGTTATTCAAGTTATAACACTAATTGGTTTCTTTTTTTCGAAAACTGTCGAGGATGATCAATCCAGCACCGATACAAATCGTCATATCGGCGAGGTTGAAAGCTGGCCAGTGATAGGTTCCCCAGTAAAAATCTAGGTAATCCACAACAAAACCATGCACCACACGATCAAACACATTACCCACCGCACCACCAATAATCATGGCATAGGCAATGTTGTTCCACTTTTCAGTTGCCGGTAGTTTGCTCATCCAGTATGTCAGCATACCGGTCACAACAAAGGCAATTCCAGTAAAGAACCAGCGCTGCCAACCTGCTTGGTCACTCAAAAAGCTAAATGCAGCCCCGTAGTTATGGACATAAAGGAGATTGAAAAACGGCAAAACCTCAATACGATTTGCCCATCCATATCCCATACTGTCCATGACGACGAGCTTAATAGCAATATCGGCAACGAAGATAAGTACCGCCAGCCACAGCCAGCGGACTCCAGATTGTTTTAATGAAAACGTCTGTTCAGTCATTGTGTTGTTTAAGCGAATTTACGAACTTCGCCTTCACCTTCTACGTTAGTGACACAGCGACCACAGATTTTTTCATGGCCAGCGATAGTGCCGACATCCGGAGTATGGTGCCAACAACGCTCACACTTCTCGGCTTCCGTTGCTACGACTTCAACAAACAAACCAGCAAGATCCGTTGCATGAGCCGCTGCAGACTTCTCACTTAACGCTTTTACTTCTGCTTTAGACGTCAGTAATACAAAGCGCAGCTCGTCATCCAGTTGGTTCAGTTTTTCAGCGAGTGCTTCATCAGCGTAAAGCGTCACTTCAGCTTGTAACGAACCGCCGATAACTTTCTCTTTACGAGCATCTTCAAGCAGTTTATTCACAGAACCACGAACCGCTTGGATCTCAGCCCAAAATTCATTGCTCAAGGCTTCATCGTCCGCTAAATCAAACAGACCTTCATACCATTCGCCCGTGAAAACAAACTTATCGCGCTGCTCTCCAGTCGGCAAAGAAGCTGGCATTTCGTTCCAGATTTCATCCGCAGTAAATGACATGATTGGCGCCATCCAACGAACAAGCGCTTCTACGATGTAGTACAGAGCACTTTGACAGCTGCGTTGAGCGTGACCGCCCTGCTTCGCTGTGTATTGGCGATCTTTAATCACATCTAGGTAGAAAGAGCCCATTTCGATTGAGCAGAACTGCATTAGGCGTTGAGTCACACCATGAGTATTGTACTCGCCGTATGCTTTAACAATCTCTTCTTGCGCCGCAAATGCACGACCTACCGCCCAGCGATCCAATGCCACCATTTCTTCTGCTGGCACTAAATCTGTCTCAGGGTTGAAACCATTTAGGTTCGCTAGGAAGAAACGAGCCGTGTTACGAATACGACGGTACGCATCGGCTGAGCGCTTAAGGATTTCATCAGAAACCGCTACTTCACCGGTGTAATCCGTTGAAGCGACCCACAGACGAAGGATATCAGCACCAAGCTTGTTAGTGACATCTTTAGGTGCCACAACATTACCGATAGATTTAGACATCTTACGACCGTTGCCATCTACAACAAAACCATGCGTTAGCACTTGCTTGTAAGGGGCTTCATCTTTCATCGCAATCGAAGAGATCAATGAAGACTGGAACCAACCACGGTGTTGATCTGAGCCTTCAAGGTAAAGATCCGCTTTGTTGCCGTTGTACTCTTCACGAGTATCAACCACAGAGAAGTGCGTCACACCTGAGTCAAACCAAACATCGAGTGTATCAAGAACTTTTTCGTACTTATCAGCATCGTCAGCGCCCATGAGTTCAGCAGCGTCTACGTCCCACCAAGCTTGAATGCCTTTTTCTTCCACTAGTTTTGCTACTTTTTCGATAAGAGCTGGGCTATCTGGATGAAGTTCTGATGTTTCTTTATGTACAAACAGCGCAATTGGCACGCCCCACGTACGTTGACGAGAGATACACCATTCAGGGCGACCTTCAATCATACCCTCGATACGGCTTTGGCCCCATTCAGGCATCCACTCAACATTCTTTGTTGATTCGAGTGCTTTTGCACGCAAACCCGCTTGATCCATTGAGATGAACCATTGTGGTGTTGCACGGAAAATAATTGGCGTTTTGTGTCTCCAACAATGTGGATAGCTATGCTCATACGCATGATGATGAAGCAGCGCGCCTTTTTCTTTCAATACTTCTAATACTGAATCATTCGCTTTAAAGACGTGTTGACCAGCAAATAGCTCAGTATCCGGCAGATAAACACCGTTTGAACCCACAGGGTTGGCGATTTCTAGGTTGTATTGCTTACCTACAATGAAATCTTCTTGGCCGTGGCCTGGCGCAGTATGAACAACACCCGTACCCGACTCTGTCGTTACGTGATCACCTAACACAGCAGGTACTGTGAAGTTGTAGAACGGGTGATTGAATTGAGAAAGCTCAAGCTCAGCACCCGTTGTAAAACCAAGATTGTGGAAGTGCTCAATACCCGCACGATCCATCACGCTTTTCGCAAGTTCAGAAGCAACAATAATACGTTGAGCCTTTTGCTCACCGTGCGCTTCAACTTGAATCAATACGTATTCTAGATCATCACGAAGACATACGGCGCGGTTTGCCGGTAGTGTCCACGGTGTGGTTGTCCAGATAACAATCGAGATTTCACCTTGGCCGGCATGTCCTTCCGCTAGAGTAAATTTCTCTAGAAGAGACGCTTCGTCTGCCGCAGTAAATTTCACATCAATAGATGGGGACACTTTATCTTTATATTCAACTTCTGCTTCAGCCAGCGCTGAACCACAATCCGTACACCAGTGAACAGGCTTAAACCCTTTCAGCAAGTGACCTTTGTCGGCAATTTTACCAAGTGCACGAATGATGTTTGCTTCAGTGCCAAAGTCCATAGTGCGGTAAGGTTTATCCCATTCGCCCATGATGCCAAGACGCTTAAAGCTTTCTTTTTGGCCTTCAACTTGACCCGCGGCATACTTACGGCACTCTTCACGGAATTCAGATGCAGAAATCTTTTGACCCGGCTTGCCTTTCTTCTTCTCTACCATCAATTCGATAGGAAGACCGTGACAATCCCAGCCCGGAATGTAAGGGGCATCAAAACCAGAAAGGGTTTTAGATTTAATAATAATGTCTTTAAGAATCTTGTTCAGTGCGTGGCCGATATGAATATCACCATTCGCGTATGGAGGGCCATCGTGTAATACAAATGACTTTTTGCCTTGCTTCGCTTTACGGATCTCCCCGTAAAGATCTTCTTTATACCAACGCTTCAGCATCTCTGGCTCTCTGTTAGCCAGGTTACCGCGCATAGGAAACCCTGTTTCAGGAAGGTTCAGGGTATCTTTATACTCACTCATCGATTCTTAATTCCGTTGTATTGGGCGACAGTTAGACATTATGTTAGCGGTGGAATCTCCCACTAACCCATACACTCAAGTAGCCACACCCTTGCTACTTCAGCGTCCAATTCTATTTGCTGCTTAAGCAGCTGCAAAGAGCTAAATTTCTTCTCATTGCGTATTTTGTGGAACAGTGCGACTTCAATTTGCTTTCCATACAGATCGCCATCAAAGCCAAAAATATGCACTTCTAAATCTAAGTTGGAACCATTGACTGTCGGTTTATTACCGACATTTGCGATACCAGGTAACGGCTGTTTATCAATGCCCATTACTTGTACCGCATACACACCACTGACCGGTGACACATATCGCTTTAAAGAGATATTTGCGGTTGGAAAACCGAAGTCTCGCGCCAGTTTTTTACCATGAGCAACCCGACCAGACAATGTGTAATGGCGCCCAAGCATTTCTGCGCTCACATCAAGCTCATCGTTGGCTAAAGCCTGACGAATTGCCGTGCTACTGACTCGCCTATCATCGACACAAAAGCTGCGTGTGCTGACGACTTCAAAACCAAACGTTTTACCCGCTTGTTTGAGCATGTCAAAGTTGCCGACTCGACCTTTGCCAAAGCGGAAATCATCACCAATCACTAAAAACTTAACGCCTAACTTATCGACGAGCAAATCACGAATAAATGATTCAGCCGACAGGCTAGCAAAGTGGTGGTTGAAGTTCACACAAAGCAAGCGGTCTATATTCATCTGCTGTAATAGCTCGAACTTATCTCGCAATCGCGTCAAACGTGCCGGTGCTTTGTCTTTGGCAAATAACTCCATTGGCTGAGGTTCAAACGTCATCACCACAGAAGGTAAATTCAAAAGCGCTGCCTTTTCTTTTACCTGTTCGAGTACACGTTGGTGCCCTAAATGTACACCATCAAAATTACCAATCGTCAACACACAGCCATGATGTTGATTTCTTAGATTATGGATGCCTCGAATAAGTTCCATGAAACGACTAAACCACCTGTTGAAGTTAATAATAGCAGTGTGAAACCGACGGATTATAACGAATCATTGCTAATCTGTCGCTGCTTTTAAATCCTTCACTCTAATGCCAAGTAGCAAGAGTGTAAATAGGTAGCTCGCACCACCAACGCCGATCAACATGGTCAATGTCGTCACGCGCTGTGTTAGCCCCCATGACAACCACTGCTGCATGTCTGCCAATAACCAAATCACCACCGCGACCATGATTAACGATGCAATAATTAACTTACCAATGAACAGGGCCGTCTGTTTTGTTAAACGGTAAACATTCTGAATATGAAGCCCACGGTAAAGTAGTGCCATATTAATAAGTGCAGACAAAGCCGTCGCCATAGCCAAGCCAACATAGCCATAAAAGTATGCAAAAATAGCATTGAATACCATATTAGAGACCATGGCAATAATGCCGTATTTCACCGGTGTTTTGGTATCTTGTCGCGAGAAATACCCAGGTGCTAAAACTTTTATCAGCATGAAGTTAAGTAAGCCTGACGCGTATGCGAGCAATGACATCGAGGCTTGGTTCACATCATGTGGTGTAAACTCACCGCGCATAAATAAGACCATTAGCATGGGCTTCGCTAGCACCATCAGTCCCAACATTGCCGGTAGACCCAATAACACCACCATACGCACCCCCCAATCCATCGTTGAGGCAAAGCCTCTACTCTCGGCATCAACATGCTTACGAGATAACGCAGGGAGAATGACAGTCGCAATCGCAATACCAAAAAGGCCAAGCGGGAACTCTAATAAGCGATCCGAATAATACAACCAACTAATGGAACCCGTCGCCAGAAAACTGGCGATAAAGGTATCAAACAATAAATTAATCTGACTGACTGAGACACCAAATAACGCTGGGATCATCAAAGTTCTGATCTTCACTACGCCAGGATCTCGCCAACCCCATTTCGGTTTAACAAGAACCCCTGCTCTTATAAGAAAGGGAAGCTGAAATACAAACTGAACAAAACCGCCAAGAAAGACACCAATAGCGAGACCGATCTCAGGTTGAGCAAGGTTGGGTGAGATAAACCAAGCGCAGCCAATGATCATCACATTTAGAAAGACGGGCGTAAACGATGAAACGGCAAACTTACCTAAGGTATTAAGAATAGCGCCAGATAAGGCCACAAAGGTAATAAACCAAAGATAGGGAAAGGTGATCTTGAGCATCAAGCTAGCCAGCTCAAATTTAGGTGCGGCTGGACCATCATTTAACCAATCAAGGAACCACCCAAAACCAAAGACGGCGGTAACGACACCAGACCCTAGCACACCAAACAATGTCACGATCGACACTAGTACGCCTAACGTTCCCGATACCTTAGCAATGAGATCACGTGTTTTTTCTTTATCTCCAGCGGCATGATACTCAGTAAGTACTGGAACAAAGGCTTGCGAAAAGGCGCCTTCAGCGAACAAGCGGCGCAAGAAGTTGGGTATTTTATTGGCAAAAAAGAACACATCGGCGCTCGCGCCTGCTCCCATTAAATTGGCCACGACCACGTCGCGCACCAGTCCCAATACTCGGGACACTAACGTCATAGCACTTACGATCATGCCAGACTTAAGAAGCTTTTTACTCACTTTCACCCCTAATTACCTAGCTAATACCTTGTCCTAGATGGGTTTCCGTCTTCTTTATTGTTCAAGAGCGGATAGTATTAGCATTGGTTGAAAAATACTGTTAGAATCCCCGCCATCTTAACCGCGAAGACCTCCAGATATCAAAACTTGTTTTATATCGTTGGGTTTTTGCACAAATCTGTTGACTTTTAAGTGCAAATAGAGGATATTCCTCGCCCTTAAATTGTCACCGAACTAAGTTTTTGGGAGTTAGACCCTTGGCAAACAGTAAATCTGCTAAGAAGCGCGCTATCCAAGCTGAGAAACGTCGCCAGCACAATGCTAGCCGTCGTTCTATGATGCGCACTTACATGAAAAAAACTATCGCTGCTATTGAAGCTGGCGATAAAGAAGCAGCAACAGCGGCACTAGTTGAAGTTACACCTCTTCTAGACCGTATGGCGACTAAAGGCCTTATTCATAAGAATAAAGCAGCTCGTCATAAGTCTCGCTTCACTGCAGCAATCAAAGCTCTTTAATTAGAACTCGATTAGCGATAAAAACCGGCCTTGGCCGGTTTTTTTGTATCTATCGTTTTATTTATAATTTTGCTTAAAAGCACCAATGCTGACTTAAAATGACATCGTCACTGTCCTAATAGCAATAGCATGTGAGCCAGCAATAACAGGTGAACCAGCTCAGACATGAACTGGCCCTGATACAAACCGCACGCCCCTCAGGTATCACTCTTCTTCGCAATATAGGCCATGCAGTAGTTCGATCATTTGACGAACCTCTGTGCTACTTAAGGTGTAATACACCGTCTGTGCTTCTTTTCTCGTAGAAACCAGTCCATCTCTGCGCAACCAAGCTAAATGTTGAGACAGCGCTGATTGGCTTAGGTTTAAATTTGCACACAACTCCCCGACTGAAAGCTCAGTATTATGAAGCATACAAAGTATTTGCAGGCGTCTTTCGTTTGCCATTGCTTTAAGGAGCATCACCGCTTGCGGTGCATTCTTTTCCATCTCCTGCAAATTCATACCTTACCTCTACCCTAGTAAAACGATCTAACCCGAACGAAGTAACCATTTTAAAATACGGCCTCTTCGTTACTAAAAAAACTCACTAAACATTCAACAAATCACTAAAGTCGGCCTCACAGACCCCTTTTACCGCAGGATGCTGGATCATTCGCTCAGCAAAAATAACGTAATACTCTTCCTTAAGGTCGTCGATATCACCAATATGTTGAAGCGGGCGTTTATCTGAGATCTCTGACATATATAAGCTTGGTGCTAAAAATATTACGTCTTCTTTGTACATAGAGAAGGCTTTCATCAATGCCACATCATCAAATTCGCCCAATATATTAGGTTGGATACCTTGCCGATCAAACCATTGATGGATCTTACGCCCCATTGAGGTGCGACTTCCTGGGAGTAATAATTTTCGTTGCTCCAGTATTTCAGGAAAATGATGATGTTCGACCTTCCCTGATGTAAAAAAACTCATCCGGCTTTCGCCAAGTTTCTTACTGAACAATCCTGGACTCTGACTAGAATCAACAGGACAATCGGACAAAATCATATCCAACTTATGCTGAGATAGCTGCTCTAACAGCATCTCATGGGTAGATTCAAAGCACCGCAGGTGAATACTGTTATCATCAGGGATGGTCGTCATCAAAATCTTACTCACGAGACGCTTTGAGAGTGCATCGGCGACACCGACATCAAATAAGATATTAGAGCGCTGGCTGTAATTAACGATATCAAGCATCTCATAGCTCAAACCAAACATACGATCAGCGTACTTGTAAACAAGCTGCCCTAGCTCGGTAGGCTCAACACTTCTCCCATTGCGCTTGGTAAGCTTGCCGTCCATTCTTTCTTCAAGTGCTTTTATCTGTCCCGTCACCGTTTGTGGTGTTAAAAACAACGCATCGGCTGCCTTTGTCACTGAGCCTTGCTTGCAAACCATCCAGAAATAGTAAACGTGATTATAATTAAGATGTGACATGAATTACCGCCTTAAAATTCTCAATCCCTTTTATATCAAACTCTTCCCAGATCAACAATATTCGGTTAAACCGATGCAACCTAAGTTACGCATCGTAAATAACGAAACACAGACTGTCATAGTTGTCATATTCGCACATCAAAACCGCTCTACAATCGAATTTATTCATTAAAATAGCGCTATTTATCTATTTTTATCACACCAAATAAAATCATTTCAAATCAACATCTTAGATTAAAAATATGTCATATCAATAAAATAAAAAACACAAATATCGCAGTTATTGATGAGCGACATAATATCGTCATATTACTGTAATAATTCAGATCTACTATCGCAGCAGATTCCACAACAGACCGACAAAATTCTACAGGTCAAACGGAGAAAACTATGATGAACCAAGCAACAACAGCTGCGACACCAATGTCGAATTCGACACGCTGGCTACGCTGGGCTAACTTGGCGTTCATGCTATATCTACTGCTACTTGCGGTATCTATGGTGGGTAGTGGGTTTAAGATGGCGACAGGAGAGCAAGCCAAGGTCTTGTTCGAATTTGCTTCTCATCCTGTTGCTGGTTTAATGATTGGTTTGGTCGCGACGGCCCTTATTCAATCCTCAAGTACCGTCACATCTATCATTGTCGGCCTGGTTGCAGGTGGACTTCCTGTTACGGTTGCGATTCCAATGATCATGGGTGCCAACATCGGCACTACGGTAACCAACACTCTAGTGAGCTTGGGCCACGTTCGTTGTAATACTGAATTTAAACGTGCCTTTGCTAGCGCAACGATCCATGATTTCTTCAATTTATTAGCGGTTGTCATTTTCTTACCACTAGAGATGATGTTTGGTATTTTAGAGAAAATATCACACTGGCTGGTGTCACCAATGCTAGCGAGTGGTGACATGAGCATGGGCGGTTTGAACTTTATCAAACCAATGACTAAACCAGTTGTCTCTGCAATTCAAGATCCATTGGCAACGTTTGGTAATGTCACCGGTGGTGTGCTTCTCATTGTCTTAGGTATCGCGACTATCTTTGTTGCTATCACGGTAATGGGCAAACTTATGAAGAGCCTAATGGTAGGCCGAGCGCGTGACATCCTTAAAAATGCCATCGGTCGTGGTCCAATTCACGGTATCGTATCGGGTTCTATCGTCACTATCTTAGTTCAGTCTTCTTCTACAACAACGAGCTTGATGGTTCCTCTAGTCGGCACCGGAACGTTGAAAGTTCGTGATGTTTACCCATTTACACTTGGGGCGAATATTGGTACTTGTATTACCGGCCTGCTTGCCGCAACAGCAGTCTCTGGTGAGTATGCGGTTTTTGCTCTTCAAATAGCGTTGGTTCACTTAGTCTTTAATGTCTTATCAACCGTATTCATCTTTGGTATTCCTTTCTTAAGAGAACTACCTGTTAAAGGCGCTGACTACATTTCAGATATGGCAATTAAGAATAAAGCGGTGGTAGCTGGATACCTTGCTTCTATCTTTGTCATCATTCCAGGGACGATTCTCGCTCTGACAACGTAATCGCCTCCGAGTAGCAACTCGCTTAAATGACAATGTAATACGAAATGAAAGCCCAACGTCAATGCGTTGGGCTTTTACTTTTTTAATCAATCAACATTGAATACGTATTAATAATCGCCGTAGTCATACGCATCGTAATCGTCATAATGCTCTATCAGATCAATATCATCGACATCGTCCCAGTAGTAATCACGATCGTAATAGTAATCATAGAATGGGTCACCGACATAGTAGGTTTTGATTCGCTTGTCTTCGGTCCATAAATAGTAGTTAGACGCCTTAACAACGGGTACGACTAGCGTTTGCTCTCCGACTTTAATCGTTTCATTGCCTGCGACTATGCCTACAAACGTCATGGCTTTACCCTGAACAAAAATACTCGGGTCTAAGAATCGGTCAACTTTTACGACAAAGCGGCTTGTTCCTTGCTGAGTTTCATCAGGCCTACCTTTGCTATCCAGCTCAAATTGACTGATTTGCAACACGCTACTATTGGCCGAAGGATTACTCAATTGAGCCACGACCCCACCCCACCTCGCTGGTTTACCGACAAATTCCGCCGTATTGTCAACGACCGCTTTATAAGCCACTAATTGTTTCTCATCCGCCACTTTTATTTCTGTCGGAGCACTGCTACAACCCACTAACATCCCAGCTAAAACATACCCAAACCATCGCATGATCAATTCCTATTCCAACGCTTATCTATCCATTATGAGTGACACTTGATGGTTATCGCAAGATAGGTCATTGCATTCACACTACAAATACCCCGCTCCAAACAAGCCTTAGTGATGGTCTTGGCTAGTGTAAAAGTAGCAATCATAAACCGCAGCAATAAACACACACTATGCTGACCAAACCTTTACGCGAGGTATCTTATTTAGTTTGTCGATGTTCATTACTCTACTGTCACTTCCAATAACAATGTGAACGCGTTATGAAAATTAAAACACTTCTCCTTCTGGCTATGCTTAGCTCCCCTTCATTTGCTTACTACTGCGATCAAACCTCTGATGGTGCCATTGATGGCGCTGTTGATGGGGCTGTCACGGGGGCCGTCGTCGGTGGTATCGTCGATGGAAGTTCAGGGGCAGCGGCTGGTGCTGCTATTGGTGGTGGTGCCGGCGCAGTTGGCGGCGCTATTGATGGCGCATACGACGAAGAGACATGTGAGGTCGCGACCGATATCGTAGAAGAGGAAGTTATAGAAGACGACATCATCGAAGAAGAAATTATCGAGGATGAGTACTACGACTAATTCGCTCGCCTATCTCGCTAGATAAATGGATAGAGAGATAGAGATAGAGAGAAGCGCTCACTTTTTCCCTTCTCTCTAGATAATAAAAAGCCGAGCATCGCTCGGCATTTTATTACACTGAAAATGGGTATTTTATTGGTTCGTGACATTGATAGTCACGCACCTCAAAATCATCCATCGTCACCCAAGTTTCTAAATCTTCGAGTGACTGAATCTTCGGGTTTATATGGAAAGTCGCCGCTGAAAGAGGCTCACGCTTTAGTTGAACATCACGCATCAACTCAAGCTGGTCTTCATAGATATGCCCATTAACAATCTTATGATAGGCATGCCCCGGTTTCTTACCCGTGATTTGCGCAATAATCGCTAAGAAAACATACACTTGAACCATATTAAAGTTGAGCCCAAGAGGGACATCACACGAGCGCTGTGTACTGTTTAAATACAGCGTATCACCAAGCAATGAAAAGTGATGGCTGTACATACACGGACGTAGACACCCCATGTGGAACTCACCTGGGTTATAAAAATTCAGTATCTCACCGCGATCGTCAATACCACGAGATAGGTCATCGACAATCTTACGAAGTTGATCGACATGCCCGCCATCAGGCTTTGCCCACGAGCGTCCTTGAACGCCATAAACGCGCCCCATATCATCCTCACCTTTTCTGAAAGGGCTGTTTAGCCACACTTCATTGAGGTTGGAATTGGCGTCCCACGTTTTAGTTCCTAGCTTACGAAAGTCTTCAGCGTTATCGTATCCGCGGATATAACCCAACAATTCCGCTACTGCTGATTTCCAAAAGCTCTTACGCGTTGTCACCAATGGAAAGGCATTATTCGCCACATCATACGTAAGGTCGGCATTAATCACCGTCAAGCAACGCTTTCCTGTACGCTCATTTTCAATCCAGACACCGTCATCGACGATACGTTGGCATAAATCTAAATACTGCTTCACAACAATTCCTATTGCTTAGATACGTTATGTGTCGTGTTTCCGTTGACTTTGTAAGCCCACGTAATCATCAAGGCACCAAGGATGACCATAGGTAATGACAGAATCTGTCCCATCGAAATAAACCCGCCAAACAAGCCTAAGTGTGCGTCTGGTTCACGAACGTATTCAATCAAGAACCTAAAGCAACCGTAGCCAAGTAAGAATAGACCTGACACCGCACCCTCTGGGCGACTTCTCTTAATAAACCAATTGAGGATAAGGAATAATACGACACCTTCTAAGGCAAATTCATAAAGCTGGGAAGGGTGTCTTGGTAATGGCCCGCCATTTGGGAATACAATCGCCCAAGGCACGTCGGTAACTCGGCCCCAAAGTTCGCTGTTCATAAAGTTGCCGATACGCCCCATTCCTAAGCCAAATGGCACAAGCGGCGCGATAAAGTCAGCAACATTGAAAAAGGTACGACCGTTCTTACGGGCATACCACAACATAGCGGTAATCACCCCAAGCAACCCACCATGGAAAGACATCCCGCCAGTCCATACTTTGAACAAGTAGAGTGGATCCTGCATGAGAGTATCGAAACCGTAGAACAACACATACCCAACTCGACCACCAATCACCACACCCAAGAAGCCGGCAAATAGCAGATCCGATACCTGTTCACGAGTCCAGCCAGATCCGGCTTTATCTGCACGTCGATTGGCAAGCCACATCGCAAATGCAAAACCGATTAGGTACATTAAGCCATACCAGCGAACGGATATAGGGCCAATTTCAAATAAAACGGGGTCAATACTAGGAAATTCAATAAATCCCTGAGACATAAACTGCTCTCTTAACGTGTGGGTAATAAAGACTAAAACATCATTGAAAATGATACGAATACTAAGAAGACCGCAAAAATCTTTTTAAGTTTCGGTGTTGGCATTGTTGTGGCCAATTTAGCACCAAACCGAGTCGTTAACATCGAGGTCACGGCAATAGCCAACAGTGCGGGAACATACACATAGCCAAGGCTATATTCAGGTAAACCTTGTGCCTTAGCGCCATGGAGAATGAAGCCTATCATACCTGCAATCGCAATCACACAACCGCACACCGACGAAGATCCAACTGCCCTACGCATTTCTACACCATGCTTGCTTAAGAATGGGACAGACATAGAGCCGCCTCCGATACCGGCAAGACTTGATACCATGCCAATAACACCACCACAGCAGCTCATGATAGCTGGGGGTGGCAGTGGACGAGTGGAGGTAGAGGAGATCGATAAAATCATCTGTACAGCCAGCGCAAAGACGATCAGTGCAAACACCTTAGGCAGATATTGGAAAGGGATCCATTCCGCTACAAATGACCCAACTAACCCACCCACGATGACACCAGGCAGCAGCCATTTAATCACAAAAAGGTCTACATTGCCGAGCTTGACATGATTAATAGCAGAAGACCCAGAGGTAATAATAATCGAGGCTAGCGACGTCGCCAACGCTATTTGCATCACTAATTCGGCGGGGATCCCAAATAGGGGTAACAAGTAAGCAAGGGCTGGCACAACAATTAACCCACCGCCAATACCGAGTAAGCCCGACATCGTGCCGACGATCGCCCCTAAAAGAAGCAATACAAAGAGAAGTTCAAAATTCATGTTATTTCCACGATGTGAGCACTAAGATTTCCCAGCACGAATAAACCCAGCTAAACCTTTTTGCTCAAAATAGTCACGCATCAGATTATAAATCGAATCACCATATGGATGCATTAGTGCATTATTCGCAAGATGTTTCAGCTCATCCATCGTCGTTTGACGCAGCAAGTATTTCACTTTAGCGACATTCGAGGTATTCATACTTAATGTATCGTAGCCCAAGCCAACCAGTAATAATGCACCAATAGGGTCACCCGCAAGCTCACCACAAATACACACCGGCAATTGATAAGACTGGCACGTTTCAAAAATATGCTTCATCGCTGCTAATACAGACGGATGAAGGGTCTCATAGATATCCGCTACTTGGGCATTATTGCGATCAACCGCTAACAAATATTGAGTAAGATCATTCGTACCCACAGAAACAAAGTCGACCTTTTCTGCCATAAAAGGCAGAAGGTATAACATGGATGGCACTTCAATCATCACACCAACCTGAGGAGGCACAATATCTTGATGTACTTGAGCTACCTCATCATAAGCTTGATTAATGAGTGTGATTGCTCCATCCAACTCCTGCATTGAGGAGACCATTGGTAACAATATGCTCAAATTATCGAGCCCTTCACTTGCTCTGAGCATTGCTCTTAATTGGATCAGAAAAATATCAGGGTGATCAAGCGTAAAGCGAATTCCACGCCAACCTAAGAACGGGTTATCTTCCTCAATAGGAAGATAAGGCAATGCCTTGTCACCACCAATATCCAACGTACGCATGACAACTCGCTTAGTAGGATAAGCTTGTAACACCGCTCGATATTGCTGGACTTGCTCTTCTTCAGACGGAAACTGTTGCCTCAATAAAAACGAAATTTCAGTTCGGTATAACCCAACACCATCCACACCTTTATTTAAGGAAATACTGGTGTCAGCGCTCAAGCCCGCGTTTAATAAAACCTGAATTCGTTGACCATCTTTGGTTGCAGCATCAAGATCTAAGGTCTGGTCGACCATGTGCGACAATTCAGTCTCTTCGGTCACCAATTCGCGGTATTCAGAGAGTAACTCAACGGTTGGCTCTAAGAAAATTTCACCACTGTAGCCATCCACAATGGCCAGCTTAGCGCTTAATAATTCAGGATTAATCCCTAGTCCCATGACAGCAGGCACGCCCATCGCTCGAGATAGGATCGCAGCATGAGAGTTTGCAGCGCCTTCCAATGACACAACCGCCAGCAACTTTTCTTTGGGAATAGACGCCAAGATAGAGGCTGTCAGCTCCCTCACCACCATAATGACAGGCTCAGAAATCACATGTACTGGCTGCTCTGAGTTATGAAGAAAAAACAATAACCGCTGTCCGAGTTCACGGACATCTTGCGCCCGCTCTCTAAGATAGATGTCCGACATTTTAGCAAAGCGATTCGCGTAGCTTTCAACCACTTGTCTTAGCGCCCAGTCTGCTCGATCTCCCTGAGCTATTTGAGCCTTGAGATCTTTTCGCAACATAGGATCATTGAGTAAGTGCGTAAAGAGGTCAAAAATAGCCAGAGCATCTTTATTTAACTCCAAATCTAGCTTTTTACGCATTCGCTTAAAGTCAGCAAGCGCTTTTTCGATCGCAAGCGATAACAGCTCTTGTTCACGACTAACATCCAGCGTAGACGCTGGAAACACGTCACTTAGCTCTGGCTGGGTGTTATCCCACCACATTGGACCAATCGCAACCCCAGAAGACGCTGCAATGCCTTTTACAACCGTTAATTGATTGCCCTCAAAAAAGCTATCCCCTTGGGCAGTAGCATGGGCAATGAGCACCGCGATCTGAGCGGCTAACGTAACAAGAAAAGATTCTTCTGTTTCACTAAACTGACGAGATTTTTTTTGCTGAATAACGAGTACGCCGAGCACTTGTTTACGGTGAATAATAGGTGTGCCAAGAAAGGCATGATAGATATCCTCCCCAAGTTCAGGGAAAAATTTAAATGCAGGGTGCTGAGCCGCAGCCGCTATATTCAGTGGTTCAGCGGTGCGCTTGACTAACCCTACTAACCCTTCATCAAAGTTAATGTGAATGGTATCGCCCTGAAAAATAAGGCCTTGGGTTGCCATCAGCTCTAACCGTTGTTGCGGTTCATTGGCAAGATAAATTGTGCAGCATTCGGTATGCATAGCTGCACAAGTTTGTTTAACCAACATTTCAAGGGCTAAGTGCACGCTCTCCTCTTTAGAAACGTGCTCAACTATTTCCCTTAGTTGCGAAAGCATACTTACCCTCTTCGGTGTTTTCTTTTGCCTTTAAACTTACGTTCCTTAAAAGGCATTGCGAGAGAAGCAAATTCTTTCATGGCACGACGATAAACGTCACGCTTAAAAGAGACAACTTGCCTGACCGGATACCAATAACTTACCCAGCGCCAACCATCAAACTCAGGGGTACTACCACGTTGCATATTGATCCGCGACTCATCGCAATCCAAACGTAGCAAAAACCATTTCTGTTTTTGTCCAATACAAACAGGCTTCGAGTCCCAACGAACGAGCCGTTTAGGTAACTTGTATCTCAGCCAATGACGACTAACAGCGACAATTTTTACATCATCTTTTGTTAACCCGACTTCTTCATACAGTTCTCGGTACATAGCTTGCTCAGGGGATTCACCTTCGTCAATACCACCTTGAGGAAACTGCCATGAATGTTGTCCGTATCGTTTAGCCCAGAAGACCTGACCATGGTTGTTACAGATTACAATACCCACATTAAGTCGGTAACCATCGCCATCTATCACTGGCCAACCTCAATTAAATTTTCATTACCTTGATTTTTCCACATATCCCCAAGTTGAGCAAACGTAGACACCCGTAAATTTGAACATTTACCACTTAATCGACAAACTATGGATAAGTTTTACTCATACCAACACTTATCAACACCACAATGAGACCTAGACCACATTTATTCACCTTTTCTGTGAATAACCATGTGCAGAATCTTTGATCTTCTCTAACAATGACAAATAAATCACGCATGCCAATTTATAGTACACATATAATCTAGAATATTAATCAATTTAAAACAACAAGTTAAATGTAACGATTGAAAAATCAGCCTTAAATGAAATTGCCAATTGTCCATTGATCTTAGATCGGTCAAAGATCGAACAAAGCTTGTTTTATCCACACAAGAGCTGCTATCAATTCTATCACTTACAATTAATCAAGCATTAGTTTCCAAAAAATACCTGTTTATTCATACAGATGATATAATAATAAAGAAATTAAAAAACGAACTGTGGATAACTCAGTAATAGATCGAAAGCCGCGCTTTATGATCTTTTTTTGTACAGGCAGAAGTCGAACTCCGTGATAAACTGACGTCGTCATTTTTATCTACAACGTCTCTTAATATATGAAGTCTACTCCTAGATCAGAAAGCGAGCTCATGAGTAGAGCGCGACAAATAGCGGGCATGAGCTTTGGTGAATTAGCGCAAGAAGCTGATATGAAGGTACCTGAAACCTTAAAGCGTGATAAGGGCTGGGTGGGTCAATTGCTAGAGTGGCACCTAGGTGCAAAGGCCGGTAGCAAACCGACACAAGATTTTCCAGATATTGGTATCGAACTCAAAAGCATCCCTATCAGTTATTCAGGTACACCGCTTGAGTCCACATTCGTTTGTGTCGCCCCTCTTACCGGTGTACAAGGCTTGACATGGGAGCGTAGCCATATTCGCAATAAACTCTCACGTGTACTTTGGCTGCCAGTGGAAGGTGAACGAGAAATCCCAGTAGCACAACGTCGCGTCGGATCCCCTTTGATCTGGAGCCCTTCCGAAGAAGAAGAACTCATGCTCAAAAATGATTGGGAAGAGTTAATGGACCATATTACTTTGGGACACATCAATCAACTGACCGCACACAGTGGCGAAATCCTACAAATAAGGCCAAAAGCAGCGAATAGCCGCGTGACAACAGGCGCTTATGGCGCCAACGGCCAGCCGATAAAAACCCTGCCCCGAGGGTTCTATCTCAGAGCGAAGTTTACATCCTATATCCTTGAAAACTACTTTGTCTAACGCCTTTATCATAAAGGCGTTACCTAGTGCAGTTTTAACTCAATATCACAGTACCGGTTCATTTCACCCGTACTGCCACACTCGTCATAGGCGTTATGTAAACGAAGATAGGCTTTTTCAACGCCTAATTTGTGTAGTACCTCTTTCACCGAATCTAATGACTCAAAATGAATGGGCTCATCATTTTCTTTTATTGGTTCAAGCTTATGCTTGTATTCCACTGCTAACAAATAGTGTGAAATATCAGCACAACCAATTACAAAGACTTTAGGTGGTGTATAGGTGTCTTTGTGGTATCCATGTAACCACCGATCGAGCTGATGTTTTTGCATATTCCACCTCCTTTAAAAAATACTTGTGGATAATGCCTTACTGACAATCAACAGTTTAGTAAAATAAATTCAGAAGTGTGCTCTTTAAACTGAAGTTTTAACAAAACGCGGTATAGTGAAAGAAAACAAAAGCAGCAAGGAAGGCTCAATGAAATATCATACTCTCCCTCATTCCTCTCTTGAAGTCAGCAAAATTTGCTTAGGCACAATGACGTTTGGTGAGCAAAATACGAAAAAGGAAGCATTCGATCAGCTCGACTTTTCTGTCGAACATGGCGTGAACTTCATCGATACCGCCGAGATGTACCCTGTCCCACCAAAAGCCACAACGCAAGGTCTTACCGAAAGCTATATTGGTGACTGGTTATCTCAGTCAGATAAAAGACAAAAAGTCATATTGGCAACCAAAGTCGCGGGACCAAGAAGTGTTCCACATATTAGAGATAATATGCGCCTAGATCGCCGCAATATTCATCAAGCCGTCGACGATAGCCTCGCTCGACTCAAGACAGACTATATCGATCTCTACCAATTGCATTGGCCTCAAAGGCAAACGAACTGTTTTGGTCAACTCAACTATCCCTACCATGAAGGTGGTGATGATGTCTCTTTGCTCGAGACGTTAGAAGCGTTGAATGAGATGATCAATGCGGGGAAGATTCGTTATATCGGTGTTTCAAATGAAACCCCTTGGGGCGTAATGACGTTATTAAAATTGGCTGAAAAGCATAATTTACCTAGAATTGTCTCAATACAGAACCCGTATAATCTACTTAACCGAAGTTTTGAAGTCGGGTTATCAGAAATAAGCCATCATGAAGGCGTGGAGCTGTTAGCTTATTCACCACTAGCGTTTGGGTGTTTAAGCGGAAAATATCTGAATGGACAAAAGCCGCCAGGTGCTCGCTGTAGTGTCTTTGAACGCTTTGTTCGTTATTTCACACCCCAAGGTCTTGCCGCTACACAAGCGTATATCGATGTTGCTCATAAACACCAGATTGACCCAGCAGTAATGGCTTTAGCCTTTGTGAATCAACGCCCTTTCGTTGCGTCAAATATTATTGGTGCAACAAATTTATCTCAACTTGAAGCGAATATTAATAGCATTAACGTCACCTTATCTGATGAACTATTAAATGATATTCAAGAAATAGGGACTCAGTATTCTAATCCTTGTCCCTAGTGTTATTAACTCATCGTCATAAGTTGTTATTTCATTACTATTAACGATTTTATTGTCGTCTCATATACAATATAAAGAATCTAAGCGGGCAGTGAGACGCTCTGCCCGCTTTCAATTACGTTGCTATTGTCGATTTCAGAACCCTTCGAAGATGACGAGCTTTGCGTGTCGCCACTACTGAAGGTACGTGAGTCACGAGCCCAAGTGGACGACCTTGCGAATCAAGGCCAATATCACGAAGTAAGTGTTCGTTATACAACGGTAATTGGTAAGCATTTCGACGGTAGCGGCGCTTCCATTCTCTTTCTTCATGATGAAGATCAGCTTTAATTAACCAGGTAGCAAGTGTTAGGTATATAGATGTACGCATGTTGTTCTCCTAAATGGACAATATTGAGGAGAGAAATAGCGATCTAAAAAAGACTTATTTGACTTTGAGACTGCTATTTCCGCAGCCTCTAGGGGTACGGATATTAAAGTAGTGGTGTACCAAACGTAACTGGGCACGAGGCTTTAGTGGCCTTAACATGCATCCATTGTTTATTTACACATAAACGTGGAACAGCAATAGTATTGATAGAAAATTTACGATTCATCATTTTATGCCTCCACTTAACTTTAAAATCCAAAATAATTTGATAGGTGAGCTTGTAGCTCAGGTTGATTTTCACTCATATCGACTATATTTTCAACATTCATTTACAAAATATATCAATACAATTTTATACTCTATTTCTTTGCCATTTAGCGGTTTCATTTCCAAGTAATCAACTGTTCATTAAATAAATAGCAGTGATTCATTTTACAAAAAATAATCATATAATAG
>NZ_JBFROV010000005.1:0-279275 GCF_041471725.1 Vibrio sp. 10N.261.51.F12 | reverse complement strand
GTTCCGTGTAAAGACACTGTGTTATGCTGAGTAATGAGTGCTTACGTTTTAAGTGGCGATGTTTATGAGTGCGTTTGTAGTGAAATATAAGCGTTGGACTATACTTACCTCGGTAATAACCATATTGGCATGAGTTATCATTTGCAGCCATCGAGGAGTAAGTCTAATGAATACTGTAATCTATCCCATAGAAGGGTTGGCGAAAAGCGCCTTAAGTTTATGCTTGTTCTCAATACTTTCTGCTTCAAGCTTTAACATAATGGCAAACGAAGCTTCATCTAATCAAGATACTTTCAATATAGAGGAGATGAAGTCAAAGTATAGTATTAGAGATTATGTATACGAGCCGCTTCCAGAGCGAGGGTATAACTATTTTAAGGTCGCAGAAAATGTCTATTTTGTGCATGATAACTTTGAGCATCAAATATTTTTTGTGACTGATGTAGGCGTTGTGGTCTACGACGCATTACCAGATGTTTCACCTCATACTCTAAAAGCGATAGCGGAAGTCACAGATAAACCAATCACCCACGTTATCTATTCTCACCACCATGCTGACCACGCTGGTGGCATGACCTTTTTCCCTGATTCTGCAATTAAAATAGGTAACAATGAAACTGCTAATTTACTAAAAGATGCCAACGATCCTATGCGACCAGTACCTGATGTGATTTGGGAAGATAGTTATGTCTTAGAAACGGGGGGATTACGTCTTGAATTTAAAGACTTGGATAGAAACTGGCACTCACATGCAGATAGCCTTGTATATGCACCGGAACATAAAATTCTCCTAGCGACAGACACGTTTCATGCTGACGCAGCGCCATGGCTTCACTTTGGTGAAGCTATTGATGCAATCATGACATGGAGGTTGCCGGAAATTATTCTTGATACATACGACTTCGAGCTCATTTTTAATGGACATGAAAGGATAGTGCCAACTCGCGCTCACTTTGAAACTTATAGAGACATGGTCGGTGATATGAAGAAATTTACTTATGAGGCTGCAGCATCACCTGAGTTTCAAGAGAAAGTAGCAGAAACGATGAGGCGTTATTCTGATGGCTCAGAGCATTGGATTTATAAAGAGGTTATTGAAGCTGGCTCAAGCATGTGTGCAGCAAAGTGGGAAGAAAAGTGGGTTGGTCGTGTCCGTAATGTTAGGCTGAACTCAAAAGAGAACTGCGAAATGATGTGGATGCAATTAATGGTTCTTAATCCAGAGAAAAGTATCGCACCTAAATACTAACCTTAACCTTATCCACATTTCTTTTTCGGTCGGGAACTTAGAGGTGGTTCATCTGGCTCATGCCATATATCAGGAGAAACAAATAATGAAGCAACGAAATAGCCAGGGCTTTGTTCAGTTGAATATTCTCGTTAGTGTCTGCTTGGTTATTTCCTTGTTCATTAACAGTGATGTAGTCATTGCTAAAAGTCTTCCCTCTGGTATAGACGTAATGAGTTTGAATAAGGTTAACGATTTGAAAGAACAGAATATTCAAAAAAAATCACTTGAAAAGCAGATAGTCGATAAAATCGAATCACTGGATGATGCAAGAGCCTACCTTAGTCAATTTATTGATGGGAAATACAAACATGATGTACTAAGCCTGACTTTTCCGGTCATTTCACGAATCAGTTATAGCTACCAGAACCGTAAACGCTCGGACATACAGGAGCAAAATTATGCATATGACAAACAAGGGAGGTTAGCGCAAAAACGGTCACGCTTTGGTTTTTCTAAAACTACCGTGGAGTCTTACAAATATGATGCTTCTGACGAGCTATTAACACGTTCTATTGTCAAAAATGGTAGGCCGATGAGTGTCATGACCTATCAATATAATCAGGATGGGAATATTGCTAAGGAAACTGAAGATTACCCGAATGGGAGTAAAGTGGCGCGTTCTTTCGAGTATTCAAAAAGTGGTCAGTTAATCGCTTCGTCACTAAATGTTGATGGAATCCAGGTAGAATACTATATCCATCATTATGACAGCTTAGGTAACAAATCTAAGAGCGAAAAATACTCACAGGTAGGGCTTATAGGGACCAGAATCGACACAATAAATTACCTTTATGACACCTCAAACACGCTTATAAAAGTCTCATCATATGGTGAAGTTGTGGTTGATGACCAGGTACTAAGTGGCCAAAAAAGTGAATGGTATTACACATATGATGATAACAATCGTTTGATTGAAGAACGACATGTTTATGAAAGCAGGAATATACAAGGTAGTGAACCAGTACATAGATCCATGACTATTAATTATTATATCTGGAAGTTAAATGGTCTCTTATTTGAAGAGCGCCATATGAGTTTAGGGGAATATAATAGCCAAAACTTAATCAGTACCATTAAATATCAATACGTTGATATTCAACTGAATGACTTGCTTTAAAAGATAAACACTAACCGGTAGTTTCTTTGGGTGAGTGTTTTGCTTTTGCTGTTATCTGAATAATAGATTAATTGAGTTAACACCATTATCTACTAACAGATAGACGACTCCGCAAGAAACCGATGCAGCCAATTGATTTTACAAAAAACCATACATGATCCGCACCAGCAGTTTTGGACACTGAGTTAAGTGAGCACAATCACTAATGAGGTGAACCATGACAAGTAAGAAGTGTCGTTTAGCAACCAATGTTACGGAACACCTCAAAATACCTGCTCCCGTTTGTCCTCTATAACAACCGTTAATCTTCGATGCTGACCGTATGTCGCATCCACATGTCGAGGCTCTTCAAAGGCGGTAGGCTAATGGTCAATCTACAGGAGAGCGACAACATGATGAAATTTGATGGTATCTCAAAGCATTATTCACTCGGCCAAAATCAAGTACAGGCATTAGGTGGCGTGTCTGGGCACATTGCACAGGGGGAGTTAGTTGCACTATGTGGTCCGTCAGGCTCGGGGAAAAGCACACTACTCAATATTTTAGGCATGCTGGACACTCAGTACGATGGAGACATTACCTTTGGCGATGGAATATTGTCAAAAACACCACAGGAATTGACTCAGTATCGCCGCGAAAATCTGGGATTTATTTTTCAGCGTTTCAATTTGGTTCCTGTGATGAGCGCGTTAGAAAACGTCAGCTACCCGCTAGCGTTGAATGGTTATAGCCAGAAAAACCAGAAACGCTTGTCGCTGGAAATGCTTGAAAAGGTCGGGTTAGGTGATTGGGTTCATCACCGACCGGAGCAATTGTCTGGGGGGCAGCAACAGCGTGTGGCTATTGCTAGAGCATTGGTCCATAAACCCTGCCTCGTTATTGCAGACGAACCGACAGCAAGCCTTGATAGTGCATCTGCTAGCCAGGTCATTGAACTAATGAAAACCTTAGGGCATGAGCAAGCAACGACGTTTATTGTTGCGACCCATGATGGAAGGATGGCAACGCGATGTGATCGGATGATTGATCTGGTCGACGGAGAAATAAGCCATCAGCCGCACGAGTGGGCCAGTTAGTCATCAAGGAATGTCACGAATGAGCACCGCGTTCATTGAAGACGTTATATAGGTCGGGATGACCGATTGTATTGACGACAGCCACCAGAAAAAGGAAGCAACATGATCACACACATACTCTATTCGTTCAAAATGCCGTTTTTATACTTATTACGTAATCGTAGGCGCACCATGCTCTCATTGTCGATCGTAGCGATTGCTATTTTTGCACTGACCGCGGCGGCCGGTTTTGGCTTGTTTACTTATCAAGCGTTAGAGAAATCAACGGCCAATGATGTTGGACACATTACCGTGACCCAAGCGGGTTACTTCACTTCTGAAGAAGAGATGCCGCTGGAAAATGGAGTGCGTGACCCGCAATCGCTTATCGCCTTACTCGGCGATGTGGAGCACGCTAGAAGTGTCCAACCTCGCGTGTACTTCTCAGGGTTAATCTCGAATGGTAGAAAATCAGCAATCTTCATTGGTAATGGGGTCGAGCCTAATGAGTTTCAGGTGCGAGATGGTTTTGTTCAGATGGAGTCGGGAAATACGTTGCAAGATTACCGATCTGCGGGGGCTTCGCTATTTGATGGCGAGGTGAGCCTTAAAGACAGCGAGTTTGGCAATGAAATGGACGCTGGCATTATGATTGCGAAAGATCTCGCTCATAATTTACAGGTTTCAGAAGGAGATTGGGTCACACTGTTAGCCACGACAAGCGATGGCGCACTAAATGCGATTGATTTTGAGGTGACCGGCGTGTATTCCACCGGTGTGCCGGAAATGGATAAGCGTCAGGTTTACGTTGGTATAGGTGCGGCACAAGATTTACTCAATTCAGAGCGCATTAGTACGTTATCGCTCTACTTGAGCGATACCAAATATACGTCACAAGGATTACTCGACGTCAATCAACGCCTCAGTGAGTACCAGACAAGTAAGGAATTTAGCTTGCAGGGTGACGCTCAAAACTTAGAGACGACGCCTTGGCAAGAACGGGCATTTTTTTATCACAAGGTTCGTGGGCTTTATAACGGTATTTTTGGGGTGCTTGGTGTGGTGATGGGGCTGGTGGTATTTGTTGCCTTGTTTAATACCATGACAATGACCGTGACAGAACGTACACGAGAAATCGGCACGCTGTCTGCACTTGGCAGTTATCCTAGAGAAATCATTGGCGGATTTGTACGAGAATCGATCCTCATCGCACTCATTGGTAGCGTAATAGGGGCAGGGCTAGCACTTGCCACGACATTACTTCTTAAGGTGGCAGATATACAAATGCCACCCCCGCCAGGACGCTCCGAAGGGTACCCGTTAGAGATTGTTTTTTCCCCTCAAGTTGCAATGTATTCCTCGTTGGTAATATTGATAATTTGCATGTTCGCCGCCTATGTGTCTGCACGTAAAGGCGCTCAAAAACCCATAACAGAGGCGTTATCTTATGTATAAATCATGGCTGATTACGATAAAACTGCGCGGTATTGTAGCGATGCTTGTCTCCGCGGCCTCTGTCTCCGCTCTTGCTTCAGAGGCAGAATCATTAATCAAGCAAGCTGATCGCTATCGTTTGGATGCAGGCGCATCTCGTGTCGTGTCTGAGGTTAGGCTTTATCAAGATGATAAGTTGGATAAAACGCGTCTTTATGATGTCTATCTAAAGCCTAATCGTGAATCCTTGGTCGTGTTTAAGGCTAATGTCGAGAAAGGACAAAAAATGTTGATGCTCGGAGATAATTATTGGTTATTAATGCCGAAAAGTCGCCGACCGATTCGTATTACACCTATGCAAAAACTACTTGGAGAGGCGTCGGTCGGTGACATATCGACATTGACGTGGAGCCAAGATTATCAAGGGCAGATGATAGAAAATGAAGACATCTTAGCCTCAGATGGCTCGATGACAAAAACCAAGAGGCTGAAACTGGTAGCGAAAACCGCAGGCGCAAGTTACCAACAAATAGATCTATGGTTGGATAACAAAACCGCATTTCCCATTCAGGCTGACCTTTACTTACGCTCTGGAAAGTTGGCAAAGAAAGCGCAATTTGAACAGGGTGTCAGAAATGGTGAGCGACGTGTTACCGCCATGATCTTACGTGACCAGATCCAAATGAATAAAAAAACAGTCATTGATTATCAGTCCATCGAACCTTACTCGCTGCCGAACAAGTATTACAACCCTGCGTTCTTATCTAAGAATAAGCAGCTAGGGATTGAATAATGAAAAGTGACCCTGGTCGTCGCTGCATAAGGTGGAACCAGCGTGATGGATTATCGAGCGTTGCTGGATTGGTTATCAGCTTTGTTGTTTCCACTAATGTCATCGCGACTGAATATGACCATTCGAGTACGTACAAGCCTCGAACTGACAGTCATCATTTAAATGAGCCATTGACGTCCAGTGAGTCCAGTGCAGCTGTTGATTCAAATAACGTGAATGAGGATTCCAATGAAGTGAATAAAAATGGTGTGCGACGCTATTTTGATGCGCTGTCCTTTAGTGTGGACTATCAAGTCAATGCGCAAAGTATTGGCGCTCAAACCTCGCGTTTCTTTTCGCAACAAGAGGCCAGCCAAGTCTCTAAGGTAAACGGAGTGATTGACGTTGGTGTTCAATTTGACGCTTTTTCTGGAAGCGTTGCATTGCTCAACAGCGATTTATACAACAGTGTTGATACTCACTCTAGGTATTATCAAGAGCGCAGCACAGACTTGGTGGTTCGCGAAGCCGTCATTGAATCGTCATTCATGATAGGTGATAGGGAGTGGGATATGCTAGCTGGAAAGGCTCGCATAGACTGGGGTGTGGGTTATGGCTATCGAGTGTTAGATTTGTTTAATCCTTATCGCCGCAATCCCGTCGGAATTCAGATTGAGGAGGGGGCTGGAACACTGGCGGTGTCCCATTATGGTGATCAATCTGAATTGACGTTTATCACCACTGATTCGAGCTGGACTCAGCTCACTAGCACTGAGTTTGAAAAAGCCAATGAACAACAGGGACTCGGTATGCGTTATTACACATTACTAGGTGATTCTGAATTACAAGCGATAACCTACTACGACAATGTGAGAGAAGGGATGATCGCTGGTAGCTTTGTTACGGTCTTTGGCGATGCTTGGGAGGTGCATTCTTCTGCTTCACTCCAGCGCCGTTACCTCACGTATACATTTGCCGATCAAAAGCCTGCGACGTTGTCTGAAGGCAAAAATGCCGTTCAATACCTTGTCGGCATAACATGGGCGCATGAGTCGGGTAATAGTGTCATCGCCGAATATTGGTATGACGAGAGAGCATGGAGTCAGAGTCAATGGCAACATGCTTATGACGCCGCGGCGAACGTTTACCCGATAGTCGCCAACTCATACGGGCTGGGGTATACCCAACAGAATTTGGTTCAGCATAGTGTAATGTTACATTGGGCGCTCGATCCATCTGCATGGGCAAATTGGCAATGGAGTCGAGAACTCGGGCTAGCCGATCGTTTAACACCAAAAATAGACGTTATGATCTCACCTGAAGATGGTGGTGTCATTGCGACACAATGGCTCGATTTTATGATGTTGGACAACGGGAATTCGAACCTGCACCTTGAACTGGCTGCGCGTTATGTTGCTGGCGCGGACAGTTCTGTATATGCAAATCTGCCTGAACGCTATAACATGTTGATTAATATAAAAGGGAGGTTCTAATTATGGAATGCACAGGCAAACGTTCAAACTGGGTGCGATCCACCATTTTTACGTCTTTGTTTTGTCTTGCGATTGCGGTTATCACCTCGTCAATCTGGACGGCCCCGTATTATGAAAATGCTTTTATCAGCCTTGGTTATGGATACAGTGCGTTGTTTTTTTCATGGCTGATTGAGCGATGGTTACCCAAGATTGCCGCTATGCGCATCACCTCATTAGTGATGTCGATATCTGGCGCAGTTTGTTTGGGTACGATAAATGCCTACTTTTGGCTACGACAATACCCGGGGTTTGACGCGTGGCAAGGGTTAAAACCGGTGTTGTTACTTGGGATTATTTTTACCGCGATATCCTTTTACTTCTTCCATGCACAGGAAAAGCAGTTTTCTTTGCAGCAACAAATAGACCAAGCTAAGTTGGATAAAGCGAAGCAAGACAAGGTCTTAATTGAATCTGAGCTTAAGCAACTGCAAAGCCAAATTGAACCACACTTTCTTTTTAATACCCTTGCCAATATTAACGTCCTCATTGATTACGACGCGAATCAAGCAAAAGAGGTGTTAGATAAACTGACGATACTGCTTCGTGGGTCAATGTCTCGACATCGACAAACCCAAATTGATGTGGCGTCAGAGGTAACGCTGATTCGAGCTTACTTGGGCATTCAGCAAGTGCGGTTAGGTTCGAGACTACGTTTTGATATCGATATTCCAGATGAGCTGTCAACCATAAAAATCCCTCCTTATTTGTTACAGCCGTTGGTCGAGAATGCCGTCATACATGGAATAGAACCAAGCGTAGCAGGGGGGAGTATTGAGATAAATGCGCGTCAGGAAGGCGAATTCTGTATTTTAGAAATTTCAGACACTGGCGTTGGCCTTCAGTATGGGAATAAAAACTCCGAAAATTCGAATCATGGTATTGGCTTGTCCAATGTCAAAGAGCGGTTGTTAGCAAAGTATGGAGAAAAATCGTCGTTGTCGGTAAACGAGAAAAAGGAAGGTGGTGTGATGTCTACCATTGTATTGCCGACGTCTACAGTCTTGCCCACGCAAAATAAACAGGAAGCCTAAAATGACAACATATACGGCAGTTATTGCCGACGATGAACCTCTATTACGATTCCATTTAGATAAAATGTTGGTAGAGATATGGCCAGAATTGGAGATTGTGAGCCGTTGTGAGAACGGTGAACAAGCCATAGAGGCAGTCAAAGAGCATCAACCTGATGTAGTATTTCTTGATATTCAAATGCCCGGTTTATCAGGAATTGATGTTGCCAATCAGCTTGCCGCACTCGAGAAAGCAACGGAGCGATCGGCTCCGATTATCGTTTTTGTCACCGCGTTTGATCAATATGCGATTGCGGCCTTTGAGGCCAATGCGATTGATTATGTGTTGAAACCCATACAAGAAGACCGCCTGCTCGCCACTTGTCATCGAATACAACAACGTTTACTTCCATCTGAGAACAGTGGCACCTTGCAAACGCTGATGTCAAAGATTGAACACCTTTCGGCAGGCGGACCGCCAAAATATACCAAGTGGTTGAAGGCGAGCAAGCATGATGAGGTCCATTTACTCGCCGTTGATGATATTGCGTATGTTAAAGCTGAAGACAAGTACGTTACGGTTGTAGCTTGGGTAGAGTCAAGTTATCAGGAATACATTTTACGTAGTTCGATTAAAGAACTGACCACACAGCTCGACCCAGATTATTTTTGGCAAATTCATCGTGCGACACTCATAAATGTTCGTCGTTTAGATAAGGTCAAAAAAGAACTCTCCGGCAAATGGATGGTGCACATTGCCGGCACGACATTACCTGTGAGCCGAGCCATGCAGTCTCTGTTTCGTTAAAAGGTATTGAGTGATGCGGTTTTCGCTTGGTGGGTCCTTAACGCTGCGGAAATAAACAGCGACATTTTGATTATTGAATCTCGCATAATTCTAATGGCAGGCCATCGGGGTCTTGGAAAAAGGTATACCGTTTTCCAGTGTACTCATCAATACGTATGGGCTCGACTGCGATGCCTTGTTCAACAAGCCACGCCACGGCGTTAGCCATATTGTCGACAGTAAATGCTAGATGTCTAAGCCCTTGTGCTTCGGGAAAGCTCGGTCTTTTGGGTGCATCAGGAAATGAAAATAACTCCAATTGAGTGCCATCGGGAAGGGCAAGGTCAAGCTTGTAGGAGTCTCGATCGGTTCGGTAATTTTCATCAAGGATGCTGAGTTTCAATACCTCAGTATAAAAATGACGCGAAACCGCATAATCGGAACAAATAATGGCGACGTGGTGTGTGGCTTTTAACATGAAGATTCCTACAATTATGAAGAGTCATGATTAGCTTTTTTTTACACAATAAAGCAAACAGAAGTACCTGAATGTTCCACTAAAAAAGAGCGGGAAACAGTCAGTTACGCGGCAGCGAATTACAACGACAGGCGTTCGGGTAACACTGACATGACATAATCAATAAACACCCGCATCCTGGCTGGCAAATATTTAGTTTGCGCGTATTGAAGCGCAATCGTGCCATGATAATTACTTTTTATCGTCCAATCTGCCAACACCTGCACGGTACTGCCGTCTTTCAATGATTCTTTGATCACAAAATCGTGAAAAATACCGATGCCTAGCCCTTCTTTCACACCACTTAAACGCAGTTGTGATTGATTGACGGCATATCGTCCAGAGACCTTCACGGTGAGAAACGCATCGTCTTTTAAAAAATCCCAAACATGGTCTCGTGTAGTCTCAGCTAAATATAAACAGTCGTGCTCGAGTAAGTCTTCAGGGGTCTTTGGCATCCCATGCTTGGCAATGTAATCTGGACTAGCACACAACACCAAGTTAGTGGGGCCTACGTCTTTCATGACGAGATTTTCGTCAGGCTTATCAGTGAGTTTAAAGGCGACATCTACGCCCATTTTCATTAAATCAATATTGCCGTCGAGCGCACGAACCTTGAGTTGAATCTCTGGATACTGTTTTAAAAACGGGGTGATAAAGGGCTGCAACACGGAATTAAGGAAAGCTTCAGGCGCGGCGACCGTTAAGGCCCCGCTTGGTACAGTATGATCCGACTGGGACACTTCTACGGCTTGTTGCGCTGCATTTACCATCAATACGCTTTGGTCATAGACCTTTTCCCCAGCCTGAGTAATGACAAGCTTACGCGTTGTGCGTTCAAATAGTTTAACAGATAGCGCACTTTCTAAACGGGTGATGGTTTTAGAAAGGGCGGAAGGGGTCACCCCAAGGTTTTTCGCCGCTGCGGTGAAGCTGCCCTCATTGACCACCATAATATAAGAGGCAAGGTCAGGGAGTAAACTGATGAGCTTGTGATTAAACATTATTATTGCCTCAGATTCACTAATGGTTTTCCATGTTAAGGGATAATCGTTTCCTTCACAATGAACTAGAATGGTTTCATTAAAGATAAGCGCCTATGGTGACTCGTCTTTCCCTACAAAACCTATGTATATAGGAACATAAAAAGGAATCTAAGATGTCTTCTGCATTCTACCAGCAAATCCAAGATCAAATTGAAGAAGTAAAAAACGAAGGGCTGTACAAGTCAGAGCGTATTATTACTTCTCAACAAAAAGCAGCGGTTAAGATCTCTAGCGGTGAAGAAGTCCTTAACTTTTGTGCAAACAACTATTTAGGTCTTGCTAATCACCCTGAACTTATCAAAGCCGGTCAGGTCGGTATGGATGAGCATGGTTTTGGTATGGCATCTGTACGTTTTATTTGTGGTACCCAAGATATTCATAAAGAACTAGAACAAAAGCTATCTACGTTCTTGGGCAAAGAAGACACGATTCTTTATACGTCATGTTTTGACGCCAACACGGGTTTGTTTGAAACCATTTTGAGCAAAGAAGATGCAATCATCTCTGATGCTTTGAACCATGCCTCAATTATTGATGGCGTACGTTTGTGTAAAGCAATGCGTTTCCGCTACTCAAACAACAATATGGCTGAGCTTGAGCAGCAATTAATTGCTGCCAAAGAAGCGGGCGCTCGTCATACTCTTATCGTAACCGACGGCGTGTTCTCGATGGATGGTGTGGTGGCTAATCTTCCTGCCATTTGCGATTTAGCAGATAAGTATGGCGCATTGGTCATGGTTGATGACTCTCACGCGGTTGGCTTTATGGGCAAATCTGGCGCGGGCACTCATGAATATCATGATGTGGTTGACCGTATCGATATCATCACAGGTACATTGGGTAAAGCAATGGGTGGTGCATCAGGCGGTTATACTTCAGGTAAAAAAGAAGTCATTGACTGGTTGCGTCAACGCTCACGTCCATACTTGTTCTCAAACTCGGTTGCGCCAGCCATTGTTAATGCATCCATTCGCGTTCTAGACTTACTAGAAGAAAGCGGAGATTTGCGTGACCATTTATGGGCGAATGCCGCGCATTTCCGTACACGTATGGAAGGGGCAGGGTTCACTATGGGCGGCGCTGATCACGCTATCATCCCAATTATGTTGGGTGATGCAAAAGTGGCAGCAGAATTTGCAGAGCGCGCTCTAGAAAAAGGTATCTACGTGGTTGGTTTCTCTTTCCCTGTTGTACCAAAAGGGCAAGCACGTATTCGTACACAAATGTCTGCGGGACACTCACGTGAGCAACTTGATCGCGCGATTGATGTCTTTATCGAAGTCGGCAAAGACATGTCTATTATTTAGACGCCGTATAAGCAATAAGCGTCAATGAATGAGCATCAAAACGATGCTCATTTGATATTAAGAATTGATATTTTTACGTGCTGATTAGCCGTAGGAATCATAGGTAAACCGATGAAAATTAAAGCGCTATCAAAACTCAAACCTGAAGAAGGCATTTGGATGACCGAGGTTGAAAAACCTGAAATGGGTCATAATGATCTTCTTATTCGCATCAAGAAAACAGCGATTTGTGGTACTGATGTACACATTTACAACTGGGATGAATGGTCTCAAAATACGATTCCTGTTCCTATGGTTGTGGGTCATGAATACGTTGGTGAAGTGGTTGGCATTGGCCAAGAAGTGCGCGGATTTGAGATCGGTGACCGTGTTTCTGGCGAAGGTCACATTACCTGTGGTCACTGTCGTAACTGTCGTGGCGGACGTACGCACCTTTGTCGCAATACGACAGGTGTTGGTGTTAACCGTACCGGTGCGTTCTCTGAATTCCTAGTGATCCCAGCGTTTAACGCATTTAAAATTCCAGCTGAAATCTCTGATGATTTGGCTTCGATTTTTGACCCGTTTGGAAACGCAGTGCACACAGCACTATCGTTTGATCTGGTTGGCGAAGACGTACTTATTACAGGTGCAGGCCCGATAGGTATCATGGCTGCGGCAGTAGCAAAACACGTTGGCGCTCGTCATGTTGTGATTACTGACGTCAATGAATACCGCTTAGATCTTGCTAAGAAGATGGGCGTAACGCGCGCTGTTAACGTGATGGAAGAGAAGCTAGAAGATGTCATGTCTGATCTTGGTATGACGGAAGGCTTCGATGTTGGTTTAGAAATGTCGGGTAACCCTTCTGCGTTTAACAGCATGCTAACCAACATGAACCATGGCGGTAAGATCTCGCTTCTAGGTATTCCACCGTCAGACATGGCAGTAGACTGGAACCAAGTTATCTTTAAAGGTTTAGTTATTAAAGGTATCTACGGTCGCGAAATGTTTGAAACGTGGTACAAGATGGCATCTTTGATTCAATCTGGCCTAGATCTATCACCAATCATCACTCATCACTTTAAAGTCGATGACTTCCAAGCCGGCTTCGATGCTATGCGCAGCGGACTTTCTGGCAAGGTTATTCTTGATTGGGAATAGTAACAAACAAGGTTAAATTGATAGAAAGCGATAGGTAAAACTATCGCTTTTTTTGTGCCTAGGGTTTCTATCTAGGCGATACATGACTGGTAATGGGCCATTATTCCGGTATTCATTATCAATAGTGCGTTCATCCATCTTTAATCCTGTTCCAGTCCCCGTTTCAGCGAACCTTGGTTTTGACTTATCCTGCCTTTCTTCTAATTACATAGACGTATAACGCTCAAATGCTATTGCCTCTCCTTTGCGTGAGATTGTTTCAAACAAGTATAACAATGCGCCCAATTAAAAAGGCGTACCGTTTATTTGGTGTTAAATACTGTTACTCGATTCTATTGCAACGGGTGTGATTGAGACGCTGAATACCAAATTAAGAAAATAATATACGACGGTTAACCTAACGAACAACGGCGACAAGCATTGATTCGACGAGTCATAAAAAAGCCCCCCAATAGTTGGAAACCAATTATTGGAGGGCTTTTTATCACCCGATTGTTCGGGACAGCGATGTGTTTTTAACTATGTTATGTCTACACAGCGTCAGTTTTTTTCGCTTTAAACTTTTCTCGCATGGATTGAAGCATGACGTAAAAGACGGGCACCAAACAGGTTCCGACAATAGTCGCCGCGATCATGCCACCCATTACTGCGTAACCCAATGAGACTCGGCTTGCTGCGCCAGCTCCGGTAGCAATAACTAACGGAATAACCCCTAAAATAAAGGAGAATGCTGTCATCAGTACCGCCCTAAATCTTAATCGAGCGGCTTTGACAGCGGCATCGGCAATGCTCATGCCGCCTTCACGAAGCTGCTTGGCAAACTCGACAATCAATATGGCGTTTTTACAAGCGAGGCCTATTAGTAGTACCAAGCCGATCTGGGTATACAAGTTAATATCGGAGCCCATAATCCAGATATAGACAAAGGCACCTAAGATGGCAACAGGAACCGCAAGCATGACCGAAATAGGGACCGTCCAGCTTTCATATTGAGCCACTAAGAACAAATAGGTAAAAATAAGTGCCAAACTGAAAATGAACGGCGCTAGATTTCCCGCTTTCAATTCTTGATAAGTTTGCCCTGACCATTCATACGTATAACCATTCGGGAAAGTATTGTCTGCAATGCGTTTTACGGCATCGATAGCCTGCCCTGAGCTGTAACCTGGGGCAGGGAAGGCGTTAACCTTAACCGCACCATATAGGTTAAATTGGTTAATGTACTCAGGACCAAGTTTAGGCTCAATGGTCACGAGTGTGTTAAGGGGCACCATGACATTATCTTTATTTCGAATGTAAAAACGAGCGATGTCGAGTTCAGAATCTCGGTATTCTGTTTCGGCTTGCATATTGACCCTAAACACCTTACCAAAGCGATTGAAGTCATTAACGTACATGGAACCGAGCATGGTTTGTAGCGTAGTGAAAATACTACTAAGTTGTACGCCTTGTACCTTTGCTTTTTGCCTATCAACATCCACAAATAATTGTGGTACGTCTGCTTGGTAAGTACTAAATGCCGCGGTCAGCTCGGGTTCAGTCGTTGCTTGGATCGACGTTGCCCGCATGACACCCGCGAGGTCTGCCGGAGAACGACCCAGAGTATCTTGAATGTAGAACTCCACACCGGATACGGTTCCCACACCGGGAAGTGCTGGCAAGGAGAAACCGACTGCCTGAGCCTCACTGTATCGAGCTAATACGCCATTGGCTCGTTGTACAATTTGAGATTCAACCAGGGACGGATCTTGACGCTCGTCCCAATGAGATAGAATGACCACCATCAGACCTGCATTTGACGACACAGCACCAGAAATGATGGAGTAACCACTGGCCGAAATAACGTTAGTGACACCCTCAATTTTATTCAGGTCGTCAACCATTTGCGTCATGACTTCTTTGGTGCGGTTAATGGACGCACCATTTGGCAATTGTACGTCAACGAAGAATGCTTTTTTGTCTTCTGTCGGTACGAAGCCTGACGGCAATGAAGTGGCTAGCATACCGGTGGCACCGATAAGTAGGGCATAGACGACCCCGACCAGCATTAGTTTACGAACCATCCCGGACACGAAGCCTGTGTACTTAGTGGTTGCACGATTAAACACCTTGTTGAATTTAGCGTGAAAGCCTTTTTCATGAACTTTAGGCGGTTTAAGCAGCGACGCACAAAGGGCAGGGCTCAATGTTAATGCATTGATTGAGGAAATAAGAACGGCGATACAAATGGTAATGGAAAACTGCGCATACATTTGCCCAGTAATGCCAGGCATGACCGCTGTCGGTGCGAATACAGCAAGCAGTACAAGTGTGGTTGCAACAACCGGACCTGTTACTTCCTGCATTGATTTGGTCGTGGCATCAACGGCATTTAGCCCTTCATCTTCCATTAATCGGGTGGTGTTTTCGACCACGACGATGGCATCATCAACCACAATACCGATTGCCAAGATCAGTGCGAACAGAGACACGGTGTTTATGCTCATTCCTGTGGCTAACAAAAAGGCAAAAGTACTGATGAGTGAAACAGGAATTGCAATGGCGGGAACGAGGGTTTGCCGGAAGTCTTGAAGGAATATATACACCACTAAAATAACCAATGTGACTGCTATTAGCAGGGTTTCGATCATTTCATCAATGGAGGTCTCTACGAACTGAGTGGTGTCATAGAGGATTTTATAATCCATGTCTTCTGGAAATTGGTTCTCGAGGCGAGACAACTCTTCATGCACACCTTTAGCGACTTCTAAGGCGTTTGCACCACTGGCTTGGTAGATAAACAATAGCGCAGAGGCTTTGTTGTCCAGCATAGCTTCCGCGTCATAACTTGCAGCACCAAGTTCAATACGCGAAATATCTTTGAGATAAACAGCGCTTCCGTCTTCATTTGAACGAATGATGATCTCTTCAAATTCCTCTGGATGGCTCAGTCGACCTTTGGTGGAAAGCGTATATTGAAATTGTTGGTCTCGCGGCACTGGGGCAGCACCGATACGGCCGGCAGCGACTTGGATATTTTGCTCTTGGATGGATCCAATCGCATCCTCGACCGTTACACCAAGGCTTGCCATGCGATCTGGGTTTAACCAAATACGCATTGAATAATCCATGCCACCGATAATGCTAACTTTGGACACGCCATTTACACGGGCAAGGTTGTCCTTAATATTGATGCCCATATAGTTGTTAAGAAAGAGATTATCTAAAGACTCATTAGGAGAAACAAGGTTAAGCATCATCAAGATGTTAGGATCTTGTTTTTCTACTTTTACACCATTTCGTTGAACTTCAGAAGGTAACCGGGGCATGGCTTGCTGGACCCGGTTCTGAACGTTGACCTGAGCCATGTCCACGTTACTGCCAACTTCAAATGTAACACTTAAATTGTAACTACCGTCATTTGCCCCCTTTGATTCCATATAAATCATGTTTTCAACGCCGTTAACCTCAGCCTCAATGACTTTGGCAACGGTATCGGCAACGACCTCAGCGCTCGCACCTGGATATGAGGTGGTGACAGAGACCATCGGGGGTGAGATGTTTGGAAACTCAGCGACGGGCAAAACGGGAATGGATAACAAACCTGCTAGCGTTAATACTATAGAAATGACGAACGCGAATTTGGGCCGATGAATAAAAAATTTACTAATCATAGCGATTCCTTATTTATCTTCTGAAAATGGCTGAATAGTATCCATATCATGCTCGACTTCAGATCCGATACGAGCTTTCTGTAAACCTTCTGTGATGAGAAGTTCGCCTTTTTCAATGCCGCTTTCTACCTCCCAGTCGATGCCGTAACGTTTACCTAAAACCACGTTTTTCCGTTTGACAATACTTTCGTTATTAACGGTTAATACGTAGCGTCCTTGTTGGTCTTCCTGAACGGCACGTTGAGGAATCAATACGACTTTCTCGATGGCAGGGGCTTGGATAATGGCCGTTACATACAGCCCAGGGACAATAAGGTGCTCTTTATTCGGGAATTCAGCACGCACTGCTAGCGTTCCTGTACCGCCATCTACTCGATTATCGATGAAGTCGATAATACCTTCTTCACCAAAGACGGAACCATCTGGGAAGCGAATTTTGATCGGTAGGTCTTCTATTTTGTAGTCAGAAGTCGACGATTTGTGCGCGCGTTGTGCGTTGATAATGACTTTTTCTGGAAGCTGGAAATTCACCCAGATTGGTTCCACTTGAACAAGATTCACTAGCTCGGTTTGATCAGGAATGATTAAGTCACCCATGAAGACTTCAGCGCGTCCGATACGACCACTAAAAGGGGCGTATATTTTGGTGTAACCTAATTCAAGTTTTGCATTATCTAATTCGGCATTGGCGCTTTGTAATGCCGCTGCATTTTGAAGCTTCGTAGAGAGTAGATTGTCATAATCAGATTGGCTGATATATTTGTCTTTAATCAATCCTTCACCGCGCTTGAAGTTGCGCACCGAGGTGTTATAAGCCGCTTTGGATTGTGCTACCAATGCTTTAGATGCTTTGAGAGCCGCTTCGTATTGTTCAGGGTCGATTTCAAATAGGACATCGCCTTTCTCGACATTACTGCCTTCTTCAAAGAAAGTGTGCAGTAAATTACCACGAACCTTTGATTTAATTTGAATATCTTGACTTGCTTCGGTACGGCCAACAAATTCTTCACTAGGCGTAATTTCTTTAACAACGACCTCTAGGACTTTAACCTTTGGAATGACTTTGTTTTCAGCTGAAGGCTGAGTGTCGCAGCCCATTAAAAAAGTGAGGGGAATGAGAGTAACGGCAAACCCAGCGACAATGCGTTTGGCTTTTGGAAAGTAAAGCATAAACAATCCTTGTTTAGTGAAAATGACCAATTTATTATTTAAGTTTACATTATGATTCACATAAAGCAGGGTAAATGTAGGAAATAATGCATATTTGTTAATGACTTGATAGAAATGAGAGGTTCATCAAGTATGTCAACAGTGTGTGCATACCCAATGAAGCGAGAGCATGACTCCCCGGACGATTGACCCATGATGGTAGCAGATAAGAAAAAGCCCCCAATAATTGGTGTCCAACTATTGGGGGGCAGTTCATATTGGAGGCTTTTTATGTCGATTGGATATGAGTTACAAAAGGATAGTGTCTCACTTCCTCTCTTCCTCTCTTGATCTTCATTAAGAAAGGTAATAGGCATACTTTTGTGTGCCTATTTTACGTCATTGATAATTGAAGCGTTAAGACAAAAAAGTTAACTATGCTTAACGCTTCATTTTAGATTGAAATATGGCTAGACAAGTGTGGTTAATTTGCTGAGCAATACATCGATATCATTGGATGAGATATCTTTGTGCGTGACAAACCGAATTGGATTACTTGGCGTGATAGTGATGCCGTCTTTTGCCAGTGTATCTGCAATAGCGTCAATATCAACGGTATCGCATAGTTTAGCAAATACGATATTGGTTTCTACGAAGTCCGCGTTGACACTAAAACCATTTATATCATTGAGACCATAAGCGAGCTTTTTAGCGTTGGCATGATCAACGCGTAATTGTTCAACCTGTTCCGTCAGCGCCAGTTTACCCGCCGCCGCTAAAATCCCAGCCTGACGCATACCGCCGCCAACCATCTTACGCAGCCTTCTTGCGCGTTGAATGAATGCTTTATCTCCAAGGAGTAACGAACCAATAGGAGCGGCCAACCCTTTTGAAAGACAAATTGTCATTGAGTCAAAATGTTGTGCAATTTCTTTAACATCAACGTTAAGCGCTACCGCCGCGTTATAGACACGAGCGCCGTCGAGGTGGAGATTGAGTTTGTGATCATCAACAAACCGACGGGCATCGGCCAAATAAGAAAGTGGTAGAACCTTGCCATTGATCGTATTTTCTAAGCTCAGTAACGTGGTACGTGCGAAATGGCTGTCGTCCGGTTTAATGGCCGCTTTCAGCTTGGCAAAATCGAGAGTGCCGTCTGGATTGTTCTCGATAGGTTGAGGCTGAATAGATCCTAATACTGCAGCGCCACCAGCCTCATATTTATAATTATGGGCTTGCTGACCACATAAGTATTCATCGCCACGTTGGCAGTGTGCCATTAAACCCAGTAGGTTTGCTTGGGTACCGGACGTAGTAAACATCGCGGCTTCAAAGCCATGTCGCTCTGCGGCCCACAACTCAAGGTCATTGACGGTGGGGTCATCTCCATAGACGTCGTCGCCAACAGGGGCGTTAGCCATGGCAGCACGCATAGCTTGAGTAGGCTGGGTCACGGTGTCCGAGCGAAAATCCATTGAAACTCTCCTAAAGGTATCCACATAATATAGCTTTACTTAAACAAGCTATCGTTTTGGCATCAGTGATGCAACCATCAATTATTTTTTGTTGTAGTTCTAAGCGTGACATTGTCACAACTTCAATGACTTCATCGTCATCACACGGAAGGTCGGTGTTTGAAAGTAAGCCCTTTGCGACATATAGGTGTTGTATCTCGTCACAAAAACCAGCCAATGGCGTAACTTGCCCTAGTGAATACAACTCGCTGGCTTGAAAACCCGTTTCTTCAATCAGTTCTCGATGGGCGCATTCATAGGACGTTTCATTTTCTTCGAGTGTACCGGCGGGGAGTTCAAGTAACCATTTCTTCAACGACGGCCTGTATTGATTGATCAGTAAGATATCCCCGCTAGCGGTGATGGGCAGAATTACCGCGGCGCCAGGGTGTTTAATGGTCGTGTGAGTGATGATTTTTTGATTGGGTAACTCGATATCTTCTTCAATTAGCGAGATTGATTTCCATTGATGAATAGTCCGATTCGCCATAATTGGGGCCCGTTGATGTATAAGCTAATAGCTTAGGAGTTAGAGACGGATGATATCAATGCAATAAACCATAATGTGGCGCAAAAGTCGATGGAGTGTTGTGTCAGGCTCACGTCAGCTTACGATCGAAAATGGAATCTAGGATTTCTGATCTATTATAGTGTTCGAAATTTAGGTATATCAGTAAATCTGTGTATTTATTATGTTTTATTGTAGGTGAGTAATGCTTGGAGCGGACGGTCTTAATCTTGCCATGATGGTTGCGGAATCAGGAATAGTCGATTCAGCGGTAAGAGATATCATGCATCAAACGGATTTGTTGGCACTAGGCAGTGACGAGGGAATTAAACAAAGTGTCACCGCGACAATGACCAAATGGACCAAAACCGTCAGACGAAAGCTGGTTACAAAACAGGCCGCTGATTCATTGCAAGACGAGCTCAATCTTTATCAGCGAGTGGTTTATCTCACAGACCAAGAGTTCCATCAAGAGTTCGGCGTTCTGATTCAAAATTTTCCCGTCGATTCCGCTTTTTTTGACCAAGCACATTCGCTCGCCGCTAATAGTAACGAATATCCAGCTTCTCTTTTCTCTCGCCAGTTTTGTAAGTTGTGGTACGACAGTTTAAAAAATAGCGTTGAAGAGAAGCAACAAGCCACCCTTGATGAACAAAAGTCTAAATTCCTTAAGCAGCTTTATCAAAAAATCGACACGCTTAAAGATATGGAACATCTACAGCGCGACGGGGATGAGGGCAAACTGGGGCGACTGTGGGATCTTGCTGGTTCTGAGTTGACTAAGCAAGATTGGAAACACATTGAACGCACCGCCGATTACCTAGCAAAGCATTCAGATCTCAAGGCCATTGCCGATAAGCTTGGTCGAATGGCAGAAGATGTCGATGCGCCTGAGTTAACCAAGGTGCGTTGCAAAGAAAATATCGTGGTAGAGGAGAAAAGTGAATTCGCAACCGACGATATAGTGGGTATCCACGAGAGCAATGACATAAACCGTTTGCTCCCTAACGAAACAATGTATTTAGCCGATCCAGAGTTGGAAACAATATTTTATCAGCACTTAGTTGAGCAACGATTATTAACGTATAAAGCCGAAGGCAAACATAGGACGATTCGTGAACTGCAAGTGCCAACCAATGCGAATGGCAAGGTAGATAAAGAGAAAGGCCCAATGGTGATTGCGATAGATGCGTCTGGTTCTATGCAAGGTGCTCCAGAGAAGTCGGCTAAGGCTATTGCGTACTCATTAATGAAAATGGCAGCGCAACAACAGCGGGAATGTCATGTTATTCTTTTTTCATCAACCTTTATCACATACGATCTCACGGGAGTGAGTGGTTTAAAAGAAGCGTGTGATTTTTTGTCGTATACCTTTAAAGGTGGAACTGATTTATCTCAGGTTCTAAATCACGCCGTTGATATTATGCAGGGTGAGCGTTACAAAAACGCCGACCTTTTAGTTATTTCTGACTTTATTACGCCAAGACAGGATGAAAATACGGTCGACAAAGTGTCGTCCCTAAAAGGGCAGTACAATCGTTTTCACTCCTTATGTCTATCGAAATACGGCAACCCCGATGTACTCGACTTATTCGATAGCCAGTGGCGATATCATCCAAGTTTAATGGGGCAGTTTGTCAAACACCCTTCACTGAAGTTAAATAAAGCGAAACAAGTGCTGTCTCATACTTTCGGCTAATAAGCAGGAAAGTCGAACGCACAAGTTTTTGTGTAAACATCAATAAAATCAGCTTGATAAATTTCTGAGAGCGTTCATGCTTATCATGGGACGTTAATGAAATGTCTTGTAACATAATAATAACAAATGTATAAATTTAATAATGCGTCCTAATTTGTGCTCAGAGGTAAAGGCATGATCAAACCCACCGTTGTTTCCCATGCTGACAGAGCGTTAAGGTCAGAAAGAATTACCAAGCTTGCTGCTGCACTCTCTGATGGTGTTTATGAACGAGAAGAGACCATAAAACTGTGCCTGCTTGCTGCATTAGCAGGTGAAAGTGTCTTCCTTCTTGGTCCTCCGGGGATTGCAAAAAGCTTGATTGCCAAACGCCTCATTCAAGCTTTCGATAACAGCAGTTATTTTGAATATCTAATGACTCGATTCTCAACGCCAGAAGAAGTCTTCGGGCCACTTAGTATTCAAGAGCTTAAAGATCATGGTCGCTATGTTCGACTGACAAAAGGTTACCTTCCTACTGCTCAAGTCGTGTTCTTAGATGAAATCTGGAAAGCAGGACCGGCAATTCTCAATACGCTCCTTACTGTAGTGAATGAAAAAACCTTTAAAAATGGCAGTGATATTGAGCGGGTCCCTATGCGCCTGCTCGTGTCGGCGTCGAATGAACTGCCTGATGAAGATAGTGGCTTAGATGCTCTTTACGATCGAATGCTAGTACGGGTTTTTGTTAACCGTATTCAGAACAAACAAAATTTCAAATCAATGTTAACTGTGGGTACCTCGCAAGAAGCAAAAATCCCGGAAGGGTTAGCGATCACTGATGATGAATACCATCAATGGCAAAGCGATTTGGAAACAGTTGAACTCAGTGATGACGTTTTTGAAAAGCTCTACCAGTTAAAAGAATTACTAGAATCTGCCTCTAACGATAACCGTTCGCGCTTGTCTGAATCCGATCTCTATGTCTCAGACCGTCGTTGGAAAAAAGCCGTGAAACTGCTTAAAGCCAGTGCGTTTTTTAACGGTAGAGACAGCGTGAACCCGCTGGATTTGTTACTGCTTCAAGATTGTCTTTGGAATAGCCCTGAATCAAGAGAAATCGTTAACAGTGTCGTACATAACTTTGCACTGAATTATGCGTTTGATCAGCAAGAGGTCTTTCAACAAATTGAAGACGGCAAAGAAACCCTTACCGACCTTCAAGAAGAGATTGAAGCGGAATACGCGATGCCATTGTCACTAGAAAGCACCACTGGTTTACGACGCAAGGATGTTTACCAATATGATACGTCGAATGCCAAGTCATACAAAGTAGGGCCCGCGACAGACTTAGTGAAATTGGTGTTATTACGAAGCAACCTTTCAGTATCCGAAAGTGAAAAGGGCGATAGCCGTTGGGTTTATATTCCACGTGACGAACTCAACCGCACCATTAAAGAAGGGGGCGGGGATGTTTATGGTTACGTGAATCAAAATACTCACCTATGCCGATTAAAACTCGATCTTGATGCGGCGAATAACCTCGTGATTAAAGATATCGCCAACCGCTCTGTACCGCTGACACTAGTGACGAAACAAGGCGTTGATGAAACATTACATATCGAATGGGAAACACAAGCTGCACGAGTACTGGCGCAATTAAATCACACGGAACATCATTTGCGATCGGTACGTTCTAAGTTTCATGGCGCGCTACCTCATAATTTTATTGACCAAATGATTCCAACGGAAATGGAAGTCAGCATACAAACGGTAACTAAGACGTTAGAGACAACCAGCGCAGAAAGTGCCAAAACGATTGCTAGGGTAAAAAGTCTACGATCATTTTTTGAGTAAAACCGTAACCATCGGGAGACAGGATGTTAGGAGCAGATGGCTTAAATTTAGCCTTGATGATTGCTGATTCAGGGATCGTTGATAGTGCGGTTAACGACCTTATGGCTCGCTCACAGGTCACGGCGCTAACGGAGAATCGAGGCGTCCGAAGTTCTGTTAAAGGTCATTTATTGAAATGGCGAGGCTCGGTGAAAAAGCGCATGACTCGTGTTTGTGAAACCGAACGGTTTCAGCATGAGTTAGCCTTATATCAAGAAGTGATCCATTGGGATGAAGCGACGTTTTTCGCTCAAATTCACGATGTGACCAAAAAACTAGAATGGCACTCTGCTTTTTATTTACAAGCGAAACGCTTGCTAGATAAAAACAATCAGCATCATAACCCCATGTTTCCCCGTTACTTTTGTGATCTTTGGTACAAGAGCTTATCAGATGCGATCAAACAGGCAGAAATGACCGAGCTCGAAGCCAGCAAAGAAAAGTTTCTCACCGACCTTTACCAACGCATGGAAACCATGAAAAACATGGATACCGTTGCGGAGCAGGGTGACGAAGCCGCGTTGGGACGTCTATGGGATATGGCGGCCGCTAAGCTAACCAAAACCGATCTCAAGGTTATGCATAACCATGCGGAGTTCCTTAAAAAGAATAAAGGTCTGCAAGACATTGCCGAGCAGTTAGGTCGAATGGCTAACGAACAAGATGATCCTGAACTCAATAAATCACCAACTGAATCTTTAGAGATGGTGGAAGAAGAAAGTGATGAAGCGACTGATGACATTGTCGGGATCCACGAATCAGACGACCTGAATAAACTACTACCGAACGAAACCATGTTCCTAGCTTATCCTGAATTGGAAGTTGTGTTTTATAAACACTTAGCCGATAAGCGGTTAATGAATTATAAAATGCAGGGGAAATCGAGGACATTAAAGAAAGTACGAGCCACGCAGCCTGATAACAGCGAAATAGAGATTGATAAAGGCCCATTTATCGTCTGTGTGGATGCGTCAGGCTCAATGAGTGGGTTCCCTGAGCAATGCGCGAAAGCGATGGCGTATGCATTGATGCAAATCGCCTTGGCTGAATCAAGAGAATGCTATGTCATTCTTTTTTCAACGCAACATATTACTTATGAACTGACGAAACAAGACGGTTTACGGGAAGCGGCCGACTTCCTCAGTTATTCATTCCATGGTGGTACCGACTTAGAGCCGGTATTAACCCAGTCCATTGATCTGATGTTGTCTGATACCTATAAGAATGCTGACCTCGTTGTGATCTCTGATTTCATTGCTCCAGAACAGTCACCAGAGCTGGTGGGAAAGATAACCGAACTCAAGAACAAAAAGAATCGTTTCCATGCTATTAGCCTGTCAAAATACGGCAACCCTTCCTTGATGGGTATGTTTGACCATTGCTGGTCTTATCATCCCAATCTCGTAGGGCGACTGATGAAAAAATGGTGAGGGGACGATTTTTGAAAGTTAGCAGGCCCCTATTTGCATCACTGGTGGGTTAAATACCGTTTCTTTTTAAACGTATGAACCAATTTAAGTGTACTTTTTTATACTCACAGTCCGTGCTGAGATCAGAATCTACCGCTTCAATGAGCGGTTCTCGTAGAGTGGTTTTTGCACGAACTGAGGGTTAGATAATCGCTTTGTACGGAAAGCCAGCAAGTGGACAACTTATTTCATTTTTTTGTTTGACTAATACCGCTCAATCCGTAAAGTATGCATCTCACACGGAGACACTCTCTCATTAACGTGTTGAAATTAAACATATTGAAGACGATTATGTTTAAACTAAAGGCGCCTTGGCAGAGTGGCTATGCAGCGGATTGCAAATCCGTGGACCTCGGTTCGACTCCGGGAGGCGCCTCCATTCTCTTTCTCAGTTTATGAGTCAGAAGAATGACAATGCGATACTAGCTCAGTTGGTAGAGCGCAACCTTGCCAAGGTTGAGGTCATCGGTTCGAACCCGATGTATCGCTCCAAATTAAAATCTTATGGCGAAAGCGATGAGACACAGATGGTGTTTAACCACTCTTTATTGAAAGAGTACATTGGTTGGCGCATCGCAAGACATTGCGTGCCCTGGTGGTGGAATTGGTAGACACAAGGGATTTAAAATCCCTCGACGTTCGCGTTGTGCCGGTTCAAGTCCGGCCCGGGGCACCATCTACTTTGATAGACATTCTATTGCTAGAATGACATCAAAAGAGTTGTTCTCTTTAAACACTACTGAAGGCGCCTTGGCAGAGTGGCTATGCAGCGGATTGCAAATCCGTGGACCTCGGTTCGACTCCGGGAGGCGCCTCCATTCAATCTTCTCTCACTCTATATCTTCCTACTAATCCCGTTTAGACTGACCATTACCAGCAACAGCTCTCGTTCCTAGTGATGATCTATACGTATCCCCATAATCAGTCTACTGTGAAAAACGATCACTTGAGTCTATGTTTTTGAACACCTTCGTACAGACCATTTTTATAGGTATTGACGCAAAGGCATCGATATTAGTTTGCTTTGATTCTAATGTGGGATAGACGAAAAAAGATGCGGCTAGTAGGCCACATCTTGTAGTGAGGGTTTATAGTAAAACGCTTATACGGACTTAAACTCAAGCATTCCTTCGGTAAGAATGAAATCGATAATAAAATCTAGGCCAATACTTTCTTTAAGGTTCGTAAAAATATAGGGTTTTGTTGGCCGCATTCTTTGCGTGTCGCTTTCCATCACCTCCAACGAGGCCCCTACGTAAGGCGCCAAATCGATCTTGTTAATCACGAGGAGATCTGACCGTGTAATACCTGGGCCACCTTTTCTTGGGATTTTCTCTCCTTCAGCGACATCGATAACATAGATAGTCAAATCTGCCAGCTCAGGGCTGAAAGTAGCACTTAGGTTGTCACCACCACTTTCGACAAAAACGACATCGAGGTTTTTGTGTTTTTGTGCTAACTCTTCAACGGCAGCAAGGTTCATTGAAGCATCCTCGCGAATCGCAGTATGTGGGCATCCACCAGTCTCCACACCGATAATTCGGTCTGGCGCTAATGCTTCAGCACGAGTAAGAATTTTTGCATCTTCTTGCGTGTAAATGTCGTTAGTGACGACTGCAATGTTCAGTTTGTCACGAATCGCTTTGCATAGAACTTCTAACAGGGCTGTCTTACCTGATCCTACTGGACCGCCAATTCCAATGCGAAGTGGTTGTTTATAATCTTCCATAATATTCTCTTTACGACCTAAACAGTCGGGTATATTGGGTTTCGTGTCGACTACTAGCGATCGCGATGGAGGGCGTAAAGCTGCCAATCTCATCGTCTTGAACATCGAGTGCTGCCAATAAAGCTTGCGGAAACTGGTTGGATAATTCGATCAGCGATAGCTGACCAGCGGTTTGCCCTAGTGGGACAAGTTTGACCCCAGCCATCACCATATTTTCCGCCCAACTCCATACATACCCTCGTTCTAACTCATGGAGAGGGATGCCCCACTCATGAGCGGCCAAACAAAAACCCAATAGCGAATTAGATCGATGATTGGTGTGTTGTCTGGCCTCATCTAGTAGCGATATTGATTTGAAATTGAGTTGCTTTAATAGTGTGTACAATGCCTTACCACGTTGAAGCTCTTCTGCGCGCAGCTCTTTGGTTTCGCGACATGAATATAAATACTCTGACCAATGCGCGATAGCTGACATATCGTTGTCAGCAACGGCGGCATACAGACGCTTCATTATGGGAAGCTCAAGTGTCACCATGCTGTAATTGAGCATCATAGTGAGCCAGTCCACCATTGAAGATTGGTTGTTCACCCATTCAGCCTCTACCGCCCATTCAAGTCCTTGAGAGTAGGTAAAACCCCCTATGGGAAGAGAAGGGCTAATAAGCTGGAACAGACGAAAGCTCGAAACTGAATCACCCGTATGGTTTGATTGATCACTTTGGGATCCGTGACGTGCCAATTGGTCATGGTGTTTTAAGGCATTGTTCACAATCGTTACCTTATTGCTTAAAGCAGAGAAATAGCAACGGAGGTTGACGCAACGCCAATCGCGGCCCATTTGTGCGTCAGTAGTAAACTGGTTTTTCGCCCTAGCTGCATCAAAATAAACGCTGAGACAAGCATGCCAATTGAAAATTGTGTAATGGAACCAGATGCTTCAACACCATGCGCAAAACCATGGAAAAAAATCAAAGCAATGGATGCGAGAGTGAGGCATTTTGTTAGGGTCTCTCTGGCGGAAAAGACATTCCAAAGACCAAAGGCTACGACAAAGAGCGACCCAATAATCAGAGTTTCGACACCGGCTATTTCACCCATCAAGCGCCCACCCACGAGCCCGATTAATAAGCTGCCAAGTGCCGCCATGATAAGCTTGAGGTGAAGAGGTTTTGATGGCTGTTTAGATTGCACAAACCCGACTAATAACCCAAAACCAATCAGAACCACCAGATGGTCAAGACCGGTCACTGGGTGCGTTACGCCCGAAAGGAAAGCATTCATTGCTGAATCATGGTGGTGTCCCACGTGTGCAAAACTTGGTGCGCTAAATAGTGCGGAAAGAGACAAGGTTGAAAGTGATAGTGTTCTAACGGAGGCTTTGGAAACCTGAACTGACGGTAAGCGAAATGATGACATAAAACGATTCCTTGTTGATTATATTTATCGGTGCGTCAATGAGTTGCGATTAAGTTTAGAGTGATTGTTGATTGTTGATTGTTGATTGTTGATTGTTTATTGCTGATTGTTAGGGCGGCAAAACGCGCTAGAAACTTAATGGTGGTGATGTCCGCCACCAGAGCTGCCTCCATAAGCACCGCCCTCAGGTTCAAAAGGCTCGATTTCACTTGTAACTTCCGCTCCGAGGCCGACCACCATTTCATCAAGTACATGATCATGCTGATAGCGTACCCAACCCGCGTGAACTTGAAGTGGGACGTGTCTATTACCTAAATGGTAAGCGACGCGAGTGAGGAGCAAAGCATCGTCGCAGTACACCGTAGAAACGCTTTCTGACGCCGCTTTAACTTCAATCGTTAAGCCACACTTACTGCGCAGTACTTCCCCATGACGAAGAATGTGGCCACGAGGAAGAAACAGACCAGCAGCACGCCCATCATCTAATGTGACTTTGAGTCTACTTTTAATCCGGCTGTCTATCGGTAAGCTAAGGCTACCATCGGTTTGAGTGTGTGAGCTTCGAGAGGCAAGCTCCATTAGTTCGATCATGAAAACTCCTGATTTAAAATAAAAAATATCGTTGTGCCATTGGTAGCTCAACGGCCGGCTCACAAGTCAGTAATTCACCGTTCGCCTTGACTTGATAGGTTTGTGAATCGACCTCAATTTTTGGTTGCCAGTCGTTCAGCTTCATATCTTTTTTAGAAATGTTTCGACAGTGTTTACTCACACCAATAAGACTGCCTAGCCCAAGCTGCTTGTCGATACCATCTTGTTTCGCCTGCTCAGAGATGAATAGCATGGACGTTTTTTGAGATGCCTTACCGTAGCTACCAAACATGGATCGGTAATGTACGGGCTGTGGGGTAGGGATTGACGCGTTAGGGTCGCCCATTGGTGCCATTGCAATCATTCCGCCTTTGATAATTGAACTCGGCTTAACACCAAAAAACGCGGGCTTCCACAGCACGAGGTCAGCAAGCTTTCCAACCTCAATGGATCCAATCTCGTGACTCATACCATGAGTAATTGCTGGGTTAATAGTGTATTTGGCGACGTATCGTTTTAATCTGAAGTTGTCACTAAAGTCAGTGTCTTCCTTTAAATGACCACGTTGAACCTTCATTTTGTGAGCGGTTTGCCATGTACGAGTGATAACTTCACCGACTCGGCCCATCGCTTGTGAGTCAGAGGCAATCATTGAGAATGCGCCGAGATCATGAAGGATATCCTCAGCAGCGATGGTTTCTCTACGGATACGTGATTCCGCAAAGGCAACATCTTCAGCAATTGATGGTGAAAGATGATGACAGACCATTAGCATATCCAGGTGTTCATCAACGGTGTTGACGGTATAAGGTCTGGTTGGATTCGTTGAAGAGGGGAGTATATTGGCTTCCCCACAAGCGCGAATGATATCAGGAGCGTGTCCACCACCAGCGCCTTCGGTATGGTAAGTGTGTATAACACGGTCGCCAATGGCCCCAAGTGTCGACTCTACAAAGCCAGACTCGTTAAGGGTATCGGTGTGAATCGCGACTTGAACATCCATCTCATCAGCAACGGTTAAGCAGGTGTCGATAGAAGCGGGTGTGGTCCCCCAATCTTCATGGAGTTTTAATCCAATGGCACCAGCTGCCACTTGCTCGCGAAGTGCTTCGGGTTGACTTGCATTTCCTTTTCCAAGTAATCCAAAGTTCATTGGAAATTGATCAAGAGATTCCAGCATACGATGAATGTTCCAAGGACCAGGCGTGCATGTGGTCGCGTTGGTTCCAGTGGCTGGTCCGGTGCCGCCGCCTATCATGGTGGTCACGCCAGACGCCAAGGCTTCTTCAATTTGTTGTGGGCAGATAAAATGAATATGAGAATCAACGCCACCTGCGGTTAATATCGATCCTTCACCTGCGATTATTTCAGTTCCCGGGCCGATAATGATATCGACACCCGTCTGTATGTCAGGGTTACCAGCTTTACCAATGGCGGCAATGCGGCCATCTTTGATGCCAACATCTGCTTTTACGATACCCCAGTAATCCAATACGACGGCGTTGGTAATCACTAAATCCGGGGTTTCTGCGCTAGGTCGCTGGCTCTGTCCCATGCCGTCCCGTATTACTTTTCCACCACCGAACTTCACTTCATCGCCGTAGGTCGTGAAATCTTTTTCTATTTCTAACCACAACTCTGTATCAGCGAGTCGTAAACGGTCGCCAACTGTTGGGCCAAACATCTCCGCGTACGCTTGTCTAGAAATACTCGCCATAACCTGTCCTTGTTATTGTTTTCATTATTATTTTGCTAATTATGTGTTTGTATAAAACCTGGGTGTTCAAAGTAAGGCGCTGTCGACTAAAGCGAACCCATGACCTTACCTTGAAAACCGTATACTTCACGTTTGCCACCAAACTCGACAAGTTCTATCGTACGAGACTGTCCAGGCTCAAAACGAGTCGCTGTGCCTGCAGGTATGTTTAGGCGAAAACCTTTACTCGAAATGCGGTCGAATTCTAGCGCTTCATTGACCTCATAGAAGTGATAGTGAGAACCGATTTGAATGGGTCTATCACCGAGGTTTTTTACAGAAACCGTCAGCGTTTGCTTACCGGGGTTCAATTCAATGCTGCCACTCGCGGCTTGTAATTCACCGGGAATAAAAGCACTGGTTTGTTTCGCAATATTTGTCATGAATTAAGCCCTAAACAATGGGTTCGTGGACGGTGACGAGTTTGGTGCCATCCGGGAAGGTGGCTTCAACTTGTATATCTGGGATCATAGAGGGAATACCATCCATTACGTCATTAGCGCTTAGAATGGTTCGTCCGTAACCCATCAAGTCCGAGACACTTTTTCCTTCTCTAGCGCCTTCGAGAATCTCACTACTTATTAAGGCGATCGATTCAGGGTAATTGAGTTTAATTCCCCTTTCTTTGCGTTGCTTCGCTAGCATGCCGGCACAAAAAATAAGTAGCTTATCTTTTTCTCTTGGCGTTAATTCCATCTTGCTGTCCATGTCGTGGTGGATTGATCTGGCGCGATGACATCTCGTGTCGGATCGCACCGGTTACGGTGTTTTGCTATTTAATTTTTTTCTTAACGGCTTGCTGTTAATTACGTTGCCCAAATCCTTGGTAATTCAGCGGCGCTACCGAGCCATACTTGACGAACCTGCTGCCAAATTTCACTGAATGCCGCTAGGATAGTTTCGCTCCATTCCCCTAAAGCCCGAATAATAATTAACCCTTCAATATGGGTGATACCAAGGATAAGACTGGCGTATTTTTCTCTGCCCTGTATTGCATTCAGCAAGCTCTGTACCAACTCAAATAACTCATCATCAGTATTGGTAATAAAGAATGATGCAGTCATGGAACAGTCTCTTAGTCCATTGATACTAAAGAGTTTATCTTCACCTATTAGTTTAATTTGTTCGGTGAGAACGCGTTGCTGATTGATGAAAACCGCTGTCTTACCTGTGATTGCACCAATATCGAATCCCTCATTTAGTGCAGGGCGTCCAAAACAGTGCATCTCCCAACCCATAAATCTAGATTTATCAGTGAGATAGATATGTGTGTTTACCTTTGCATGGCTGTCTGGAAAAAATATATTTTCCTGTGGCAACCATTCCAATGTCGCACCATCTTCGACCACGAGAGTTTGAGTCTGCTTCGCCAGCTTATTATCAGAACGGTAGAACTTAGTTGCTCCTGGTGTCGTGATCAGGGTATGGGCCCCTGACTCTACCTGCACATCGATAGTCAATGAATCGCCACCCACCACACCGCCTGGAGGGTGTAATAAATAGACATGGCATATGTTTTTTTCTGGATAGAGTGGGCGCTGTATAGACAAAGGGCCTTTTTGAGAGCGATGTTTTAAGACCGTTTTGTCCCCTCGATCAATAAAACCTAGCTTGAGCTCTGCTATCCAACCTGCGTTGACATCGTTGCATGGTGTCGAGTGCACTGAAGCACTTGGTGGCATTATTGGCGAGGAGGGCGTCAGAGAAGAAGCGTGCTGGGGAGTCGTCATACGGTCAGGTACTCCGAGATAAGTTGTTCATTAAGCGCAGGCATTTCCCCCGTCGCAACCGCTCGTCCGCGGTCTAGGATACAAAATTGGTCACCGACTTTTCGTGCAAATGGCAGTTTTTGCTCGACCAGCAAAACAGTAAGCCCATATTTTTGATTGAGCATAAGAATGATGTCGCCAATTTCTTGAACTATGTTGGGTTGAATGCCTTCCGTCGGCTCATCTAATATAAGCAGCTGCGGATCAACAACGAGCGCGCGCCCGATCGCTAGCTGTTGCTGTTGACCACCGGACAAGTCGCCGCCACGGCGGTGACGCATTTCTTTTAACACTGGGAAAATATCGTAGATAAATGCCGGTATTTTTCGGTCGCCGCGTTGACGAATCGGAAGACCAACTTGAAGATTTTCTTCGACCGTAAGTGTCGGAAATATTTGTCTTCCTTGCGGGACATAGCCAATCCCGAGGCGAGGGCGTTCTTCTGGGGCTTTTTGTTGAATGCTCTCGCCATTCAACTGAATTTGGCCATCTTTAATTTTAACGAGCCCCATAATCGATTGGAGGAGCGTTGTTTTTCCAACGCCGTTTCTTCCCATTAACACCGTGCATTTACCTTTTGGAATCTCGACGTTCAGATCCCAAAGCGTATGACTTTCACCATAGAACTGGTTGACTCCTTGAATACTGAGCATCGCTATTCTCCTAAATATACTTGTTTGACTTGCGCGTGGTTTTGCACCTGATCCATTGTGCCTTCCGCTAGAACATGTCCTTGATGGAGCACGGTGACATGGCTTGCAATGGAGCGTACAAAATCCATGTCATGTTCGACGACAACGACTGAGTGCTTCCCAGCTAGAGAATTAAGGAGCTCTGACGTTCTGTCCATTTCTTGGTGTGTCATGCCTGCAACAGGCTCGTCGACGAGCAATAGTTTTGGGTTTTGCATGAGTAACATGCCAATCTCAAGCCATTGTTTTTGGCCATGAGAAAGGTTACCGGCGAGATTAGTCTCGGCAGATTGAAGGTGGATCAGCTCTAGCACTGAACGTAACTTATCGCGTTGCTCACCAGATAATGTTGCACGGAATGTTGCCCAAACTGAGCGTTGGCCAGCCATCGCGAGCTCAAGGTTTTGCCATACAGTTAAACATTCAATGACCGTTGGCTTTTGAAACTTTCTGCCGACCCCAGCATTGGCAATCTCCGCTTCATTCATATCCAAAAGATTAATATTCGAACCAAGCCAAACTGAACCTGTATCGGGTGTTGTTTTGCCTGTAATAATATCCATCATGGTGGTTTTTCCTGCACCGTTTGGACCGATAATGCAACGAAGTTCGCCTTCCTTGATGTATAAATTAAGGTCATTAATGGCTTTAAACCCATCAAAGGATTTATTGACCCCTTCTAAATACAACAAGATGTTGTGTGAGGTATCGATCAATGGATGATGTTGAGGCTTGATGAAATCAAAGACTTCATCTCGTTTGGTAAAAGACTTTAAAACTTGAGTTGTTTCACTTAAGCGGCTCAGGGCGTTCATTGTGTCGCCTCCTTAGTTTTGGGATGAGGCGAAGCACGTCTTAATTTTGAACCCTGATCGGCCACAAAACCCATGACGCCTTTTGGTAGGTACATCGTAGACAACACAAATAGTCCGCCGAGTGCGAACAGCCAGATTTCTGGAAATTCAACGGTGAACCAGCTTTTTGCATAGTTAACCAGTAAGGCACCAACGATGGCACCAAATAGCGTGGCTCGACCTCCAAGTGCCACCCAAACAACAATTTCGATAGAATTAAGAGGCGAAAATTCACCTGGATTGATGATGCCAACTTGCGGAACATATAACGCACCCGCGACACCAGCTATCACGGCAGAAAGGATGAAAATCCATAACTTCATGTTGTCGACATCGTAGCCCATGAAGCGTGTGCGTGACTCGGCATCACGAATCGCGAGTGACACTCGCCCTAAGCGACTATTGATCACCATACGGCAGACGAGGTATGAAAGAATCAACGCGATGGCGGTGCAAACAAAGAGGGCGATTTTGGTTCCGTCGGCTTGCAAACTGTAACCGATGATGTCTTTGAAGTCGGTAAGACCGTTATTTCCCCCAAATCCCATTTCATTTCTAAAAAACGCTAGCATAAGTGCAAACGTCAACGCTTGCGTCATGATGGATAAGTACACACCGGACACTCTAGAGCGAAACGTTAAATAACCAAAAACCCACGCCAATATGCCAGGAACAAGCACGACCATAAGGCACGCAAACCAGAATTGGTCGAAACCTTGCCAGAACCAAGGCACTTCGCTCCAGTTTAGGAAGACCATAAAATCAGGTAGCTCTGCATTGCCATAGACGCCTCTGTCACCGATTTGGCGCATGAGGTACATACCCATGGCATAGCCACCAAGCGCGAAGAATGCGCCGTGACCAAGACTCAAAATACCTAAATATCCCCACACTAAATCCACAGCAAGTGCCAACATGGCATAGCTGAGATACTTACCTAATAAGGAAATCGTGAACGTCTCGATATGGAGAGGATGTCCTGTTGGCAGCAACAAGTTAGCCATGGGTATGAATACCGCCATAGCAAATAGTATCGCGATGGTAAACTGGCCACCGCGGTCATTTTTTAAAATAGACATTAGCATCGTTGTTCCTTAACTCTCTGCTGCGCGGCCGCGTTGAGGGAATAAGCCTCGTGGACGTTTTTGGATGAATAAGATAATAAAGACAAGCACCAAAATTTTTGCGAGTACTGCGCCAGCCCATGGCTCAAGAATCTTGTTAAATATGCCAAGCCCCAGCCCCGCAACAAGCGTTCCCCATAAGTTCCCGACGCCGCCAAACACGACAACCATAAATGAATCAATAATGTATGCCTGACCCATGTTTGGACCAACGTTAGTCAGTTGGGACAATGCAACACCAGCGACACCCGCAACGCCAGAACCTAGCCCAAAGGTCAATGCATCCACACGCTCTGACCTGATACCCATTGCCTTTGCCATTGAACGGTTTTGTGAGACCGCTCTAACTTGCAACCCGAGAGGCGTTCGCTTGAGTAGCGTAAGTAATGCCATGAAGACGGCAAAACAAAAAAGCACAATGTACAAACGGTTGTAAGTGATCGACAACATAGGGTTAATTTGTAATGCACCTGACATGAAGTCAGGGGTACTAACGGAGCGATTTAGTGGCGAGAAAATGGAGCGAACGGCTTGTTGTAAAATAAGGCTCAAACCAAAGGTTGCCAGTAATGTTTCAAGGGGGCGACCATATAAATGACGGATTACACCCCGTTCGATGGCTATCCCAACGGCACCGGAAACAAGAAACGCCATAGGGACGGACAAGATAAGTGACAGCCCGAGGTGGTTTGGCATTAAGAGTTGCATGACGTAAGTGGTATAAGCACCGATCATGATTAGTTCACCATGAGCCATGTTTATCACGCCCATTACGCCGAAGGTGATCGCAAGTCCAATGGCCGCAAGTACTAAGATGGACCCCATGCTAAGGCCGAAGAATGCGGTTTCCACTCCGGAGTACAAGCGTTGACTTTGTTGGTACTGGTCCAAACCTTTTTGTGCAGCAGCAAGAACCTCTGCATCAGTTGATTTATTCATCACGTCAGTCAGTCGGCTGAATACAATCGAGTTTTTGTAACTTGATAGTGTGACGATTGATGCAAGTTGTATCGACTTATTGTCAGATAATGCACCAAAAGCAGCCGTCGCAAGGGTCATCGCGTTGATAACTGCCGAATCCTTTTCTGTCGCAAGTGCGAGTGCTATGTCGGCATTGAGGGCGGGTTCGGTATTGCCAACCAGAGAAAGGACAGCATTCAAGCGAGTGGTGCTGTCTTCAGCGAAGAGTCCCATTTTGGCGAGCTCTGACCGAATTTCCTTACGTAGCTTATTGTTGACTCGTACTTTTTTGAAGTCACGAGTATTTGTGATGACGAGAGTGGATTGAGAATATACGGTTTCAGCTTGTTGGTTGACAGCAAGATTATCAATAACGTAAAGCTGATTCGTTTCTGGGTGAAAATAAAGATCACCGTTCAACCAACCATTCAATAGGCGTTGATTCTGCGATTTCTCAGGTTGTTCTGTGAGCCAGTTAATGGCAAGTTGCTTGTTTTTTGTGCTCTTACCCATAAGTGTTGGGGCGATTTGTTCATAAGATGTGACGGTTTCTGCATGGACAAGCGAAGAAAAAAGTAATGTGAAAAAGAGAGAGAAAGTAATGGGTATTCTCAATGCTTTCATATTCTGACGTCCTGTGTTTTATAGTTATGATCTGACTTTTCGAAAAACGTATCCAAAAGTCAGCGATGCTCGGCGTTAATGTGTTGCAAAAACACCGAGCAACAATATCTACTCACCATGGGTGACGATTTAAATACGAGTGATGACCTCAATATTTACATGACATCCCGGTTAAGAAGATTTCTGGCGATAGATCAGGCTTGGTTAGTTAGAACCAGAACATTTCGCTGTTTTGACATTAAAGCTGCCACATGAAAAAGGCTTGCTCCAACTTGAGAACAGATCCTTTGAGCCCGGAAGAAAGTCAGACCAAGCATCTCCAGCAATAAGTCCTGTTGTTTCCCAAACAGTATCAAATTGACCATCGTCTTGAATTTCACCAATCAGCACTGGTTTGGTGATGTGATGGTTAGGCAGCATAGTTGAGTAACCACCGCTTAAGTTCGGAACGGCAACACCAATCAAAGCGTCTTGCACAGTCTCTGCATCGGTGGTGCCGGCATTGGTGACCGCTTGAACCCACATATTGAAACCGATGTAGTGTGCCTCCATTGGATCGTTGGTCACACGTTTATCGTCTTTGATGAATTTTTGCCATGTCTCGATGAATTCACTGTTTTCATCGGTATCAACGCTCATGAAATAGTTCCATGCCGCAAGGTGACCAACGAGTGAAGAGGTGTCCATGCCAGATAATTCTTCTTCGCCGACAGAGAACGCGATGACTGGAATGTCTTCAGATGATACGCCTTGTGCGCCAAGTTCTTTATAGAAGGGGACGTTGGCATCACCATTGACCGTAGAGACGACAGCGGTTGCTTTACCCTCGGAACCAAATTTCTTGATATCTGAAACAATAGATTGCCAATCAGAGTGACCGAATGGCGTGTAGTTGATCATGATGTCACTGTCGCTAACACCTTTATTCTTGAGATAAGCCTCGAGAATTTTATTGGTGGTACGTGGGTAAACGTAGTCTGTCCCAGCTAACACCCAACGTTCAATCTCTAAGTCATTCATTAGGTAATCAACGGCAGGGATCGCTTGTTGGTTAGGCGCCGCGCCTGTATAAAAGACATTTTTAGAAGATTCTTCACCTTCATATTGCACGGGATAAAACAAGATACTGTTGAGTTCTTCGAAGACAGGAAGCATGGATTTACGCGAGACCGACGTCCACCCACCAAACACAACATCGACTTTTTCCTTTTCGATCAGTTCACGTGCTTTTTCTGCAAATAGTGGCCAGTTTGACGCAGGGTCGACGACAACCGCCTCTAGTTTTTTACCAAGCAAACCGCCTTTTTTGTTTTGTTCTTCGACCAGCATCAACACTGTGTCTTTTAGTGTGGTTTCACTGATCGCCATTGTTCCCGACAAAGAATGCAATACGCCAACTTTGATCGTTTCTTCTGCGTAGGCGGAAGCGGACAATGCGGCAATAGCGCCAAGAGTGGCCAGTGTGAGCTTTTTGGTAGTCTTCATTTTTATCTCCTTGTAATGAATAACTATTCTTGGAGCAAGATTGTTGCCAAAATCGACACTGGAGAAAATAAAAGCTTAACGCATTGATTTTAAATGTTTAATTTTTTCTAATTGTTATTGTAGGTGCGAGATAAAAAATGAAGTGCGCCGCATTTTGGTTCATGCGTGCAAGTCACTCACCAAAATGGTGAATACATGTTGATAATTTGATCGGTAACGAAAACTCAGCGTACATGAGATGTTTTTCTCAGTGGTTAAGTGTGTGGATGATGAATGGGTACGGCAGCTGATAGGAGTTTTAGTAGTAAGCCGTTGAATGCGCTTAAGTTGCAGGCGTTAGCGTATTGTGGACAGAAAATATCGCGATGAGTAGCTCGCAGGATCGTGAGAGAAGAGTTGGGGGGAGGTCAGAAACACTTTACATCTTGCGCGTATTAAGCGGGATAGATAAACTCGTGTTCAAATGAAAGGGAGCAAGTATGTTTATTGTATACAAACTAATAAAATTGGCGTTAATAACCGCAGTTTTTTTGACCATTTTTGATCTCATCTCTTATGGAGAAGTCACTTGGTATAGCCGTTTACTAGGGATATAGTTGCGCCTATTGAAGAGTGTATATATTAAATTCAAGCCCATGAAAAATAACTATCTATGGGCTTGAATTTAAGTTAAGCCATTGACTTAACTGACTTCTTTTCTTTTAGCATCTTCGCTAGAAAATATACGTTCACACAAGCAATAAATCCATTAGTGACCACTACTGGCATAGAGTCGATTGCCAGTCCATAGGCAGTAAACAGTGCGCAGCCGATAAAATTCAGTACTCTTAATTTTACGATGTCTTTCATTGTTAGTGAAATAGCCACCATGATTGAAGCGGCATAGCCAAGAATTTCCACTGTATTAACGTCCATTTGTTTTCCTCTAAATCTTGCCAGTTTAACTGGTACCAGTTCTTCTCATCATGAGATTAACGAGGAAGCTCCGTGCCCCGAATGGTTCGTTGGGTTGATGGAATTAATATAACAAGCCCAATGTGTCGAGGAAACCCAAAGGTTGTCTATTGGAGAGGGTTAGCGATTACGCAAACGTTTTTTCGAATTAACGGTGTGTTAATGACAAGATCTGTTGAAGGATTTCTTGCGTGGAGAGTACTTGTGCATGCTGGTGCTTATTCGTGTGGAACAGTAAGGTTTAAGGGGAGAGAATCAAATTAAAACGCTCGCTGAGATAGCGAGCGTTGATAACAACCAAATGAATCGGCAGTATTACTTCTTGCCTTGCACTTGTTGCTTGTCTTCTTCTGTCAGCTCACGAATGCGACGGCTGATATCGCGACGGGCTTTAGAAATTTCAGCACTCTTGATGATATGATCATCAACGCGGTCTTCATAATCTGCTTTCATGTTTTTGATAATCGCCAAGATTTCATCTTGTGTCATGTCTGGCTTGACGTAGTCCAGAAGGTTTTCAAGAAGATCGACACGTTTGCGGTTATCACGAACCTTTTTTTCGTTGTCTAGTAGTTCACGTTTTAGTTTGTTCTTACGACGTGCTTGAGACACGATTTCGAATACACTACTCATAAAATCCTTTCCTAAATTATTCGTCAAAATCTAACTTGATTAAAACACAACAATTGCCTGTAGAACAGTCCTTAGATCAATGCTGTCGCATTGTTGCTTATAATCTAGACACTTAGAAGAATAACCGATTGAGTTGAGAGGGCGGTTAGCGCTATATTTGGGGGTATTGAAGTTTATAGTGTGTGCCAAATAATGTTGTCCAATTCAAATCGACCGCCCAAGTACGCGAGTGAGATAAAGGTAAGTAGTGATATGCTCGCTGACATGGCTTCTCCTGATCATGATATCTCGCCTAAACTGAAAGAGGCTTACGTCCGTGAGCGTCTTAAGCAAGAGCGTACCGAAGTTGAATTGAATCGTTCTCGAGTGGTGATGGTAGATCAACATGGTCGATTTATTAAAATGCCATTTTTGATAGAGCATTAAACGCACGCATTTAAACAAAAAGACGAGAGCAAGAAGGATAAATATGAGCATTGAACTTTCCCCCCTTGAAGCAAGAGTTATCGGCTGTTTAATTGAAAAGGAGGTAACAACACCAGATCATTACCCATTAACTTTGAACAGTCTTACGTCTGCCTGTAATCAAAAAAGTAACCGCGAGCCTGTCTTGTCGTTATCCGAAGCTGAAGTACAAGATACCCTAGAGGGATTAATTACACGTCGCTTAGTGAATGACGAAAGTGCATTCAACAGCAGAGTGTCGAAGTATCAACATCGCTTTTGTAATACTGAGTTTGGTGATCTACGTTTGTCTAAGCAAGAGAAAGGGATTGTATGTTGTATGCTGCTTAGAGGTGCGCAAACCCCAGGTGAATTACGAACTCGTACTAACCGTTTATGCAATTTTACAGATGTCAAAGAAGTGGAAGTCACGCTCGATGCGATGGCATCCAGAGAACAAGGCCCTTTAGTGGTTAAACTGCCTCGTGAACCTGGTAAGCGTGATTCTCGCTACGCACATCTGTTTAGCGGTGAGGTGGACATCGAGGCATTGTCACAGGCGTCTTCTCAATCATTTACATCGAGTAACCAAAACGACGGTCGTATTGACTCTCTTGAATTCAAAGTTCAAACCCTGGAATCTGAGTTGGCCGAACTCAAGGCGCTGGTTAACTCGTTAATTGACTAATTGACTAATTGACTAATTGACTAATTGACTAATTGATCGGTTGTACAATATAAAATGCCTTACTCGGTGCTCATAAATCGACTTTAAGCAGGAATGAGAATAGTGACCATCGATACCACGCCATGGACGGTGTATTTGCTTCGAACGAATGAAAACAAACTGTACTGTGGCATAACTAACAACATGGCAAGGCGTTTTCTACAACACGAAACAGGGAAAGGGGCCAAATCGTTACGCGGTCGAGGCCCTTTGCATCTTGTCTGGACGCAAGAAGTCGCGAATAAAAGTGAGGCATTAAAGACAGAAATAGCGATAAAAAAGCTGCCCAAAGCCACTAAAGAGAATCTGGTTGTCAACGCTTCTGTTTTTGTACGAAACGAATAACGAGTTTACTGGCTGAAATACGTTATGTTGTATACAATTAATTAAAACGCCAAAATGATAATTACTAATGAAAAAGACGTTTTCAATATTAACTAAAGCATTGCTCATTTCGTTGTCAGCGCCTGTGCTGGCAGGGAATTCACTTCCTGGATATTGGGAGTATCATGAATACCTTAATGAGTTCCCAACCCAAAATGAATTAACCGATGAGTTGACGAAAAGCGTGAGAGCTTCGGCAGTTCGTTTGTCGGTGAAACAAAAAGATCCCGTTACGATATCGGTTGTCTACCCTGGTCAACAGGTTTCGGATTACTGGATTCGGAATATTAAAGCTTTTGAATCGAGAATGGATGAACTGGGGATTGATTATGAGATTAATCAAGTCTTCACTCGCCCTAATGTTGACCTCCGACAACAAAGTGTTTCGTTAATGGAGGCAATTAAAAATAAAACGGGGTATTTAATCTTCACGTTAGATACGACTCGTCATCGAAAGTTTATCGAACATGTACAGAATTCGACAGACACAAAGCTAATTCTTCAGAATATAACCACCCCAGTAAAAGCGTGGGCTGATAATCAACCCTTCATGTACGTTGGATTTGATCACGTTAAAGGTAGTCACGTACTAGCGGATTACTTTAAGGAAACCGTGACGGGAAACAGCTCATATTCCGTTTTATATTTCTCTGAGGGTTATGTGAGTGATGCACGTGGTGGAACCTTTATTGAAGATATGTCCAGGGAAAACCGTTATCGACTCGCTTCGTCTTATTATACAAAAGCAGATAAGTTGAGCGGTTACCAAGCGGCAAAAGATATGTTGAAGGCGCATCCTGAAATAGATTTTATTTATGCTTGTGCGACAGATATTGCTCTAGGTGCGGTTGAGGCCATCAAAGAATTGGATCGACATGATGTCATCATAAACGGTTGGGGTGGGGGATCCGCCGAGCTAGATGCAATTAGAAAAGGCGACCTTGATGTTACTGTTATGCGTATGAATGACGATACCGGTATAGCAATGGCAGAAGCAATCAAAAGGGATTTGGAAAACAAACCGGTTCCAACGGTATATTCTGGTGATTTCGAGCTGGTCACAAGCTTAGATTCAGAACAGAAAATTGAAACGCTGAAAGCACAAGCCTTTCGTTATTCCGATAAATAATGATGCCGTTGACTCATTTTAATAGTCGTAAAACGCTGGTTACACTTATCACCCGGATAGTTGTCTGGGTGGTAGGTGTTTTTACTATTGGAATGCTGTTGCAAAGCTGGCATTTAAGCCGAGATCTTGTCAAAGAAGAAATACAGCGAACGTCCCGTCAGACAAGCAGTTTAATGGTCAACTATTTTGATTACCGGTTAGCGTCACTCAAAATATTACAAGATAGTAATGCCAAGAGCGATACGGTTGAGCAGTATTTTGAAAACTATGATACTCGGTCTCTTGATTATTATTTCTTACGCGAAGATAATTTGGAGCCGATACACTCCCCAGATTTTCGTTTTATTACTCATCTTACCGACATCATTTGGGATGATGGTAATGCACTATTTTACGGTTTAGAAGATCATAGCCTTATTGACGTTTTGCAGCAAATAGGTGCCCATAGTAATTGGAATGTGGTTCGAGTGGACTCTCAATTGGGGGAGTTATTTATTTTGGTCCGTAGGACTCCCATTATCCATAGCGAATCAGGAGAAGTTTTAGGTTATTTACTGGCGGGCATTGTATTAAATGATAACGCTGGGTTATTGTCTAGCTTAATGAGTGGCAGTAATAGTGACGATGTATTATTAATGTTTGATGAGCATTTTGTAGCTTCAACTATATCAGATGATGATAATTATACGCACCATTCAATATTGACCATGATAAAAAATGGTAAACGGGATTTAGGTCCACTATTAATATCAGAAACTCATTTGGCGGTTGGCCTCAATCAACACACACTTAAAATATATTCAATTCAGCGTAACGCTAGGGGCAATGTTTTAAGAAATAATTATCTGATCGGGATCGCTTTATCGCTAGTCATCATTATATCAGTATCATTCGTGACGCGAAGGTGGTTAAACAGGAAGGTGAGCATCGAGCTTGAAAACCTCATGTCTTACACAAAAATTTCCAGCAATGAGGGCGACTTATTTAATTTTTCAGGGTCACCGATCTATGAGTTCCACCATATAGGTATGACCTTGAACGATACATTTGAAAGGTTGTCGGAACAGAAAAAATTGTTCCAGGACTTATTCAATTTTTCGTTATCACCGATTATCGTTTGGTCCGATACGGCAACCATTACCCAGATTAACCCTGCAGGTAGGAAAGTACTGGGGTTAACGAATGAAATTGAAGGCGCCGACACCAAGCCCTATACAGAGTTTGTTGAACAAATGAAAGTCCATGTTCAGAAGGCTAACCTAGGCGCAACGCTAACCGGGATCAATGTACCTATCGGAAATAAAGTATTTCGTTGGAATCTCTCAGCCATTCAGCCCCAAGGTAATAAAACATTTGTTCTTGCACAAGGACTGGATATTACGGTTTTAATTGATGCTGAGCGACAAAGTAAAAAAGCAAGAAAAGAAGCAGAATCAGCCGCCAAAGCAAGAACCGATTTCTTAGCTAAGATGAGCCATGAAATACGCACGCCTCTAAACGGTATATTAGGGATCTCACAGCTTCTTAAACAAGGCAGTGCTGATGTAAATTATCAAGAACAAATTAAAGTCCTTTGCCAAAGTGGAGAGCACTTACTTGCGGTTTTAAATGATATTCTTGATTTTTCGAAAATAGAAAATGGCAGCTTTAATATAGAGAAGCATATATTTAAGTTTAGTGAGATTACGAGTGCATTAAATGGTATTTATGGACCATTATGCAAAAGTAAAGGCGTGGATTTTGTTATTGATGATCAATTGCCTGTAAATACGATGCTTAATTCAGACCAAGTGAGACTGAATCAAATCTTATTTAACTTGGTTAGTAATGCGATTAAATTCACACATCAAGGTTCAGTGCAGGCATCATTTATTTTAAGTAAAACCAATGGTCATGAGTTGGACACACTGCGCATTATTGTCGAAGATACGGGAATTGGAATTTCTGCTGACCAAATGTCTCTGATTTTTGATCCCTTTGTTCAATCTGAAGCAACCTCAACTCGTGAGTATGGGGGGAGCGGTTTAGGCCTTGCCATTGTCAAGCATTTAGTGCACTTACTCGATGGCGACGTTTTACTGGAAAGTAAGTTAGGTGGAGGGACTCGGTTCACAATCGAGATCCCAATTGAATTCGTCATTGAATCAAGTATCAAAACGCCGTTGGCTGAACCCGAACTCGATTATCATTTATTTGACCGTTCGCTTAGTATGTTGTTGGTGGAAGATAATCATACTAACGCTTTTATCGCTAAAGCATTTTGCGAGAAGTATGGGATGAATGTGATGTGGGCGAGGGAAGGACACGAAGCGTTCGAACTGTTAAATAGTATGTCCTTTGACCTGATATTGATGGATAACCAACTGCCATCCATTTCAGGGATTGAGATTACGCGAGAGATAAAAAAGAATAGCGAAATAGATACGCCTATTTACGCGTGCACAGCCGACAACCTAGAAACGACTAGAGATGCATTTTTACAAGCAGGCGCTGATTACGTTATTGTAAAACCCATTAAAGAGAAGTCATTAAATCTTGCACTTAAGCATTTTAGACAATATCACTACAAATCATGAAAGAATGATTCGGAACGCTGCAGGTAGATAGGTTCGTAGTTAGTTTAAAAATAACAAAGAGAATAAAGTACTGTTAAGGGTGAGGTTACTTTACCTCACCCTTAATTCGTGTGTGGCAGGGGCGCTCGTCGATTACTAGGTGGCGCTTGGTGCTAGTCTCGGTTATATATCCAAAAAAGAGTACGTCTACCGCGCCAGCTTATGGTGAGCTTGAGAAAAATGGCCGGCACAGAACGCACCAACAATAGAAAGTTCACCCGCTAAACATAGTACCGCTGTCACTTCTGCAAATGCTTGAGATTTTCCTGAACCATGTAGCCCAAGAAGCTCTAAACATGCGCGCTGACTCGGCAAACCTGTTCCTCCGCCCACGGTTCCCACCATGATATTAGGCATCGTAACACTGGCATAAAGGTCACCATTGGCAGTCAGTTCCATACGTGTCATACCAATCGCTGACTCTGCGACACACGCGGCATCTTGACCACACGCAATGTAAAGTGCAGCAAGCGCATTCGCATAATGGGCATTGATGCCAATGGTGCCGCTTAATGCTCCACCGACAGTGGTCATTTGTGCAAATTCTGACATTTTCTTAGGCGTTGTATGCAGGTACTTTTCAATGAGATCTGCTGCTATTGTGACCTCTGCCGTTACTTTTTTGCCTCGTACACTTCTTAACGTTTGTGAATTCGCTTTTTTGTCACCAGAAAGGTTTGCATCCAAGAATGCATATTCAGGTTGGATTGGTGAATGCGCTAAGATAAATTCAAACACACAATTGGTCGCAATTGTGACCATGTTCTGTCCTGATGCGTCGCCAGTTAAGTATTCAAAGACCAGGTAAACATGATTACCTTCGATATTGACGTTAATATCAATCAGTTTGCCGTGCGAGGTAGTGGATTCTGCGAGTATTTTGAAATCATCAAATTGCGTTACGACCCATGCAACAAACTGTCCTGCTTCAATAAGCGATCGAAATGCAAAGCCTGGTGTTCGAGTCACGCCTTCATTGAGTAACATAGCACTAGCGCCACCGCTTGCCGTAATGAGGTTCGCTCCGCGGTTATACGATGCGACCAATGCGGCTTCTGTCGTCGCGAGTGGTACCTGATAATCGCCATTCGCGAACAAACCGTTGACTCTGAGTGGTCCAGCGGTACCAATTGGCATCTTTAGCGTTCCAATGAAAAACTCAATGTTTTTATTGTACTCGTGCATTTGGCTAATGGTGTGAGGGTCGAGTAGCTGTTGCTTGGCCTCGTCATTATCGAGTTGTTTCCAGCGATAATCCACATGTCGTTGAGACAGGTTGGGGCTACGATTGACACGTTGGCTGGGGGAGTGCGTCTTTGGTGCGAGTTTGTCTTGTAACTCGGAAAGAGCAGCGTCTTGTGTAATGTTATCGAGATAATCTCGTTTGTGTAGATTAATTTTGGGCATTTCAGTCGCAGTAGAACAGTTTGGGGGAATTCTACTTAGGTCACGGACAGATACAAGCGTAATTCAGTCAGTTTTATTAAGTAATGTCGCTGAGAGTTTGATTTTAAAGTAATTTCAGTGCTAAAAGGAAATACTTGTATACAATTTTCAACCTAACACTTCTGCGTAAATCTACTTAAGATTAACTTACTTAAATAATTGTGACAGTGCTTGCATCTCGTCATCATTTAATAGCGACTGAGCGGTTGGCTCTAACTGACTTGAAATTTCGCCTTTTAACGCCTTAAGTTGTTGATTAGATAGTAACTTAAGCTGTTCTCTAAGTTTCTCGAACTGTTGATGGGACATGTTATCACCTTTTACTAATGTCTTGAGCAAGTTTGGATGAGGTCCGTTCATCTGTATTTTGTATTAATCATTTAGCATCTAATTTATAGAATGATTGATTAAGACTTGTCCGAGAAATGTAAGGGTATCTTTAAGGAAAGGTGAGAAAAAGTGGTCGAAAACCCAAGGCTCACAAGGGTTTTCTGACGGTTATTGTAAATAATTATTTAAAATCATAGCATTAAGTGATTTTGATATTTCTTTCGTCTTTTTGCGCAGAATTTTCTAATGTTGAAAATGTATTGGCTAGAGTGTGGAGCTCTGGCAGCATCCGGTAGATCAAATGAAGTTGCTGAAGGACCATTCGGGCTGAGCGCTCGTCTTCTTCTCGCCATTCAGTTAATCGACGATGAATATCAAATTGCTCAACGGTAGAAAACTCGCAGTCCTCTGAATACGTGGCCAATTGATGCTCTAGCTGTTCAAGGTGCGCATTAATGGTTCTGTGCGCTTCTAGCACCAAGAGGTGGATCGACTCATCTTCTAGTCGCTGACGATGGGCACCTAGTGCTGAAGTGTAACTGAGTAGCGCATGGTTTAGTGTTAAAAACCGAAAGCTTTCATCGGTCGCCAATTGATAACGCCCAGGCTCTGCGAGCATATTCGAAATTGCGTTGGTTAAATGCGCATCGGCGTTGTGTGCTCGGCGCCTTGCAATTCGATAGTTAAGGTCGTCTTTCTTCCCGATACGATATTGCCCAATGATTTGCATTAGATAATGGCGATTGGAATACACGGCGTCAGCCATCACTTTATGCAGCTTGCGAGACTCCCAATCAGGTAAAATAAAATGAACCGCGGCGACGGCAAGTCCGCAGCCAATGAGAGTATCCATTAACCGCGGGAGAACGACGGCATAACCTTCACCTAACTGGTTAAAGCAAAGTAGCACTAGTACGGTAATAAAGCCTGTCGCATAGCCATAATTATTAATGCGAAATGCAAAGAACATAACGCCAGAAAGGACGATCAGTAATAACTGACTTTCGGGTGAAGGGAAGAGTGTTAATAGGGGGACACCAACAAACAGTCCAACTAAGGTACCGGCAACACGAGCGGATAGTTTTTTACGAGTCGCGCTGTAGTTGGGTTGGCAGACAAATAGTGTGGTGAGCAAGATCCAGTAGCCACGTTCAATGTCAAATACTTGGATAATGCCGTATCCGAGCGTAAGCGTAACAGATAGGCGTACAGCGTGGCGAAACAAGATTGACTCGGTATTGAAGTTACCTTTAATTCTTGCCCACATTGCCGATAAGGTATGTGGATTTGTGTCATCTAGAATTGTGTCATCACTGATACCACTATCGGGGTTGCTGACATTACTCAACAGTTTTTCGACCGTTGCTAGATTGTTTAGGAGGTAATTGAGCTGAGCAAGTGATGCGAGATGTTCAGGTTGTTTGTGCTCATTTAAGTATTCGATGGAGTCTTGCAGTTCAACCAGTGCTTTTATAGAACGATCGTTGTGGTCGTATTCGTTACCTAACTTGATTGCTAACGCTATGTCTCGACATGCGTGAGCCTGAGTCTCTAAAACATGCTTGAATCGAAATAATACGTCGGTACGCCCAAATTGTGCTGATAACTCTTGGTAGCGTGAGTGGCTTGAACTGACGCGCTCATGAATGTCCTGAGCGATTAGGTAGACTTTTAAAAATCGGTCACTTGGTCCATCAACATGACCTTTTCGAGAGCGGTTTAGTAAGGTCGCTTTGCAGGCGTTCAGTGCGTTTACGGTTCGAGCATTAAATTTGGCCTCATCAAGTCGATAAGGTTGTGGTACTAAATCAAAAGTGGGGTGGAACAAACCTCGCTTGGCATCAAGATACAAAGATAAATCTTTAAATACATTCGATAAGCTTTGTTGAACAGGTTGCATTGGCCAGAAAATATTCCAAACCATCGAGACTAAGTAATACCATGCTGATCCTGCAAGCAACAATAAAGGTTGGAACCATAAATTGGTGCTTTCGTGCGCGCCCAGCATGGTATAGATCGCAATCAATAATGAACCAAAGGCGATGCTTGCATAGCGAGCGCCTAACGCGCCAAGCATGATAAAAAGAAACGTCGAGCAAAACAGACCGAGTGCGAACGCCCAAGGTGTATTAAATAAGATCTCTATTGAAAAAGCGGCAATCGCAAAACAAATGAAAGTCAGCGTGATGGCTTTCAAGCGCCCGACAAAACTGTCGTCGCTTTCTGCGAGTGCAGCGGCGATAACACCTAAAATTAGCGGTGTCACCCAAGTATGCTGGTCTAAATACCAAGCAGGAATGACAACGCCTAATAACGTAATGAGTATTAGGATGCTGTAGTTAAAGGTTTTATTAGCCCATTGAAGACGAAGTTGGCGAAAAATGCTCACGATTTGCAGCTATATTGAATCAAAACAACATTCTAGCAGAAACCACTTGAACAGGTGTATCTCTGTCTCGAGGAAATAAGCGTCACGTTACAATTAATGTTGTTTGGAGCAAATACTATCCGGATAAATTATGGAACAAAGCGAGTGTTTTACCCGTTTGAATAACACGAATTATCGTCGTTTTTTCACATTTCTAACAGAAACTTAGATGGAAATCAGTAACTGATGGAGTAGACTGTTGGTAGTTTTATTTGTTAAAGATTGATGAGCGAAATGCATCTAACCGCGTCACCAACCGCTGAGATTTTTACCCAGCACGAATTCAGAACCATCGAACTCGATGAACATAGCCTTACGTTACACTCAGCGCGGGCAGAAGTCAGGATACCTTTTAGCGAGTGGTCAGGAAAGCTCACTGTAAAGCGTGGTGTTTTTTGGTCGTCGATCTCCGTGTTTGGCCATGAAGCCGACAAGTCACAACTGTGTTGGGTTGTACAAGGATTGTCATGGGTAAAAGCACAAGAGTTCGCTAAATTTGCCGTTTCTTGTTACCAGCATTGGCATGAGACGCAATGTCAGTTGCTTAACGAGCATCTGCCAAAATGGGAGGATGAACTCCGGCGCCTTACAACGCTACCGCGATTTCTGCCTCATTCTTCGATTGCAGAATGGAAGTTGGAAGTGAATCGCCAATTCCTAGACATGAACATGTCTTTGAGTGAAGCCATTCGGCGTATGCCTAATCGAATTGACGCTCTAATGCCTTGGCTAGATGAAACAAGCCATACATTACACTCCCGTAATCAGTCCTGGCTGGAGAATGAATGTGAAAACTGGCAAGTGTTATTTGCACAATCGGAATCATCGCCACTCAATCATTCTCAACAGTTAGCCGTCTTACACAATAATGACCATAACCTTGTTTTAGCCGGGGCGGGCTCAGGGAAAACCAGCGTTCTAATGGCGAGAGTCTCTTATCTCTTACAGAGTCATTTAGCACAGCCAGAGCAAATATTGTTGGTTGCGTTTGGCCGTGACGCCGCGAATGAAATGAAACAACGTTTGGTGTCTAAACTTGGACAAACTGCGGATGATATATCGGTCCTTACTTTTCATCAGCTCGGACTAAAGATCCTGAAACAGTCTAACAAAGTGCCGACGACGCTGACGCCATTGGCGACTGAAAAAGCGCAAAAAAATGCATGGTGTGTTGATTGGCTTAAAAAGCACTGGATGACACCGACAAACTATAAGCGATGGCAGAAACACCTTTCACGCTGGCCCATTGCGTATTTGAAAGGTGATGATGAACTGGGTAGCCAATCTGAGAACCCAAAACTGATCGCGTGGTTGGAACAGCAGTTAGATCAGCTTGTTTCGTCAGGTTTAACGAAAAAGGCGATCCAAGAACAAATAGTCGAAAACGAAGATTATGCTCGTCTTAACAGTGAACTCATGCTGTGCTGGTCGTGTTATCAAGCTTGGCAAAAAATGCTAAAAGAGAACGATCAAATTGATTTCACGTCAATGATAACCAATGCGACTAAGTTTATTGAAAGTAAGCACTACTCGTCGCCATGGAAATTTATTATGGTGGACGAATATCAAGATATCTCTCCAGATCGTCTGGCTTTAATTCAAGGGTTATGTGAGCAAAATCCTAAGGGTGAAGATAACGCTACTTTATTTGCGGTGGGTGACGATTGGCAATCTATCTATCAATTTACCGGTGCTGATGTGGATCTGACCACTGGATTTTCTGAACGATTTCCTAATGCGTCGGTGCATCAACTAGATACAACCTATCGATTCAACAATATGTTGGGTGATGTTGCGAATCGTTTTATTCAGACCAATCCAAATCAGATTGAAAAAGACCTGAAGAGCCATAAAAACGTCAAACAAAAGTCCGTGGTGATTGAGAACGGTAATCGAGTTGAAAAAATTCTAGAAGATTTAAATTCGAAAGCGCGAGTACCAGCATCGGTTCTCTTGTTAGGGCGTAATCATTACCATTGCCCAGAGTTACTCAAGGATTGGAAAAATCAGTTTAAGCAATTGACGCTCGAGTTCATGACGTGCCACGGTAGTAAAGGTAAGGAAGCCGACTATGTCATTATAGTGAACGTGGATGAAGGGCAGTTTCCAGCAAAGCGAAAATTCATCCATCTTGATAACGCACTTACAGCGACCACCGATACGTATCCCCACGCAGAAGAAAGACGGTTGTTTTATGTTGCCTTGAGTCGTGCGAAGAAAAAAGTGTGGGTGACTTACCAGTCTACACCTTCTGTGTTCGTCAAAGAAATTGCTGAATACGATCAAGTTATTGTAAAAAAATAAGTGGCAACATCATTGTTGCAACACTATAGGAGTAGAATGTCACCATTTACCCTAATACAGAGGACTCAAAGTGCTAGATCTAGACCATTATCAAGCGATCATATTTGACATGGACGGCACGTTACTTGACACGATGCCAAGCCACCTTGAAGCGTGGTCAAAGACGACTGCTCATTTTAATCTGCCATTTGACCAGGCTTGGATACACTCGATGGGTGGAATGCCCAGCGCAAAAATTGCCGCCGTTATGTTAGAGGCCGCAAACATTGAAGGCATACCGACCGAGATTGCCGCATTTAAAATGAAAACATTTAATGACAATCCAACGAGTGCCGACCCCATAGCGCACACCTTAAAGGTGATGAAAAAGTACGCGGGTATTAAACCGATGGCTATTGGGACGGGGAGCATGCGTGACACGGCTGAACGTTTGCTCAGGCATGCGAACCTTTATGAAGAGTTTGACTATGTGGTTTCATCCAATGACGTTGAACAACACAAGCCTAATCCAGATACATTCTTACTGGCATCCAAACTCATGTCGACAGAGCCAAACAACTGTATTGTGTTTGAGGATACTCAATTAGGATTGCAAGCGGCGCATGCAGGAGGAATGGATTGTTACCTTGTCACTTCTCAGGGGTTTGAATTTCACCCTGCTAGCTGAGTAGATTGGTTTTGAGTGAACAGTGCCATTGTTAGCCGTTCAGTTTTAAAATAAAAAAAGCCCAGAAATGGGCTTTTTTTTATTTTAAATCAGTGCTTTAGTTTTTTTGGCCACAAGGCAAACCTTGCCTTGTCACCCTTCACACGCTTGATTGCTGATTGCTGATTGCTTATTGAATTTGAATCAACTCGACATCAAAGATGAGCACGGATGCCGGCGGGATAGGACCCGAACCACCTTTGCCATAAGCAAGGTTACTTGGAATGAACAAGCGATATTTATCGCCTTCAGACATCAGTTGAAGCCCTTCAGTCCAACCCTTAATGACCTGATTAAGACCAAAGCTGATTGGGGTACCACGTTCGACCGAACTGTCGAATACTGTGCCATCGATCAACGTGCCATGATAGTGTACTTTAACCTTGTCTTTCGCTGACGGGTGTACCGTGCCTTCACCCTTATGCAATACTTCATATTGAAGGCCACTTTCAGTCGTTTGTATGCCTTCCTTCATTGCATTTTCTTGCAGAAAAGCTTGCCCTTGCTGGAGGTTCACTTCACCTGCTTTGTTATTTGTCCATGTACGGTAAATCATAAAACCCGCGAGGATGAATACGATAATGGGGATAAGTATCTTCGACACAGTAATTCCTTGATAAATTTCAGTAATAAAATGTAATGTCTAACGTCAGTTATAACACTATTTGTTTTTCAGGTAGTTAATTGTTGCTGCGATTTGCTTGATGTCTTCATGACCTGCAAGCATCACTTCATATTTACCATTCACGATGAATGTCGGTACGGCGTTAATTTGAGCTTCGGTAGAGACTTTGTTGGCGAGCTCAACATATTCAAATAGTTCTTTTTGCTGAGCCTCATCTAACGCATAAGGGCTTACCATCGTACGAGAAGCGAAAATTCGATCCAGTTCAATTTGTTTTTGTTGGCCGTCGAGATCTTGATTTTGTACAAGTGAAAATAACTCCAACTTCATATCTTCTGGAACGCGTTGGTCTTCTGATTGCATTACTGCACTATAAAAAATCATGGCGGCTATCTGAGCACTGTCATTAAACATGACGTGAATTTTCCCCAACTTTGAATCAGTCAGCTCTTCTAGTTCAGGTAGCATTGGCTCAAGATTGCGACAATGGCCACAGCCTAGCGAAAAAACTTCTGTCACTTGTGGAAGGTTGAGTTGACTTAAGTCATTAGGAAGTACGCTGTACTGCTTACCTTCAACAGGGGTATCTGATTCGCCGCAAGCAGTAATAACGGCCGCTAAAGAAAGGACTGTGAGTATTTTTGTGAGAGATTTAATCATTGGAATACATCGGTTTGATAATAATGCACTGAGTGTAACTGCTAGTAATTAGTTCAGACAAGCAATTAGTAATAAACTGAAACAGGTATGTGAAGATTATTTTATTCTAGAGCCTTAAAGTTTCTGTTTTGAGGGCCGATACATAAATTATCGGATGAGGTTACAAGCATGTGGAGTGAGCGATGAAAAAAATTGCGTATTTAATTATGGCGGGTTTACTGACAGGTTGCAGTAGTACGTCGTCGATTACTGACAGCATGTTTTCTGGAATGCTTGATACCGCGCCACGCTCAGAACATGATGTGAAATATCCCGACTGGGCGAATGCCCCTGTGATGAATACCCCTTCCACAAATGCGACAAGAGTGGGTGGACCGGATGGTCAGTATCGAACGCAAGCATGGGATTCATTAGAAACGTATTTAGTTAATCACGGGTTAGATTACGAGCTCGTTCCAGGCGATTACGTGATGATTCGTCTAAAAGAGCAAATCCATTTTACCTCAGGCTCTGCGAGCGTATCGAACAATTCTGCGCAATGGTTGTTCCAACTGGCCAGCTTTTTGTCAAAGCAGCAGGGAATAGATGTCGTTATCGGTGGGCATACGGACAGTACGGGTATAACAGCCAAGAACGATATCTTATCCGATAGACGTGCGGAAACCGTGAAGAATACGCTGATTCAAAACCAAGTCTCTCGTCAGATGATATATACCCGTGGTTACGGTGAATACGTACCAGCTTGTACTAACGCTACATCGTTTGGTAAGGCGTGTAATCGGCGAGTAGAGTTGACGTTAATCGTGGCCAAATAGTTAAACAATATGAGATAAAAAAAGCGACGTTAATCGTCGCTTTTTCATTGTACCTAACTTAAGCCAACCATTAACTCAAACCGATAATATTGCCTTCATCGTCAAGGTCGAGTGCCATAAATGCAGGCTTGTCAGGTAAGCCTGGCATTGTCATTACGTTGCCACACAATGCATAAATAAACCCAGCACCGGCACAAAGTTTAAGCTCTCTAATCACGACTTCAAATCCAGAGGGTGCACCTTTGATACTGCCATCAGTGGTGATCGACAACGGTGTTTTAGCAAGACAGACGGCCAGTCGATTGAATCCTTGTGCTTCATATAAGGCAAGTTGCTTTTGGGCTTGGTATGACAACGAAACCGTAGCGGCACCGTACCCAGCCTCACAAACGGCCATCAATTTCTCTTTAATCGTTTGTTCTGGTGAGTATAAAGGTTTGAAATTGACGTGAGTTTCACAAGCTGACATCACTTGTTTAGCTAACTCTACGGTGCCTGCGCCGCCATGTGAAAATCCTTGGCTGACAGAAACACGACAGTCTGCAGCAAGTTCGTTTATCCAATGAGTCAGTAGGTCTAATTCTTGTTGGCAATCTTGTGGAAATTGGTTTATCGCAACTACCGCTGGCACACCATATTTTGCCACGTTGTTAATGTGCCATTTTAGATTATCGAAGCCAGCGAGTAAGGCTTTGTTGTCACTTTCAAATAGAGCGTCGGGGATTGGCATTCCAGGTTTTAAATCATATAAACCCGAATTGGCTTTCAAGCCACGTAACGTTGCCACGATTACTGCACAGTCCGGCTTTTTGTCGGTCGCGGCTGCTTTGATATTGCACGCTTTTTCAAAGCCCATATCTGAACCAAACCCACCTTCCGTTACCGTGTAACTTGCCAGCTTGGTCGCAATTTTATCCGCGATAATTGAGGAATTGCCATGGGCAATATTCGCGAATGGGCCTGCGTGGATAAGCGTAGGTACGCCCTCTAACGTTTGCATAAGCGTCGGCTCAACGGCGTCTTTCATGCTTACGGCCATTGCGCCTGCAACTTGAAGGTCTTCAGTCGTAACCGGGTCGCCATCTAAATTGTAAGCGACAACAATGCGACCAATACGGGCGCGGAGGTCTTTTAGGTTTTCAGACAATGCCAAGATTGCCATTAATTCTGACGCAGCCGAGATGTCAAAACCATCGTCGCGCTCGATGCCGTTGATGGTTTTATTGACTTCATTTTTTCCGACCGTAACCATTCGAAGTGAGCGATCATTATGATCGATGACACGCTTCCAAACGACGTTCTTGATATCAATTTTTAACGCAGTTAGCCCCGTTCTGGACTCGAACTGTTCGTAGCCTTGACGCTGCTCATGGTAAATCCGAGCATCGATGGCTGCCGCAGCAAGATTATGTGCCGCAGTCACAGCGTGTATGTCGCCAGTAAGGTGCAGGTTAAGTTCTTCCATTGGTGCGACTTGTGCGTATCCGCCACCCGCTGCACCACCTTTAACGCCGAATACCGGCCCCATTGAAGGCTGACGAATACAAGAGAATACAGACTGTCCAAGTTTTTTTAAGCCTTGCGCCAAGCCGATAGTGGTCACCGTTTTCCCTTCACCGATTGGCGTAGGGGTAATCGCAGTCACAACAATCAGTTTACCATCAAGGTTTGGTTTCAACCGCTCAATCACTTTTAAAGACACTTTTGCTTTATGCATGCCTTGAGGAAAGACCTCGTGATCAAGCAAGCCTGCATCTTTTGCGATGGTGGTAATAGGGGAAAGTGGAGCATTTCTGCAAATTTCAATGTCGGATAGCATTAACGGTCCTTTAAAGCCACAAAATTAATGAGGGAAACGTTTGCGTCGAGATAATACTGGGTAATAATTCTTTGTAAAGATAAAAATTTAGAATGCTGTACTAATATTGAGCAGCTAAGTTTTAATCTTTTGTTTTAACAAAAAAAGAGGCTAATTAGCCTCTTTTTGTTATCGGTCCCAGTATGCTTCTTCCAAGCTATCTTCTCGCTCAGGCAGTGCGCGAGTCAGCCTCGGAGAGTGCTGCATCAACACCTCGTAACTTACTCGGTTCGCGTATTTGCAAACCTGCGACAATGAGGAGTACGTCAAACAAGGGACGATGTGTTTGTCTGATTTTGGTACATTGTTATGATGAAAGGCATTCGCCGTCATGTCATGCAATAACGCCGATAACGCGCCATCTCCAGCACCATTGGTGTTCTTGATCTCTAACGGACCACCAAGGTAAGGGCCGATATGCGAATAGACTTTCTGTGGGTCGGTACAGTCTGACTTACGCATTGCTCGGCTAAATTCAAACTGGTTAAAGTTCTCGATAGGGCCTTCAATGAGTTCGTGAGTTGTGTCTCTTAGCGCGACATTGTCACAATATCCTGCCATGTACAAACCATGTGGACCGGCGGTACATAATACCAAATCTACCCAATCTAACGCTTTGTCAGCGGCAAGTAGTGGGTCGGAGAAACCAGTAAGCGCTTCACCTTCTTCTTCATTCATCGCCACAATGGTGACATTATCTTTTATGTAGTCTTGCCAAAATTTTTCGTTGCCTTCGATTACCCACTTTGTGCCAAGAGTCAGGACAACAGGCACTGATTTCTGTTTCGCTAACTCAACAGCACGTGCGACGGCTAGAGGCATTGGATCGTCTGGTTTACCACGCATAAGGTAAGATGAAACGACAAGCGCGGAAGCTTTATCGAAAATCTGCTCTGGTATGCTTTCAGGCAGTAGCTGATTCATCTCACCTTCGTTAATAGCAAAGGTACGTTCACCATCGTCTGTGATAAGGGTATAGCAGCGACCAATCGGACCATCTACGGTTTGTAGATGATTAAGATTCATTCTAGATGATGTGCGACAAAGGTAACGATATCCATATGAACCAACTTCGATATTCTTCGACATTACGCCAAGCAAAACGGATTTGCTGTCTGCGAGAACCGAATAGTTGTGTAGCGTATTACCGATGGTATCGCCAGGGAATTGGTGAGTAATTAACCCTTGTTCAACAAGCTCCTGATATAAGGCATCGGCTTTACTTTCTTCAAGAACAAGTGAGTGTCCCTTACTCAACTCATATTTCTCTAAAAACGAATCGTCGACGCGAGCTTCGATATCCACGATCGTTTGGCCCACACCAATAATGGTGGGACGAAAGTACTTTGGTGCCGCTTGGGCTTGGCTAACTGACAAGTTCTTTTTACTTGTTGGAAAGTAATGCTTTGATTTACGTTGTCCGGGGAATCTCATAGTAAACGCTAAGGGATCAAAATTTTCCGCATAATATCACGTTTAGTGTCATTTCGTTGCAATATATTGCAGGATTTATAGGATGAATCATTTGTTTTGTAGCAGCTTTCTAATTATTACTATAAATGCATGTGCATATGTCGGTCGTTGTGTTGACAACCTTAATAGGGATACTAATCTAATTTAAAACAGCGATATAGGTGAGATATTGAATCCTTTCGATATTGATAAGGTCGACTTTAAGCAAGCATTCAATCGACTCGATAGCTACTTCTTTATTAAAGATGTCGAGGGATGCTATGTGTTCGTTAATGACGCAATTTGTAAGTTGTTCGGTTTGGACAACGAGCAGATTCTAGGCAAACACGATCACGACTTTTTTGACCTAGATGAGTGCAATGATATCGCTTACAACGATCAGCGTGTTTTAGCGGGTCAAACCATATCAAAAATTGAACAAAGTGTCTTAAAAGGGCAGCGTACTCGATTTTATCAAGTCATGAAGTCTCCCTTGCTTGATGTGGAAGGCAAGGTCATCGGCGTGTTTGGTATTGCTATTGATGTGACTGGCACTGTTGAGAAGCGCAATGAACTTGAAACGATGGTGATCCGAGATGTATTAACGGGCTTATACAATCGTCGATTCTTTGAGATGCAGCTAATCAGAGAACATGCCGCCTTCCAACGTCATAAGCAACCGTTGTCGTTACTTATGCTTGATATAGATAACTTCAAATCAATTAATGATCAGTTTGGTCACAGCATGGGTGACCATGTTTTAGAAGGGCTTGGTCGACTCATGTTGGAAGCGCTGCGAATTGAGGACTACTGTTGTCGGTATGGCGGTGATGAATTTGCAATATTACTTCCTAATACACGTCTGCAAGAGGCCTATTTTCTTGCAGAGCGACTGCGGGCACGCGTGGCTGACAAGCGGTTTGATACAGGCAGTGATGAAAAATTGGTTGTCTCGATAAGCTTAGGGTGTGCGAACCTTACCAGCATGCAAGACATTAAGATGATGACCAACTTTGCCGATGTTGCTTTGATGCAAGCTAAGCGAAATCAAAAGAATATTACCTATGTCTCTTGTGAACTGAAACAAGCAATCTTAACGTGCTCCGATTGTTCGGGGTGTGATTGAGACATTGGTTGTTATATATGAGCAACCTTTCCGCTGAGTGTGAGCATAAAGTTTAGCTTTTACTCAGGCCTTGTCGTACCTTGTTTAAGTAAGAGTGATGCAATTAATTGCTTTAATCAACTCATCTTGTGATTTGATTGTTTGTACTATTCGCATCATAATGTGATGTGAATAGTGTGTATTATCGAATCAAGGACTCTTTATGTGGATCTGGCAGGAGACTGATTGGCCTAACTTTATCTGGGATAAAACCGTTATAGAACCGACCCTTAGACAGATCCGTCTAAACCAGGGCATTCTATTGGGAAAAATGTTCAGTCACTCTCAAAATGAAGAAGAGAACATGCTGGATACATTGTTGGCGAATATCGTCCATTCCAGTGCCATCGAAGGTGAGAAGCTAAATGCCTTCTCTGTACGTTCGTCGTTGGCAAATAAATTGGGTCTGTCTGAAGCAAGACCTTTCCCTACAACAGAGCAAACCGATGGCCTAGCGGAAATCATGGTAGACGCTGTTGATAATCTAGACACACCCCTCACACTTGAAAGAATACTACACTGGCATGAGCAGTTATTTCCAAAAGGTTACACGATGTTTAGCCCAGTCACTGGCGGTCAACTGCGAGGTAATGAGCCGATGCAAGTGGTTTCTGGGCGTATTGATAGACCGGTTATTCATTTTGAAGCACCCGGACGCGAAATTCTTGATAGAGAATTAGAAGCGTTCATCAGTTGGTTTAATGACTCTAAAAGTAACATGGCATTGGATCCATTATTAAGAGCAGCCATTACTCATCTGTGGTTTGTTACATTGCATCCGCTTGACGACGGTAACGGGCGTATTACTCGCTTACTAACCGACTTAGCTTTGGCTCAAGCTGAACAGAAATCAGTGCGCTTCTACGCAATGTCAGTAGGGATACTTGCTAATCGAAAAAGCTACTATGAGATCCTTGAGCAAACTCAGAAAGGGGATGTGGATATAACCGACTGGTTAGTTTGGTTTTTTGAAATATTAAACGAAACGTTTGATGGTGTGCTGAATGAGATTGATCAGACTGCATTCAAAACCAACTTTTGGCGGAATGTTGACCAGACCATATTGACGGAAAAACAAGTAAAAGTGCTAAATCGAATGTTGAATGGAGACTTTATCGACGGTATTAATACCTCCCAATATCATAAGGTTGCTAAGGTGAGTAAACCAACGGCCACTCGTCATCTGACCGCGCTGGTTGAGCAGGGGTGCTTGGTGAAATCGGGAGCAGGGCGCAGTACTCGTTATTTGCTTCCTAGATAACCCAGTTTTGACGTTATTGCTCGCTATAACCACTGGTGTGGTAAGGGGGAAAGCGACAAAATTGATTCTACCCAAAGTACGGCTGGATAATCATTCTGGTTTACTTGAGGAGATCATCGCTATTGGACACTCGTTTGCCCGCCCCGTTATTATAATGTATGAATAGAGACCAGAATGAAAAGCCACTTAAGTTGATTGCCTGTATTGTTTGTACACCCCTCCATTCGGTTTTACAGGCAACCGCTCTATTGACACGTAATTGAACAAGCCACCTTGATAAAGTTTTATCTTTTTAACTTTGATTAAGATAGATCTCGAACTGCACGAGCATAATTTTCAATGCGAATGACATCACCCTGGGGGCCGTGACCATTAGGGTAATCTTTTGCATTGCCTTCTTTGGGCTCCGCTCGTTGAGCTCCAGCGCCATGTACATCAAGTAGGGTGCGAGTCCCAGACTTTGGTCTCTTCATAAAGCCCAGGCATTCGCCGAAACAGAAATAAGCGGCTTGTGATTGAGACTTCGGACCAACACGCAGATGCGTGGTGCTGCTCCAAAATGCAGGGTAATTCAAATTCCCTTGTTCATCTTTTATTGAAGATATGGAAAATACAGGATCGATCGCAGCAGAGCTCGTTGCTTGAGGCGAGCGAGAGTAATCGACGATCGTTTGCAGCTCCTTAATCGTAGGTAAGCGCCAATCGCTATATCCTAAGTACTGCTCGTTATTCAGTTGAACAATCCACTCTTTCGCCTCTGACCAATTCATTCCTGTTTGGCTGTCTTGTTTTGCCCACATCAATTGAGTCGCAAAGTCACTGACTGTTTGGTCATTGTTATCTTGAAAGTGGTTTTTACCATAATCGGAATTCCCGCGGACCAAGCGAACCGTAAATTTGTTATCTAGTTTGGAAAGCGGATGGACAAGTGGGTAACCCTTGATACGTCCATCAGCAAAGTTAACGCCAAAGAGTGCTTTGTCTTTGCCCATCACTTTACCCGTATAAATCGAGGTTGTGAGGTACTGTGAATCAATCACCCGTGCACCATTAGTGCCATAAGCAAAATCAAAAGCCTCTATATCAATGAACGGCTTAGCACCTTTAGGTACGGTAGACATATCTCGATTGCTGGCATCGACTCCAGTGAACAATATAAGCGAGTACAGCTCTTTAATGGTCGGGACTCGCCAATCGTTGTAACCACCAATAGTGGTAGATTTAGCGTATTCAGTGGCCTCATTAAAACTCAGGACTTGATAGTCTTGCTGCCACATTAAACCAGTGACATTATCGGTGATAGTATTGTCGTTGTTATTCTGATATTGACCGGTATCTATCGAGACGACGGGATAACTTGCAAGGTCGACTGAGGGTGTTATTGGTGCCGTTTGAGCAAAAGGCGCACTAACCGTACAACAAGCCGCTGTGATAAAAACTGTTCGAATGAAAGTAACCATAAATATCCTTAACAGTAAGGGGATAGAGGGTAGTGATATTTATTGCGCCGTTGTTGTGTTGCCACAATCTAACGACATAAAATCAGCACCAAAGATAACTTGGCCTTTATATTGTTTTTCGATAACGTTAAGACTTGCAGTTTCATTAATTTCGCCACGCACAAAATGGGTATAAACAAGTTTACTTACGTTAGCATCTTTGGCTATTTGACTAGATTCCTTAATATTTAAATGAGCATGTTGACCATTCTTTTTCTTAGTTTTACTTTTTAGACCCGATTTGGTTTTTTTATTTCGTTGAGCCTTACCACTGTTATTCATGATCATTCCACCTGAATCAATGATTAAGCAGTTGGCATCTTTAGCGAATTGCGCGACACCAGGACCAGAGCTCAAGTCTCCCGTTACGACGACAGATTGATCTTGATAATCAAAGCGGTATGCAATGGATTCGATGGTGTGTGGTACTGAAAGAGTCGAGACTTTTATCTGATTAATTTCAAAACGATCACCGCCTTTTAGCTTACGGACAGCTAGGCTTTCCATTCTGTCTTTTAAAGAACGTTGAGTCTTACCAAGGCGGTAATTTAAATCTTCTTCATACAAACTAATGTTAGCGCCAACAAAGTCTTCAGTTTGTTTTGGACCAGCAACAAGAAAATCGTGACGACCGAGTAAAGCCGTAGTGAATACGGAAGAAAAGTCGGCATTGTGATCCAAATGGTGGTGGGTGAAAAGAAGTGCATCTATCTGACGTCCATCAACCCCCAACTTCTCTAAATTACGTTTTACACCATCACCCATATCAATCAAAATTTGAGTATCAGCTAATGTGATTAGTACGCCTGCACTGACTCGGTCAGGATTATAATCCGGAGAGCCAGAGCCTATGATAGTAGTATTCATTTGTGGGGCTTGCGCATACACAAGGTTTGCCAGACTGCATGCAGCAATGATAATTATTTGTCGCTTGAGGTGAGTCAAGGGAAACTCCAATTTCAGGATAATAAACTCATTACACTTTAAAGATCACGGCAAACAAACAATATAACCTTTACTCAAATTTACGTATCAATAACTAAACATCTTCTATATACAAAAATAAGACTCAGAACTGATTGCCTTTATGAATATGAATCGAACCGCTGCACCGCAATGTGATGACAGCGCATAAGGAAAAATAGTTCTTGGCGGATGAGGTTATGTATTTTGTTAATCATGCAAAATTTACTTATTAGAGAAAGATCCGCATTAAAAAACGAAGCGATAGACAGAAAAAAGATAATTGCTGGGTTATTAGTAACAAATGCTGGATTGTTAATTTAATTGGGACAATCGCTTTTGGACAACCCAACTTTCACGAAATTGACGACATAATTTGGTTAGTGTAAAGAATGACGCTCTAAGAGAGCGCTGTCCGACTTAGATCCAACGAGAACTGAACGAACTACTTTTCCGAATAAGAAGATGTCAAAAATCCGACTATACGATACGACACCAACGCGTGTAAGCTGCGATTTCCTTAGATACTCCTTCTCAATCAGCTCTGTATTAACGGTATGAATTACTTTCAAAAATGCAATGTTAGCTTACCCGTTTTAGATTGATGTAGCATTGACGACCACGTTTGAGAAGCGCATTCTTTTATTTCCGAGCAGGACGGCGTTTGCTTTAATTAATGGAGCGATCGAACAATAGTTTGTTCTGTGCGACACATCCATCTGATTGGTAGGACACATGAATAAAATTGTTATGTTAGTTATGGGGCTGCTTTTTACCAGTCGATTATTTGCCAGTATCGGACCGCATATTACCCAACTTGAGCATGACGCACCTATTCTCATTCGCTCGGCAATCATTGTCGGCGTTGCGGTATATCTCATTTGGACGGTAGTGAAATACCTTAAAAAGTACAAAGCGTCTCGCTAAAGTTAGTTTTCGCAAAAACCTTTAAAGGGTGGCCTACCAACGTTCAAAGCGAAAACAGAGCTGAAGTGTACGGCACCAGCCAAGCTGGACATCCTGTGATCCGAATTGACAGTACTTAAGGATATGCATGTTTATCGAATGGCGCTAAGAAGCTTTGGACACACCTTTGGACAAAGCTTTGTCCAAAGGTGTGTCCGTGTTGCTCTACGCTAACACGGAATCGACTATGTCCCGTCATTGCACCCGCAAGTCCAAACTCTCTTCATCCCCTTGAAAAAGCAGGTCTTCATCCGCGTGTTGTTTCGATTCATGAACATTTTAAAACTCATAAAGCCACTGACTATAGCGTTTTATGTCTTAGAAGCGTTTGTGTAAGTTATACCTTCGCGATGAAAAGGCCGCCTTGTAACAATTCATTCACATCTGACGCCTGACTGTAAATCAAACCACCGTCATTCAATCCATTGGTGTTATTCACTTTCTTGATTTAGCTATCTGCGTGTAACAATTATTTTACAACCTGATGGGGTTTAACCATGATGGGCTATTTTCATCCATGAATTCCCTTATCTCGGCCTGTGAGCCAAATTTAATAAAGGACAAAAAACACAACACCACACCAACAGGTACAAGGAGATAGTTCATGGTGGATACATACAACCCGCTTGGCACGGACGGATTCGAGTTTGTTGAATATACCGCCGTCGACCACAAGGGAATTGAGCAACTTAAAGCGCTGTTTGTGTCACTTGGTTTTGCTGAAATCGCCAAGCACCGTTCAAAAGAGGCTTGGCTGTATCGACAAGGTGACATCAACTTTATCGTTAATGAACAGCCACACAGTCAAGCGGAAGCGTTCGCCAAGGTACATGGACCATCGGTCTGTGGCATGGCTTTTCGGGTTAACGAAGCTACGGCTGCAATGGAGCAAGCGCTCAAGGGCGGCGGTGAAGAGTACAAAACAGAAATAGGGCCGATGGAACTGAGCATTCCTGCCATTTACGGCATCGGTGAAAGCTTGCTCTATTTTGTGGATCGTTATGGTAAGCAGAGCATCTATGATGTGGATTTCCGATTTTACGATGATGCTGAAGAGCGAATGGCCGAAGCCAATGTTGGCTTGTATGAAATCGACCACCTCACGCACAACGTTAAGCAAGGCAACATGGACGTGTGGTCTGGGTTCTATGAGCGTCTTGGCAACTTCCGCGAGATTCGCTACTTCGACATTGAAGGTAAGCTCACAGGCCTTGTGAGCCGCGCCATGACCTCGCCATGTGGCAAAATACGAATACCAATCAATGAGTCTTCCGACGACAAATCACAAATCGAAGAATTCATCCGTGAATACAACGGCGAAGGCATTCAACACATCGCGCTCACCACAGATGACATCTACAAAACCGTGAAAACCTTACGTGATCGCGGCATGGACTTCATGCCAACCCCAGATCCTTACTACAACAAAGTCGATCAGCGTGTGAAAGGCCACGGGGAAGACACCGATTTGCTGCGCGAATTACGTGTTTTGATTGATGGTGCGCCTACCAAAGACGGTATCTTGCTCCAAATTTTCACGCAGACGGTCATCGGCCCAGTGTTCTTTGAAATTATTCAGCGTAAAGGCAACGAAGGCTTTGGCGAAGGCAACTTCAAGGCGTTGTTTGAATCGATTGAAGAGGACCAGATTCGTCGGGGAGTATTAGACGATGCATAAATGGATCTCGTTTCCTCATCGGGAGGGCGTGTGCTCCAAACAAGCGCATGCCGACTTTCCCAAAGAGGCTATTTATGAAAGGGAAGCGGGGCGGAGTGGTTTCTTCGGTCCTGCAGCTCACTTTCATCACCAACATGCCCCAACAGGGTGGTCTGAGTGGGAGGGCGATTTACGCCCGCGTGCGTTTGATTTTACGCTAGTGGAAAAAGCTAGCCAGATAACCCCTTGGGCGGTGCCTCATCTCTTGCACAATGCTGACTGCAAAATCCGCGTGTGGCGAATGGATGAGAAGATGGAGTTCTTGGTGCGTAACTCTGATGGGGATGAGCTGCTGTTCATTCACCAAGGCAGCGCCGATCTCTATTGTGATTATGGCCATATAACGGTGAGCGAAGGGGATTACGTGATGATCCCACGCTCGACCAATTGGCGCTTAGAGCCAAGCGAGCCGATGTTCATCTTGATGATCGAAAATACCGATGCCGCGTATTCCTTGCCAGAAAAGGGCATGGTCGGTAATCACGCGGTGTTTGATCCAGCCGTGCTCGATATCCCGTCGATCAATGACAAGTTCCGCGCTCAGTATTCAGAAAGTCAGACTCAGGTTCAGGTAAAACGCCACGATAAAGTGAGTGTGATCACCTATCCGTTCAACCCATTGGATGCGATTGGTTGGCATGGCGACTTAGCGGTAGTGAAAGTGAATTGGCGAGATATTAGGCCGCTGATGTCACATCGCTATCACTTACCTCCTTCCGCACATACCACATTTGTGGGCGCTGGGTTTGTGGTGTGTACCTTTGTACCGCGTCCGATTGAGAGCGACCCCGGTGCATTGAAAGTGCCGTTCTATCACAACAACGACGACTACGACGAGGTGCTGTTTTATCATGCGGGAGATTTCTTCAGCCGCGACAACATTGAAGCGGGCATGGTGACCTTCCATCCAGCTGGATTCACCCACGGGCCTCATCCTAAAGCCTTCAAAGCAGGGCAAGCGCACAAGAAAAAATTCACCGATGAAGTGGCCGTGATGATCGATACTCGCCATGCACTGCAGTTTTCTGATGAACTCGATAGCATTGAGAACAAAGAATATGTCTATAGCTGGCAAGAGCCGGCTGACGATAAGAAGTAAGGGACAACAAGGATGAAATTAGCAACCAAGAAAAATGGCACCCGTGATGGGCTGTTGATGGTCGTGAGCAAAGATCTCAAACAATGTGCCGCTGCCACTGAAATCTTCCACGCCATGCACCTTGCGCCAACCATGCAGGTGGCATTGGATAACTGGGATAACGTGGCTTCACAGCTGCAAGCGTTATACCTCGCGTTAAACCACGGGCAGGTGTCAGGCAGTGAAGTTTTTGACTCCCAGTATTGTGAATCACCTCTGCCGCGTGCGTATCAATGGGCAGACGGCAGTGCGTATGTCAACCACGTTGAGTTGGTGCGTAAAGCGCGTGGCGCTGAAATGCCAGAAAGCTTCTGGGTTGACCCCTTAATGTATCAAGGCGGCTCAGATGCGTTTATCGGTCCTCGTGACAATATTGAATTTGCCAGCGACGAATGGGGCATCGATTTTGAGGGAGAAGTCGCCATTGTGACAGGGGATGTGCCGATGGGTGCAAGCGCTAAACAAGCGCACGATGCCATTCGTTTACTGATGTTGGTGAACGATGTGTCGCTACGCGGCTTGATTCCCGCGGAGCTTGCTAAGGGCTTTGGCTTTTTCCAATCTAAACCGTCTTCGGCGTTCTCACCGGTCGCGGTTACACCCGACGAGCTTGGTGAACAATGGAAAGGTAGCAAGGTACATTTACCGCTGATATCAACCTTCAACGACCAACCTTTTGGCTGCCCAAATGCGGGCGTTGATATGACCTTCAATTTCGCACAGCTAGTTGTGCATGCCGCGAAAACTCGCCCACTATCGGCGGGCGCAATCATTGGATCTGGCACGGTATCGAATAAGCAAGGCACGGATCACGGCACCTCAATTGCTGAAGGAGGCGTGGGGTATTCATGCATAGCGGAAGTACGCATGATTGAGACCATCCGAGATGGCAAACCAGCGACGCAATTTATGTCGTTTGGTGACTCAATTCGTTTAGAGATGTTTGATGTGGCGGGTGACTCAATTTTTGGCGCGATTGACCAAAAAGTGAGCCAATATCGAGCGCTATGATCCACATAATAGGGGATTTTGTATGAGCGAGAGCATCGTATGAATGAGAGCACTTTATGAATAAGCACATCACACTCTATGGCTATTGGCGTTCGTCGGCAGCCTATCGAGTGCGTATTGGGTTGAACCTAAAGCAGCTCAACTATGAGTCTATATCGGTGCATTTAGTGCGTAATGGCGGCGAGCAACATGATCCACAATATCGAGAACTCAATGCCAGTGAACTTGTGCCCGTGCTGGTGGATGGCGAGGTTCAGCTCAATCAGTCGCTGACGATTTTGCAATATTTGGACGAAACCTACCCAAAAGCCTCGTTCATTCCTGAGCACACACCGCTGCGCTATCAAGCATTAGCAATGGCTCAGGATATCGCGATAGAAATTCACCCTCTTAACAACTTGCGTGTGCTGCAGTATTTGGAGCAGGAACTGTCGTGCGAACAAGAGGCCAAAATGGATTGGGTTCACTATTGGGTTCATCAAGGGTTCAGTGCGCTAGAGGAGAAGTTAGCGAAGCACCGAAAAACACACGGTGATTCGGTTTATAGCCTCACAGATTCGCCATGCATTGTCGATCTCTGCTTGGTGCCGCAAGTCTATAACGCGCTGCGCTTTGCGGTTGATATGTCGCCTTATCCGTTGATTAACTCTATTGTAGATGCGTGTAACCAGCTGCCTGCCTTTATTGACGCGATACCTGAAAACCAAGCGGATGCGAATGCACCGCTGTAAATGTAAATACTCGTCCCTTGCGCCACCAAAACCGTTTTTGGAGATAAACGGTTTACTTTCCTTTTTCCTCCAACTAACAATATCCGTCATCTTCACGAAAGTGAGGATCTCACAAAGCGCGTAGACAATTGAAAAAATTCGATTAAGTTAAGTACATCAAGTTCGCAACGCGCTGAATGAGATCCCCTTTTTCAAGGGGATGACGGTTGGTTTTATTTGTTGGGGAGTAACATGCCAGAATTTATTCTGCGTTCATGAAAACAGAACGGGCACATTCTTGGATAGATCCCTCTTAGCTTATCGCTCTTCAAACCATCTATATTGGGCCGTCATCCTCGTGCAGACGAGGATCTTCATCAGCGTGTGACTCACTTAATTAGAAATGAATGAAATCAAAATAGGTCCACAACGCGCTGATGAAGATCCCCTTTTTCAAGGGGATGACAATATTTGGGACAGATGAATGTTTGTTGTGATCGGTTATATATGAGTTTTCCCCCTTCAGTGCAGACCTGGATAATTATTAGTTTCACCATGCAATTTGACCAAGCTAAATCACATTAGTTTTTATAGGGAAGTTTCGTATATGGGTGATTGCGATCACTCGATTTACGCAACAAAGCAGTAGTCATGGTTAAGTCACTGAATCGGCGTGGTCTACTACGTTTGCCTTATTTGCTTCCACTCGGCTATCGTTTCCTCATCAATCCCAAAGGTCGAAGAGCTACGGTTGAATAGGGCTTTGTTGTTCTGTTTCCAATTGGTTGTTTTGTATGGAGGTTTCGGCAGACGGCTACGATAATTAACTGATGTAACCGACCAGATTATAGCTTCTTAAAATGGTTCCGTTGATTTAAGCAACAAAGCCCATTCTAGTTGACCACTACACATCGAACTACGCAACATAACCGATAAGTGTCTCGCATGAGGGGGAAATCATTAATTTTATCAACACATTCTATTGCGTTGTGACACGAAAAAAATTCTAGTAAAGGTGTGATTATTTAATTCCTAATTTTTAATAGAGGAAGTAATAAATAACACTGCCTCTGTAGGTTGTAATGAACAAAACTTCTGTTTCTTTAGTTAATAGTCAAATTTCCGGGCTGCCTTATGGGCCTTTGTCAAAGGCAGAAGTAATCCATGAACTAGGGCAATTTTTAGAGTGTTTAAGATTTTGAGGCTGATTAAATCAGCCTTGTTGGAGGTATTATATGAAAAACACATTATTTCAAACTTTTTTAGCTTTTTTTTCATATGTGATTATTTCTTTATTATTTGGTGACTTTGATATTGGGACGTCAGTATTGTTCTTATTAATATTTTTTATTTTGACTTTGCTTGTTGAAAATTTCAGGAAGTGGAAAAAAACATAAAACAGTCGTCATCCTTATATTTGGACTCCGGTTAGATTGCAACTACAGGACAAAAATAAGTAGGAAACATGCACATATTCGGGCTCTCATTGAGTAGCGAACTTTGCCCCTTGATGTTTTCGCACCCTAATGCCACTTCGCGAAAAAGGTACTTAGTACCATGAGGATGATCTTGCTCGTCAGGGTCGGTCTTACTTGTTTTCGTCTTACTCTTGGTTGTAATCTGAATATGGTTCTTAAACTGGTTCGGGTAATTGGTATGGCTGATGGTGATTGAGCATTGACCATGCCGTTCTGACTGTTTTGTTGGCGAGAGCAACAGCCGCTCTTCGAAGCCCAGCTCTTTCTATCAGGCTTTTAACCGAAGCCTCTTTTGTTGTCTTGGGCTCTCTTCGGTCGACAGCCTGAACAAAAGCGAGAGCTCCTTGAATCAAATTAGCTCGTATTCGCTTACAGGCGAATTTTTTACCGATAAACGCGGAAGCTTCACGGCCATTCTTGAAGTTGCCGTCGCTTTCACCTATTGCGAGATACAACGCCAGCGTGTTGACATTGCCCACGCCCTCAAGGGCAGAGAGCTCACGACATTCAGGCTGTTGCTGAATCTCATTATTGAGTTGTGCTGCGACTTTGTCTTTCTCTTTAATGAGATCTTGATAAAGCCAGTACATCGTTGATATTTGTTCTCTAACTATATCTGGCAGACCGTTTTCGGCGTGTTCTAAAATAAACGGACTTGCTTTCCAAAAGCGGAAGTTCCGACTGGCACGTTTGTGGACAGGGGCCACTTAGCTTATCGCTCTTCAAACCATCTCTATTAGGCCGTCATCCTCGTGCAGACGAGGCTCTTCATCAGCGTGTGACTCACTTAATTAGAAATGAATGAAATCAAAATAGGTCCACAACGCGCTGATGAAGATCCCCTTTTTCAAGGGGATGACGGTTAGTTTTATGCGTGGGAACAATGACATGCAGGGATTTGTTTTGCGCTGATGAAAACCGAACTGGCACGTTTGTGGACAGAGGGCACTTAGCTTATCGCTCTTCAAACCATCTCGATTAGGCCGTCATCCTCGTGCAGACGAGGATCTTCATCAGCGTGTGACTCACTTAATTAGAAATGAATGAAATCAAAATAGGTTCACAACGCGCTGATGAAGATCCCCTTTTTCAAGGGGATGACGGTTAGTCTTTATTTGTGGGAGCAGTAAAATGACACAGTCTATTCTTTACTGAGCGGACACGTTCTTGGACAAGGCCTTACTAAATTAGCACTCAACGGATTATCTGAGGTATAGCAAAGCCTAAAATCAGTCACCCACCACAGAACGGCTGCAACATCTTCTTTATCAAAGTGAAATATTAATGTCACGATTGCATATTAATTTAACGAATGAATTTTTATTCCATATATAGAGAGACTTATGAATAATACTGGGATTTTTGCCATGATTGGCGCTCTGGCTATCTTCGCCTTACCGACTCACGCAAGCAATGTCTCTGAAGGCAATGTTATTAACCTTGGTCTCCATGAGTTAAAACCAACTCAACCATCTGTGGGTTATGACCAAATTATGTACAAGTTGGGTCGTTACCAATTTGACCAAGAAAAGATGTTTGATGAAATCTGTGAAGCCAACGGCCAAAAAGGTGTAGCGAGCATCAAAGAGCAAGCACACCCGAATATCCCTTCGACTTTCACCTGTGAAATGGAAACAGGTGCACGTAAACAAGACATGAAGACAGTGGTTATCGCACCCAACGGTGAATACTACCTGACTGACGGTCATCATACGTTCAATGTGTTCTACCGCATGTTGCAAGGTGGCGCATCGTTCAATGTGAATGTGGTGGTTGATAAAGATTACCGCAACCTCAAAAACATGGATGCGTTCTGGAACCAAATGGCAACAGACGGCAATACATGGCTGTTTGATAACAACGGCGAAGCGATTAGCTATCAACAACTTCCAACCTCTCTTGGGCTAACCAACTTCGCTAACGATCAATACCGCTCACTGATGTACTTTTCTCGTGATGTGGGCTGGAACAAGCCAAATCAACCAGTCCCGTTCTTAGAGTTCTACTGGTCTAAAGAAGTACGTAAAGCGATTGATGCAGCAGACTTTGATCTAAACTCTACCGAAGGTTACGCAAAGGCAGTCAATGCGGTCAGCAACTATATCCTATCTATGGATACCAACAACGTTGGTGGTTCAAAGCTCTCGGTTAAGCAGATGGGGCAGTTTAGCGCATACCACCAAAAAGGCTTCGATAAACTGTTTAAAGATCGCGGTAAGGTTGACTACATGCTGCGTTACAAAACCACATCTACCGCCAATGGTTTAAGCTATGACTTAGCAGCAGCGTCAGCTCCCGCACTAAAACAGTTAGACCAATTTACCCTTGAAGCAAACTCAAGCTTTAATGATTACCCAGCAGCTTCTGCTGATGGCATCGTCAATGCAATTGTAGAGATCCCAACAGGTACTTCCGCTAAGTGGGAACTAAGTAAAGACAATGACAAGCAAGTTATCTGGGAACACAAAAAAGGCGCACCACGCGTGGTTAACTACCTTGGCTACCCAGGTAACTACGGCTCTATCCCACGTACTGCACTACCAAAAGAGTTTGGTGGTGATGGCGACCCGTTAGATGTGATTGTTCTTGGTCAATCTGTACCACGTGGTGAAGTTGTTCCTGTACGTCTGATCGGTGTGATGAAAATGCTAGATGATGGCGAGCAAGACGACAAACTCGTTGGCGTTCTCACTAACGATTCACCATTTAAAGATGTTACTTCTTTAAACGATCTAAACACTACCTATCCAGGTGTTCAAGACATCGTTGGCCTATGGTTTGAAAACTACAAAGGCCCAGGTGGTGGCATGGAACTGCAAGGCTGGGGTGACGACGTGGAAGCCAACAAGATCCTCGATGCAGCAAGAAAACACTACGCCGTGAATTAAACTGCGGTTAGATTATTGGAATTTGATTTAAGCCCTCGTTGCGTTGCAATGAGGGCTTTTTTCTTGGAGCTGTGGAAATGTAGCTACATAAACTGGATTTATGAAGCTTTTGGACATATCGCTCTTTAACCCATCCCAATTATGCCGTCATCCTAATACAGACGAATATCTTCATCAGCGTGAGATTCACTTAATTAGAAATGAATGAAATCAAAATAGCTCCACAACGCGCTGATGAAGATCCCTTTTTTCAAGTGGATGACGGTTAGTTTTTATTTGTGGGAGCAGAAAATGACAGAGTCTATTCTTTACTGACCAAGACACGCTGACGGAAGCTGAACTGGTACGCTTTTGGACAGAAACCAGTTAGAACAGGGACTCTAACTGGATATGCAGTAATTAGTTTTCTTTATCAAAAAATACTCGAACAAAACCAAAATCAGGATCAGACTCTTTACGAGAAATAGACCATCCATTTTTGAGGTAAAAGTTCATCGCTTGAGTGTTGGTTTCAAAGGTTTCAAGTGTTGGCTTAAAGTTGTCATTATGGATTTTATTCTCAGCAAACGACAACAACCTTTCACCGATACCCTTTCGTTGCTGTTCTGGCGATACCATCATGATATGAACTAAGTCATCAATAACCACAACATATCCCATGACAACCTCGCTATCGTCTACAGCTACAAAGGTATTGCTAATGTGCTTGTCAACTTCATCGTCGCTAGCACCACTAGATAAATAGCCGTTGACCATTTCTTCACCCATAAAACCTGTGTAACACACGCTAATTACATGCTTGGATAGCTCTTTCAGAGAGTGAGTGTCACTCAAATTTGCCTGTCTAATTTTCATTTTTTATGACCTGTTAGTAACAATAAGGCTAATCTACCCTTTGTGGTTTTGGGAAAATTGAACAAATGCGACAAGATCAATTATTGAAGTCACCAAACAGATCAATAGAAAGATGTTTTTCGATTAAATATCGTTTAGGAGTAACGCCAATCGCTTTCTTTAATTGACGTATAAGATGGGGCTGGTCGCTAAAACCAAATCTATAGGCAAGGTCGCTCCAATCGATGCTCTCGGCTTGCTCTTGGTAGATGGCCCATATAAGGCGATCCATTCTTACCATTTGTTCATATTGTTTGAGCGATAAGCCTGTCACTAATGAAAACTGCCGCTCAAGTGTTCGTCTAGACATTGGCAACAAGTCGAGGCTTTTTCCTTCGTTGATGTGTAAACGAGCCTTACGAACATTTTCCCATACTCGCTTGTCGCTAGCTGGAGGGAGAGAGAGTAACTGTGACTCTACAACTTGAGCTGCTATTTTCGGACAATTGATATCAATTTCATCTGACCATCTAAAGCAAGAAGGTAAAGATTGAATGATCTTCTGGCTAGACTTCTCTGCTTGCACCAATCCTAAGCCAAATGCGCCATCAGGAAAAAACTTCACGCCTAGCAGTTGGCGTGGGTAAACATCATCAACATACAGCGCCTCAGTGTAAGCAGACAACCAATGCCCACCTTGAATATCTAGTTTAACCCCGTTCTTTCGGTAAACATGCTTGTCTACCGAGGGAGAGAGAATGGCGTTAGCAGAAGGATTGGGAAGCAACAAAGCCGACTGTTGACTCGGCTCTGTGACGTGCAATCCCCAGATATACTCAACATATTGGGCGAGAAGATTTGATGTAGGCTTAAGTTTCCATGTATTCATTCATCAATAATACTATGAATACAACTAAGGTGAAGCAAACGATGTTCAAAAGATTAAACTCCTTTAGTTAACGCACAATGGGGCAGAAATGAGTTTCTAAAAATCGAATATGAGCGATTCATAGATAACTATAGGTATGGCAAGTCCAAGTCGCTTGGCTTAGTGACCAGTATTGCTTGTGCCGATCTCGACTCAGTAAACCCTTTTCTGATTCAGAAAAGCTCGGCAAGAAGACGCTGCTAAACTAGCGTAAAACAGCGTCAACTCTTGGAAAGTCGCGTTTGAAGGCCCGTTGCCGAAGAAGTATATTCAATCCTATACATTGTTATTAAGAGCGAAAACATTGTCTTCACTCTAATAAGTACTCAAAGATTTATAACGCTAACGTCTTTCTCTTCGATGCCATTCAGTTATCGTTGTTATTGAAGACAAACAGGAAATCGCGCGGCCTATTGGTGAGGTTCAATTTTTATTACTTGTGGCATCGAGTAATCATTGTCTAATACTGCTTGGGTTGGCTCGTACAAGCGAATATGGAGATAGAAATCATCTTCTGGGGCAGGCAACCAATTACACTGATCGTCAGCAGGGCGTTGATGCTGGATACAAATCGGTAAGGTGCCATCACTTGCAAATTTTAATTCACTTTTACGATTGGTGGACAGTGAGTATCGATTGATTTCATTTTCAACCATGAACAGATCTCTAGCGTCGTACAGGGTCAGAGACCAAAATGCATTCGCTGGGGTATCAGCCGGCATAACCATTTTGTAGTGATGTTCACCAGACAGCTGCTTACCACTGGAGTCTGTATAGCGATTTGGGTAAATAGCGCGTTCAGGGACATTCAGACCCGCAGCTCTCATGTTAATGCTTGCGCGACTTAAATAGTCGTGGCCATAGCGTCCTCCTTCAAACATCATAGACCAACCATTATTGGTGGTGCCTAGGCTGCGTCCTGCAAACTGAATTATGGCAGACGATGATTCCAGAGCGCGCAGCAGACCTTTCTTCTGAGCTTCAGTTAATGCGTTGGCGTTAAAAGGAGTGTCTCCCCCAATGCCTATCATCTGAAACTGTTCTACAATGGCCGCATCTTCCGGTAGAGGGTTTTTGCGCAACTCTTTATCGATTAAAGCATACCATTCCAAGCCTTTCGGTTTGGCCATTGGTGGAATGCCACCTGAAGATTCACCGAGTGTGATTGACTGATGAGATTGCCCTAGCTCACTTAACGGGTAGCTAAGAAAGTAATCATGGATGGCAAGAGCGTCATTTAGGTCACTCTCACCCGCAACCCCGGTGCGATGGATAAGCCAGACATTCGGGGTTCGAGATCTCACGACTTTATCAATCCCTTTAGGGAGGGCTCCTTGCCAATCTTTAGTGACAAGCAGTACCTTTGCACCTTGGCTACCGGTATTCGCGGCGTAAAGGTCGTCGATCGATTCAGAATACGCATCCAACAGTTGAACAATGTAGTAGCGCTCATCTGTACGCGGCAACTCCAACACCATAGGACCGGTGACGTCGAGATCGTAATGGGCTTGCGAGTAAAGAGTGTCGTTGTTCACTGTGGGTACAATGCGAGTGTAGGGGCCGGATAATGCTCGTGTTTTACCCATCAGATTCATCGGTGCCATGGCATTGTCCATTGGGATGTCCACCGAGGTTGAGGTTTCTCTTACGGCAGCAACGGTTAATGGCCCTGCACCGTAAATGAAGGCTTGTACGCCAAGTTGGTAGGCGAGTTCTTCTTCGGCAGACACCGAGTCTGAGACGGTTGCGTTGGCTGTAAATGACAGTAGGACACTTAGCCAAAACAGTGTTTTTTTCATGGGGCGTTCCTTAAAGAAAGACGGTCTAATGTCTTACGAGGCTATCAAAGGAACGACCACGCTAATATCGAAGGCTGGCTATAAAGTTTATTAAAAATATTAATAGCATTTCTCTGTCATTTGAAACTTGGGATTGGGACTTGAGCCTTTAGAAAGATAAGAATAGAGAAATTTATTACTCTATTCACGATTGGCTTCAATAATGGCTTTGGATTCTTGAAACAGCCATTCCGTAAACGGATCCATTCGATTCCGCTGGTGGCTAAACAATGAAAACGGTCGAAACTGAGCCTCTTGAGTCAGTGATTTAGGCAAGGGTTCAAAGCGAAAATCTTCCGATAAATTTAGAGCCGTATTTTTGGGCACAATACCCAAATAATCACTCTGTTTTACAATTCCTAACATCACCCCAAGGTCGCTGGTTCGAATATTAATATGCTTGTTAATGTTAAGCGCTTTTATGAGCTTTTCACTTCTTGAAAACTCGGTTTCACCTTGGATTAAGTTGATACAAATTGGGTAATGTATATAGTCCTCAACAGTATTGCCTGAGACAGGGTGCTTGGCACGCATAACCAATACAAACTCATCTTCACCGATGTCTTTTTGCATAAGATATTTACTGGTTTCCATAGGGAGATAATTAAAGCCCCAGCAGTTTGCTTTAAGCTCCAAATCCCTCAGTGCATCAAATCCCCACTGGTAGCAGTTCACGGTAACTTCTGGCGCAAGAAGGCTTATTTTACTGACCATAGGAATGGCCAACGTATTCATAAGAGGGGGCGAGAAAATCAGTGATATCTCTCCCGTCAGATTGTCTATTTGCCACTCGCTACGATTCACATACAGTGCATCCAGTTCTTCCAGCATCATAGGCAACTGCACTAACAGTTCGTTGCATCTTGTTGTGGGCTCAAACAGGTTCTTATTGCGCACAAAAAGTGGGTCTTGAAACTGCTCTCTGAGCTTTTGCAGCATCACGCTGATGGTTGGTTGACTCACGCGTAATCTTTTGGCTGCGCGTATGGTCTGTTTTTCTTCACTGAGTACCACCAGTAAGCGCAATAAGTTTAAATCTCTATTCATAATCATTGTTCTCTTTCATTTTCTGCGTGAGACCGTCTTCTTGGTTATTGCCAGCAGGGTGCAGAGTTATCGCACACTAGTATACGCTCAATAATTAACGCTGTATTAAAAATATTAATAGTTGCTATAGGCTCATTTTTAGCGGTTTTGGGTACTATTTGGCTATTCAATTAACAGAGAATTGCCATGAAATCACCGAAGAAGACATTCATGAAAAGTGCGATCGCGTTGTCTGTCGCCGCTTCCTCTACATTGCTTGCGACCAGCGCAATGGCTAAGAGCCCAAACATTGTCGCCATTATGTTAGACGATGTTGCTCCTATGGATATTTCAGCCTATCACCGCGGACTTGGTGCGATCAAAACGCCTAATATCGACCGAATTGCTAATGAAGGGTTGATGATCAGTGATTATTACGCGCAAAGCAGTTCTACTGCAGGCCGAGCGGCCTTCATCACTGGCCAATACCCGTTTAGAACAGGACTGACATCCGTTGGGCAACCTGGTTCAAAGCTGGGTTTGAAAAAAGAAACGCCAACGCTGGCAGAGCTACTTAAGCAAAAGGGCTATGCGACCGTTCACGTGGGTAAGTCACATCTAGGCGATAATAATAACCATCTTCCGACGGTGCATGGCTTTGATGAGTATTACGGATTCTTATACCACCTCAATGTAATGGAAATGCCTGAGCAGCCTGAATTTCCAAACGACCCTAACTTTGTTGGTGACCCTCGAAACGTCATCCACTCAACGGCGACGACAACCTTTGATGAGAATGTTGATCCAAGATTTGGTGTGGTAGGGAAGCAGAAGATCACCGATAAAGGTGCGCTAGGAAAAGAGCGCATGAAGCAAATCGATCAAGAGTTCTTGAATTTTGCGCTTAACTGGCTCGATTCTCATCAAGCGAGCCAAGATGAACAACCCTATTTTATGTGGTTCAACCCTTCACGTATGCACACCATTACGCATGTGAGCGAGGAATATCAAGGTTCGAGTCAAACCAACACTTATTATGACGCCATGAAAGAGGTGGATGCTCAGATTGGTGTTCTTCTGGACAAATTAGAAGCGATGGGAGAGCTCGAAGATACCATCATCATGTTTACTTCAGACAACGGGGTGAACACCGATCACTGGCCCGATGCTGGCGCCGCGTCTTTTCGAGGGCAAAAAGGCACCACCTGGGATGGGGGCTTTCGAGTACCTATGCTTGTCAGCTGGCCTGGTAAACTACCAAAAGGTGAGTACGTTGACGGTTTAATGTCTGCTGAAGATTGGGTGCCAACCTTAATGGCGGCTGCTGGAGAGCCAAATATCAAGCAGCAACTGCTTGAAGGTAAAGAGATTGAAGGCGTAAATCGCGTCGCGCATATCGATGGTTACAATCAACTCGACATGCTGGCTAACGGTAAAGAAAGTCAGCGAGAAGAGTTTTTCTTCTACAACGAGGGTGATCTTAATGCGGTTCGAGTTAATCAGTGGAAGGTCCATCTAAAAACCAAATCCACTTGGACAGAGCCTGCCAAAGCATGGCCTTTTGGTGTCCTAGTGGACATAAAAGCTGACCCTTACGAACGCTCGCCGGATACTCATGGTTGGTATCACTGGATGAAGCAAAAGTCTTGGGTGTTGCCTTACTTCTATCAGGCGATTGGTGAATACCAGCAATCGTTAGTGGAATACCCTCCCGTCCAAACAGGAACGGGTGTGGGTATGGGTAACGACACCATTAACTGATGAAGTCGGCGCAATCACAACGCTTATGTACAAGGTGATTGCGTCTCTTCAACGTCCCTTTTCCCTACTTTGTTTGCCGATCTGAAGGCGCATTGGCCTGTTGCACATTAACCAGAGAATACGATGCAAGAACTACCCTATAGCTTAACCATAAAACCCGTTGGGGCAACGTGTAACCTCGATTGCAGCTATTGCTACTATTTATCCAATGAGGATTGCCGTCCCTCCGAAATGCCTAGTGAAATGGTCGATGTCGTCGTAAAAAATCACATCGAGTCTCAACCGAAAAAAAACACGAGCGTCGATTTTATCTGGCACGGTGGAGAGCCGATGCTGCGTGGAAGGGCGTTCTATCAGCACGCCTTTGAACAGCAACAACGGTGGGCAGGCGACAAAACAATTGTTAACACCATCCAGACCAACGGTACGTTAATCAATCGGCAGTGGGCGCTGTTTTTTCGAGATCATAATGTGATGGTAGGGGTCAGCATTGATGGGCCTAACTTGCTCAATGATATGGCTCGCATCGACAAGACTGGACAGTCGAGCTTTGAGCGCACAATGGCCGGCATATCGCGTCTCAAAGAATATGATATTGAGTTTAATACTCTCACCGTGATCAACCGCCGAACCTATCAGCATGGTCAGAAAATCTATCATTTTCTTAAACAAGCAGGCAGTCGATATCTTCAATTCCAACCTTGTTTGGATCATGAACTTGATCGCCGCTCTAGCGTTGATTGGTCGCTGACAGGGGATCAGTGGGGGCAATTTCTTTGCGATGTGTTTGATGAGTGGTGCAAAGACGATATTGGAAAGGTCTATGTGCAGTTTTTTGAAAACTGTCTGATGATTTTAATGGGACAACCCAGCCAAATGTGCCATCACAGTGCTCAATGTGGGCAGCAATTAATGATGGAAGCCAACGCAGACGTCTATAGCTGTGACCATTATGGCTATAGAAAGCACCGAATTGGGGATGGATTCGATACGCCTTTGCAATTTCTAGTGACGGATAAACAGCAAAGAGAGTTTGCTGAGCAAAAACAAGCGACACTAAGCACACACTGTCACGAGTGCGACTTTTTGCAATTATGCCAAGGTGGATGCCCTAAGTATCGCATTGAGAAAGTAACGGATGAAAAGGGGGAGAACGAACAGCAACACAATGTACTTTGTGCCGGATATCAGCATTTTTTCCGTTATGCACTGCCAAGAATGCTCAAAATGGTGGATGCAATGAACAGTGGGTATCCACCGCAATACTATTCTCTTGTGTAAAAAATGCCCTTGTGTAGAAAAGACCCTGGTGTAAGTCATGCGCTTTTGCAAACTAGTTGTTTTTACAAACCAGTTAATTTTGCAAAGCCTGCGTTGGCGCAAGTCCACCGATTTTTCTATCTCCTTTAACTCAACCTGACAATGATTACCTTATGACACCACTGGTGAATTCAATGATTTCAAGACTATTAGTAGCGTTACTTATTAGCGTCGTCAGTTGCCACGCCTCCTTTGCAAGCCAGCAACGTTCGCTGACAAAACCGGTCGAAATGGCAACCGATGCGCAGTCGCAACAAGATAACCAGCAGCTGGCCCAGCTTGCCTATGAATACGCGTACAGCATCGATGAGGCGTACAAGTATTTTTATGACACCGTCGTTGTTGCTGACTACCCATTAAATCAGTTTCAAAACATTCGAACTTTGGCGGATGACACATATACCGCGCACCCGTCCATTAACAACGACACCTTGCACCTTATGGGCTGGATGGATGTGGGGGCTGAACCGGTTATCGTGACCATTCCTGACCATGATGAAGGGCGCTACTGGTTATTTCATACCATGAACATGCAACACTTTACCGATTCGGCTTTTGGCTCACCGGATAGAGGCTCCAAAGGAGGCATGTTTATGTATGCATTGGAAGGATGGCAAGGGGTCGTTCCTGCCAGTGTCGATGAGGTCATTTACGTCGAACACCCTTTAGTCAAAATGATGGGGCGTATTATGGATTTAGGCGGAGAGGACTCGAAAACTGCGCAATCATTGATGGATCATTGGAACATCAGAACGTTGTCCGCTTTTTTAGGTCAAAAAGGCCCCGAGCCTATTGCCAGACATTACCCTGACCCAGATCAATCTCATTGGGTAGAGAGAACGAACTTTATTCTCTCTGAAGGGTCTATGCGACAACACGATTCAATGCTTCTGAGCTTTTTCGGTCTGGTTAAATTAGGTGACAATCCGACAAACGAATGGACAGAGTCCGAATTAGATTGGATTGCTCTAGCGCAGAAAAATGGTACTGAACGCATTGTAAATGCAGGGTTTGACGATTCCAGAGATGTGTTGGGTACACGTCAACAAATGACGCAGGTTCCGAGCTTCCAACACGCCTACGGAACGTTAATGGGGCAATGGGGTTTACCTGCTCAGCACACCATGTACGGAGGAGACTTCTTTGATTCTGACGGTGACGCACTTGATGGCAGTAAGTACGACTACACGGTGACATTTACCGCCCCCGAGATTAATTCAGGTGGTTTCTGGTCTTATACTGCGTACAGTGCAGCCAGTAGGCTTATGGAAAACAACGCACTTAATCGCCACTCTCGAGGGGACCGGACATTACAGCAAAATCCCGATGGCACATACACAATAACCATGAGTTCGAACGTTGAAGGGCAAGAAAATAATCCCAATTTCCTGCCTATACCCAATCATAAGTGGTATTCGATTCTGAGAATGTATACCCCAGGACAAACTGTGGTAAATGACGAATGGAAGTCTACGCCATTTAACAAAGTACGAAAATAAAGGATATGGATTGGCAAGGACGCTAGAACCCTGTTGCTGACACTATTGAGACCAGTTACTTTTACTTGGTCGAGGATTTTCATAAGTACAAGACAATTTATGATGCGATGTGGGATACCACTTGAAGTAGGGCAATGTGAACCTAATGCGCTCATTAATGATCGCAACGATGATCGCAGAGGCATTACCGCTTTGAGTTCTTTGCAAAGTAATGATAGTGACATTTGCCGTCATATGGAGAATTTTCTGGCTGCATTGAAAAGCCTTGAACCTGATCAGTATTATCACCCGCAAGATGAACTGCAGCTTACAATTTTGTCGATCATCAGTTGCATCTCAAAGACCGGAAAAACTGCCATACCTTTCAATCCATGGAGGGTTTTCTAAGTTACGTTCTTCTAGAAATGAGCCTCTCTATTTTTATATTAAAGTGAAGCTACGCGCTTTATCTCGTCCAGCACATCGGCGTTGGCTATCGCGCCCATGTTCTCAACTGGCTTACCATTGACCACCTGTTTAACCGCAAGCTCCACGAGTTTGCCTGAGCGTGTTTTTGGAATGTCGCTGATAGCAAATATTTGGCTTGGAACGTGCCTCGGCGAGCATGAGGATTTGAGTTTGCTCTTGATGGTTGCCAGCAATTCGTCACTCAAAGTCATGTATTGCTGCAATTGAACAAACAGCCATATCTGTTCATTGCGGTCGATATTTTTCCCGACTGCGATGGAGTCAACGATGCCCTCGATGGTATTCACTTGCTGGTAGATCTCGGCGGTACCAATTCTGACGCCGCCAGGATTGAGCGTGGTGTCGCCTCGTCCATAGAACCGGTAGCCACCATGGATAGTTTGTTCAACTTCGTCACCGTGATGCCATACATTGTCGAACTTGTCCCAGTAAGTGCTGTGGTAGCGCTCACCAGTGTCATTCCAAAAGCCTGCAGGGAAGTTGGGAAGGGAATTGGTGCACACCAATTCACCTCGTCGCTGCGTGAGACTTTGTCCTTCTGAATTAAATACTCGTACATCAATTCCCAGCCCCGCGAATTGGCACTCGCCGCGATAAACAGGGGAGATAGGGTTACCCAATACAAAGCAGCCACAAATATCTGTGCCGCCAGAAATGGACGCTAAATGCAGGTCTTGCTTGATGTGCTTGTAGACGTAATCGAACTGCTCAGGGTAGAGCACCGAACCTGTCGAGCAGAGGGTTCTTAAGTGAGGAAGGGAGTGGCTCTTAGCGGGAGAAAGCGGCGCTTTTTCAATCGTTTCTAAGTATTTAGCTGAGGTGCCAAACAGCGACACATTGGCACGTTGCGCTAAATCCCAAAGTACATCGGGCTGCGGATAAACTGGGCTGCCATCAAATATCACCAAACAAGCGCCACTGGCGAGCGCAGAGACGTGCCAGTTCCACATCATCCAACCACAAGTGGTGTAGTAGAAAACGCGATCGCTTGGTTTAATATCGCAATGAAGTTGATGCTCTTTCAGATGGTTGATGATGGTGCCACCCACCGAGTGCACAATGCATTTCGGTTTGCCCGTTGTGCCAGAAGAATACAGAACAAACAATGGGCAATTGAAATCTACACGCGTAAAGCGCAAAGGTTGCGGCTGATAATGATTAATGATGGTTTGCCAGCTTTGGCTCAATACATCAGGCTCAACGCTGTTTTTTTGAAAGTGACCGCTCTGATTTAAATAGCCGATGGAACACACCTGCTTTAGCTCGTTTAAGTGTTCGCTGATGTCGTGATTTTTGTCCGTCATATCGAACGCCTTGCCATTGAAGGTGTAGCCATCGCAGGTGAACAGTACCTTGGGTTTTACTTGGCCAAATCGTTCAATCACACTCTCTACACCAAAGTCAGGCGAAGTCGATGTCCAAATCGCGCCTAAGCTGGTGGTGGCTAGCATTGCGACGATGGTTTGCGGCAGGTAAGGGGTGTAGGCTGCGACCACATCGCCTTGTTGCACGCCGCAAGCAATGAGCCATTGTTGAACACCGGATATTTCCTCACATAGCGTTTGCCAAGTGTAGGTCTGTTGATCACCGCGTTCATTCTCAAACCAAATTGCGAGCTCGTTTGGCAATGTATTCGCACTATGCAGCAAGTTTTCTGCATAATTGACTTGCGCGTCAGGGAACCAAATGGCATCACGCTCAGATTTTGCTTGCTGCCAACGGCTGTTGCCTTGTTTTAATACGCTGTCTCCTTGCGAACCCACCATGCCACAAAACTGCCATACGTGTTGCCAAAATAACTCGGGCTGATCCACCGACCATTGGTGGAGGTCGGCGTAGCAGGTTAGCTCCCTATCGAGACCCAAGCTTGGTGGCTTCGATTCTGGTAGAACGAGGCTATCTATAAATCGGGTTACGTTGGCTTGTGTGATACGTTGTTTGCTGGGTCGCCAAATTGGCTTATTGCTCTGGTGCATTCCTTTGCCTTTAACAAAAGGTTAACGTTTTCAGTCTGGTATTCAGGTTTTACAAAGTCAAAAGATCAGCAAAATAAGCACCTGACAGAATTGTGTAAACAAAATGTTACAGAAAGGCTGGTTTCGATAAATGGTACAAATTGGCGCTTAGTAAGAGTGGAGGTAGGCTTAAAGGGAGACATTCGTTAGGAGGTGGATAATGACACGATATCATTCTAAGCCCGTGAGCCAAGAGGGGTGGGTTGAGTGGAGCCTCGAAGACGACGCCATTTGGCACGACTTAGTGAAAAGGCAATTGAACGTAGTCAACGATCGCGCTTGCGATGCGTATTTGCATGGTTTGACCCTGCTTGATCTACCCTCAGACAGGGTTCCTCAGCTCCCTGAGATAAACAAGGTGCTAAAGGAAACTACGGGCTGGCAGGTGCAGCCTGTTGCGGCATTGATCGATTTTGACCATTTCTTTGATTTACTCGCCAACAAGCGATTTCCTGTTGCGACTTTTCTTAGAACACGAGATGAGTTCGATTATTTACAAGAACCTGATTTCTTCCATGAAATTTTTGGCCACTGTGCCATGTTGACCAATACCGATTTCGCTGCTTTTACGGAGCATTATGGAAAACTAGGACAGGTGGCAACACCCAAGCAGCGCGCTTATCTTGCTCGTTTGTATTGGTTTACGGTTGAGTTCGGCTTAGTCCGAGAGGGGCAGAAACTGAAAATCTATGGGGGTGGCATTCTTTCGTCTCCAGCAGAAACGCTTTATGCGTTAGAAGGGAACGTGGCGATCCGTGATGAGTTTGATATACACACTGTCCTAAGAACCCCTTATCGCATCGATATCATGCAGCCTAAATATTACGTCATCGAGGGACTGTCTGAACTCTTTAAAATCAGTCAGACAAACCTTTTACAGCACGTTGATCGCGCGATAGAAGCGGGATTACTACCACCACTTTATGAACCCAAGGAACCAGTACATGTTGAATGAACAAAAATGTGAAGCCTGCGGTATCGATGCCATTGCGCTTAATAAAGATGATCAACAAATTTTACTATTGGAGTTGTCTGGGTGGCAGATTATCGAAAGAGACGGTATCCCACAGCTTGAAAAAGTGTATAAGTTTAACAATTTTAAGCAGGCGTGGGCATTTAGTAATAAAGTGGCAGCGTTGGCGGAAGAAGAATTTCATCACCCTTCTATCTTATTGGAGTGGGGCCAAGTCACGGTGACATGGTGGAGCCATTCGATCAAAGGCCTGCACAAAAATGATTTCATCTGCGCCTCACGCTGCGATGTCACTGTAGCAACAAATAAAAACTAACCGTCAATCCCTTGAACAAAAGAATCTTTATCAGCACGTTGTGAGTTGATTCTTACCCTTTGGTTTTTATCTAAAGTGAGTCACACGGTTTAAAAGAGTCTCGTTTCACAAGGGAAGGCGATCCAATGTCGCTAGGATGGATAAAATGGGTGACAAAAATTGTCGCGGGAGAAGAGATAAGGATGGTGTTTAAGGCAATATATTCGTTGTATTTGAGAGTAACGAATTTGAGGTCTGCTAAATTTTATGGGTAGTCAACGGGTGTTGGACTACCCAATGATTGGACTACTGTGCGGTCTCTACGGTCTCTACATAAGCTTTCGTTCCCCATAGAGGTACCGTTGACAAGCTATGTTTAAAGCTACCCGATGTCTCTTTCGTTGAGTAAGATAAATACATAATAGTTTGGTTGTCAGCATCAAAAATACGTCGTACTTTCATGGTTTTAAATAGAATACTTTTTGATTTTCGAAAGACAATTTCTCCAGATTTAGATCTGTCTATCTGTGCTATCATTTCAGGCGTAATTTCGCCAGTTTGACGGCAAGATATTGAACTGTCACTTGGGTCTGAAAAGCTCAAGTTGGCCTCGATACTCGCGATGTGGCACGTTACACCAGGGACCTCGGGGTCCGTTAATGTGTTGAGTTTAATGTCTTTTAATGTAAACATGCCAAGTGAAACATCACCGACCTCCTTATCTCCACAACCTGTTAGGGCGAGGGCGATAGCTGGAACGATCAAGAGCTTTTTCAACATATTGGTGTAATCCTTTAATATAAGAGCTTACGTATACCATAACCACGGTCAGCAAAAAATCAAATAGGATTTACAATGAAAGACGCGGCAATTGCTCTATATAACAAAAAGAATGAATGGTTAGCGAGCCAAGTTGATGTGGAATTTCCTACCCCAGAAAGCCTAAAAGGGCGAGCGTTGTATCTTGATTCACTCACGAGTCGATATTTAGAGTCTGTTCCAAACTCAGAAATGCAGAAGGTGAATATTGAGTGGCACCTTGTCGACTTTCATCGACTTACTGTTATGTTTGCCTTAATGCAATCTAAGCAATGGGGAACCGAAGAAGGGCAAAACCTTATCGTGGAGTTCTTAACTCAAATTATTCTTGAACCTGACTATGGGTTGTATGTTGGTTTTGAGGATGGTCAGCCAACGTGCGCCGCATTATTAAGTCAAGACGATAACGTTATGCTGGTTTCTGACGTTATTAGTTCAGATACCGCGGTCGATTATGACCGAATCGCGTTGTCTTTAATACAGAGTTTAGAAAGTTCAAACTTATCTGAAGTTTGGATTGAAAAACGGTGATCGGCTTGGAAGTTTCGACTATTACTTAAATAAATGTTGTAAACCCTCGCGTAGATACCGTTTTGCGTACTCATAGTCGGTTAATATTTACGACGAATTAAGTAGTATGGACTTAGAGAGATATGACGGTAGTTAAGTGCGTTTTGTTCGATTGTGATGGCACGCTAGTCGATAGCGAAATGCTGTGTTGTGATGCACTTGTTGCCACCTTTAAAGAGGTGGGGGTTACGTTACCTTTAACGGTCGTCAGCGAAGACTTCACCGGTGGGAAGATAGCAGACGTGTTAATGTCGGCGCAGCAGGCTGCAGGTTCACGTGTGTCACTGGATATTCTCGAGCCAATTTATCGTCGAATTACCACCGAACTGTTTGAATCTAAGTTGACGCCTATCGATGGCGTCGAACTTCTATTAGACTATTTGGATAGCGAAGGCGTTGAATACTGCGTTGTGACAAACAGTCCGACACACAAAGCCATTCATATGTTAACGATTGTCGGTTTGGCAAATAGATTTAAAGGGCGAGTTATTTCTGCTTTTGATGCAAACAGCTGGAAACCTGAGCCCGATTTGTTGAGATATGCCGTAACGATGATGGGCTTTTTACCCAATGAGTGTGTCTATATCGACGATACCATTAAAGGGGTGACGATGGGGGTGGCGACGGATATTAATACGATTCATTTTGCTAAAGTATGCCATATCAAACAATCCAACGTAGTGTGCTTAACGGCAATGGATCAAGTGGTGGATTATATCAGTGATTTGAATGGGTCAGTGCATCACGCAGTTAGTTCGTAATCTAATCCTTGTCTGCACCATCATCTTTTTTATGTACATCGAGGTCCACTCTTTTGAGTACTCTTTTGTGTAAAACCCGCAATTTGCACATAAGAAGGTTTCGCCGCTATCGGACAGTAAATATTCATCGGCGTTACATTTTGGACAGCATTGGTTTAACTGGGTATCAATGGTGTTCTTTTTCATGTACTAAACCTTTTCACTTTTTTAATTGAGTGGTCTCTCATCAGCTTAAGCATAATACGGGTCACTAATTTTATGTTGAAAAATTAGCCTCTTGCATTGTACGCTGCGAGTTATATCACGGCATTGATGAGCCAATATTTAAATCACCAACATTTCAATTCAATAAACTTGCGTTAACGGTTGCTCTGTTGTAATTGCACTGTTGCTGTAACTGTTAGCCTGACGGTTTCAACGGCTACTTTAGAAGGTGATAATCTCGTACTTGTCGTTAGTCCTCATCTTTGTTGCATACCATAGTTGTAAACCATAACTCCGTTTAACCACGTCATCAAAATGGTTGTGTTCGAAATCTCAGACACTGGAATTTTAGTGATGTCCTTATTTAGTACGACGAAATCAGCGAATTTCCCAACACTAAGTGACCCTGTCACATCGCTTATTCCTAAACTATGGGCTGCGTTGATCGTGTATGCATCGACCGCTTGTTCAATGGAGTGAAAGCCAGTCTTGCCCATCCGTAAGCTGTTAGATATACCAACGAGTGGATTAATGTCGTGCACGTTCCAATCACTACTTAAAGTGAGGTTAGCCCCGGTATCAAGTATTGCTCGTGGGTTCATCATAGCATTGGCTCGAGATTGACCTAAAAAGGGTTCAGCCCATTGGTGTTCATGCTGCACAATGTACTCTGAGCCGACTTGAAAATCGGCTGTAACATTGAGTTCTTTAAAGCGAGGAATATCACTTTTATTGACGAGTTCAACGTGAGTCAGTGTATAGGGTTTGTCTGATCCGGCCTTTCTTACTGACTCAATCGCATTGAGAGATTCGTGAACGGCACCGTCTCCGATCGCATGGATATGCGCACTGAACCCCATTTTATCAAGCGCCGTCAGCCATGATTTCATTTGCGTGGGTGGGATGTAATTTATCCCGTAAGGGAAGTCGGGCAGATAGGTATCTTGATAAGGCGTAAGCGTTTTCGCTGTGCCATTAATAAATATGCCATCACTGTACATTTTGACTTGGTTGACGATTAGTAAGCGGGATGGGTTATTAGAATAAACGGACTTTAGAAAAGCGAGCTGTTTATTCATTGGGTCAGCAGGGTAGATCCAAGGGCGCAAAGAAATGCGAGCCGTTAAGGCATTGTCTTTTAGTGCTTGTTGCCATACCTCATACCACCCACGCTTCCAATATAGTCGCCCGTCACCAATGGTTGTGATGCCATGTGCTGCCGCTTCGTTTAATCCCATTATTAGGCCATCATAGCTTTGGTTGAATTGGTCATCGAGGCTATTCCAAGCCAATTCCATCACGATATCACCGGCATTATCAAACAATATGCCATTAAGCTCGCCTGTCACTTCGTCTTTGAGGATAGCGCCACCTTGTGGGGCTGGAGAGGCTTTATTGATGCCCGCGAGTTGCAATGCCACAGAATTAACCCACATAGAATGAGAAGTCTGCTCCATCAAGATAACGGGTCGATCTGGAAAAATACGGTCAATGACCTGAAGCGGCGTGAGTGAGCTGCTACTGTCCAAAACGGCGTCTAATGAGAAACCATAACCCATAACCCAACCATCGCCCTTAGATTGGCGATGGCAGGCTTCTAAAGCAGGAATATGTTCTAGAAGAGACGCGCTCATACTAAGCTCGCAGTTTCCGCCAGCTTCTGAGGCTGCCTCAAATACATGATTATGGTTATCAATAAACCCAGGCAGTATCATGGCACCTTCTAAGTCAAGGACCTTCGTATTTGCAGAACGATAGCCATTAATCTTTGAGACGGGACCTACATAGACAATACGCCCGTTTTGCACAGCGATTGAATCGGCATTGTGATGTCCATAAATCGTCGCGTTGGTTAAAATAGTATCTGCAGATGCACCGGCAATGGCACTTGAAACTAAACCTGTATTAATCAGCATTGTAGCTAAAATGAGGGTTGTCGTTGAAGAGATTGATTTCATGGTCTGTTCCTTTCATACCGTTCTTTTCATTAGAAATATCGCGGTGTACGGCAATGCTTTAATTGTACTTAACATAAGGAAGAAAGGAAAAATACTCGCTTTAAGAATAATGAGACAGCCGCGACGAATTGCTCGACAATAAAAACCGATGAGAATAAATAGTGATGCGTGACGCTGTCACTAATTGTGAGTGTCATTCAGAAGGATTATCGCTCTCGCGTATGCTCGATGTCATCGATTCGCTGAGGCTTGCAGTAGAATCGGGACACCACCAGAATAGGAAGCAATTTTCTTGTTTTTCAGTGAAAAATGACAAGAGTGAATCACTTGCCCCTAACATATTCTGTCGAATGGTGACGTATTCAAGGGTTGGCGTGAAAATTATTTGAGAACACGGAAGTTAATCACACAAGAGCACAAATTCACTTGGTGAAACTACGCGGAGTTTGCTACGTTTAAATGACACAGTGATTGGAAAGGTAGAATTATATGAAAGTAAATGTTCAAACACATCATGTATCAATCAACGATGACTCTCGCAAAGAAATTGAAAGCAAATTTGAGAAGGTTTCCGCTCACTTTCCACAACTGATCAGCTGCGACATTATTATCACAAAGGAACATGGGCAGCATAATGTGGAAGTCTTTACCAACTACGAAGGTGTTCGAGTTGTAGCAAAATCAACCGACGATGTTATGTATCCAGCTATCGCAGCCGCATTGAAAAAACTTGAAGCAGGTTTGCGAAATCGTAAAGGACAGCTAAAATCTGATCTCCATGAGAAACCAACGAGTACGAAACCTGAAATTGCATCGGATATCATTCAAGAAATGAAACTTGTGTAATAAGGTACAACGAACAACGTTAGAGCCAGCACTTAGTGCTGGCTTTTTTCATGTCTTCCGTTTATGTCGATATTCCGCTATCGGCATTAGTGAATGGCTAGTAGCAAATTGTTAGTAATAAGTCGGTATTGGCAATCGCGGTTAATAGATATGCTTACTTCACCTCATCGTTTACCCATATCCAAGCGTGCTCGTCTGCAGTTGCAGGAAAGCATTGTTGGCAATGGAAATTGACGTTTAACTTGGTTAAGGTAGTCGGAATGTACAACATCATTGGTTACAGGCTTTACGAGGATTCGTTTGACGGTCTAACCTGTGATGGAAAATTAAGGCACAACATTTAAGGGTACAACATTGGCAAAGAAGTATTATGTAGTTTGGAAAGGACGTGAAACGGGTATCTTTTTGACGTGGGCAGAGTGTAAAGCGCAGGTAGACCGCTTCAATGGCGCGAGATATAAATCATTTCCGACACTAGCAGAAGCAGAGACTGCGTTTGGATCAACTGGCACGCCAAATCCTAATTCAACTCCGGCTAAATCCAATTCAACTGCGTCTAAAAAGTCGCCCAAAGCTAACGTATCCAAAGCTAACGCATCCAACACCACCAAAGAAAAGTTGACGCAACAAACAATCGACATGATGCCGTTCGATATTAAAATATTCACCGATGGAGGTTGTGAGCCGAATCCGGGTAAAGCCGGAACTGGTATTGCGGTATACAGTGCTAACGTCTTAAGTGAACTGTGGTATGGCAAATACCAGTCATTTGGTACCAATAATACTGCCGAGTTGAATGGGTTATATGAGGCGATGTTATTAGCCAAACAAAAACTTGCGCAAGGCCAGACAGTCAGCATTTATTGCGATTCAATGTATGCCATCCAGTGCATCACTACATGGGCGAAAAGTTGGTCGGCAAAAGGTTGGAAAAAATCAGGAGGAGAAATAAAAAATCTGGATTTAATTCAACCAATGTATTCCCTGTATCTAGAAATTAAAGAGAATATCGACATTTACCATGTTAATGGTCACGTTGGTATTGAAGGTAATGAATTGGCTGACCGTATGTCTATTGTCGCAATAGATTCAGCTGAGGAAGGGTTTGTCTTATACTCGGATCTTTCTGACATTGATAAGATCCTCGGATTAAGAACGGGTTAATAGCTAAAGGCGTGTCCTTAGTCCTAATGCATAAAGCTATCAATGCGTAAAACTAGTAACGTGTAAAAATACGAACTTATCAATGTACTAACGCATCAAAGTATCCGGCACCAATGTGTTGATGCCGGATATGAAATGGATAGGGAAACAAGAAAATGCGCTCTTGCTTCCACAACCATGTAAGCCTAGTCCCATTTAGGCAAATCACTTCCCAACGGAGAGGTTGGTCGCGCCCAGTAAGCGGGTGTTTGCGAATAAACCAACACCGGTTTTAGGTGGGTAATTCGCCCAAATGGCGTCATGGTATCTGTTGAAAATTGACTGATGTTCCCACCTGACACCACTTTTTGTATTGTTTTTAACATCGCCTCACTGTCTTTGAGTACAGGTTGGGTTTGCTGGTCTTGATACCACATACATGTTGAGGCAAGTGAAACACTGACCTGCTGCGGGCCACCGATTGACGCTCTGTTATGGAGTGCTTTTAGAATTCCCATCGAACCCATCAAGCCAGTGCCGTAGTCCGTTATGAAACCGTAAGGACAGAGGATTGGTTGGTTTGTTAAACCATGATCAAATGAAGAGCCAACGGCAGCTTGTGCAATGTTTTCCCAGCCGTGACGGTTTTTCCAAGGACCAACTTCGCCAAAAGCAGAGCTAGTAACAATGATTAAGTTTGGATTGATAGATAATAATTTATCGTTAGTGATACCAAATTTATGTTGTAACCGGCCAGGTGCATAACCATTGACATAGACATCAGCATCTTTGATTAACTCATAGAATGTTGCGAGGTCATCTTGTTGATTAAAATTAAGATAGGCATTCTTCTTACCAAATCCAGTATCTAGATAGTTGGATGCAATGCGTTCGGCAGTAGGATTTGCTATATGGATGACTTCAGCACCTTGCTCAGCCAAAAATGTTGACATCGAAGGCCCCGCAATGATGTGACTAACATCCACGACTTTAATGTCACTCAATGGACGATCACTCGGTTTAAATGGAACGATGGTACCTTTCCCTAGCGATGTCACCTGAACCGGTGGTAACTTGCTAAGAAATTGACCTTGAGGGTGCTCACGAAATTCTTTTTGTGTACGAACTTTCGTCCCACTTAAACCATTCTCATTGAAGATGTGTTCCCATTCTTCTGCTGTTTTAGTTAGGTAGGCGGCTTCGATGGCTTCTTTGTTTGGAGGGCAATTTAATAGATTAAGTGTTTTGTCATGAAGATGGTTTAACGCTGTAATTGTCTCAAAATATCCATCTTTTGTTTTATGTGTTAATGACTCAAACCGTTTAAAAGCATCCAGAGAGAGCGGTTGGTCATTGATATGTAAAAAGTTTGGACGATAAAGCATTTCCATCGCGTGATTGTGGTCAATGATGACTGACTGAGTTTGCCCAGTCTTAAGTTTCCAAATGTTGGCGACCAGCAAGCCATTCATCATGAGTAAAGAAGAGAAACTATCAGATAGGTTATATGGGGATAACGAGTCGCTTCCTTCAACATAATTAATGTCGATAGCGTCAATTGAAGGGTCGATGTCGACGGCAAGCATCGATTTTAAATTATTTAGTGCGTGTAACATAATAATGCCTTATTTAATGTTGATGATGAGTTTTTAATTTAATAAACGGTATGCTTCGATAAGCAAATATCGCCATTAGCTATTAATGCTCTCTTTTTTTTGTATTGATATAGGCCAGGTGACCATGTTTGTTGAACTTGAACGTTAAGGCATTTAGCCTCGATTCGTCATGCACTGCGCCATCATCGGCTGTACCAAGCGTACAGTGTTAGTGCTTGATTGTGCGTTTATCTTTGACAACCTATCAAGCATGCGATGAAAGTTCGGTCATTATGTTTTAGCTTGATTAAAGAATAAATAGCTTAGATGCAAAGTGACTATTGCACACAGGCAATAACGCGTTTGCGTACTGTAGAGTATCGTCTTTATATTTTAATTATGTTCTTTGTTTGGTTTGTCAGTTTGTTTCTATTCTTGCTTCTATGCAAAACTGGCTTTTGTCTTGAGGTGTTTATGTTTTTATTAATAGATATAAAATAATGGTTAATTATTCACAAGTGAGAGTGATGGATAAGGTTGTTCCATTATTTACTAAATAAGTCTAATAATTGATGCTGCTTGCCCAGGATATTAATTATTGACACTAACAGCGTAAGAGTTGATATGAAAAATTTTATTATAGTGATGTTAAGTTTAGCGATGATGGCCTGCTCAACGACTCACTCGATAGACAAACGAGTCACAGAACAAAACTATACTAAAGTGACGCTGACTAAGAACGTTGCGGTCTCACCAGATGCGCACTTTGAAGAACCTTATCGATTTTTTGGTGACGAAGTGCCACCGTTTTTAGCAAAACTAAAAGAAGAAAGGGCTTTGAATGAATTAGTTGACACACCGAATGCTCCACAAATTGTCGGCAACGAATTTGACGTGTTGGTATTGTCAGGCGGTGGTGAAAGAGGGGCCTATGGGGCGGGGATCGTTAATGGATTATATGATAATGGAAACCTTCCTGAGTTTTCTTTAGTGACAGGCGTTAGCACAGGTGCTTTGACTGCTCCCTTCGTTTTCGCTGGTGGTGAATATATACATAAACTCAAAGACGCTATGCTAGCCCTTAATGATGGTTTGTTAGATAAACGTGGTTTATTGTGGCCGGCTTACAGTACATCGATGGTTAAAGGAAAAACCTTTTATCAGTTTATTGAAGATACTTATGATGATGACTTGATAGAAGCTATCGCGAGAGAGTACAACAAAGGTAAACGCTTACAAATAGGCACGACGCATTTTGATTCAGGAAGACAGATGATTTGGAATGTGGGTCGAATTGCGTCAAGCGATCTTCCTAATAAAGCAGAACTTATTCACAAAATATTGATGGCGAGTGCTTCTATTCCCGGATTTTTTCCTCCTCAGTACTTTACTGTGTATGACCATGGTAAAGCTTACGAGGAAATGCATGTCGATGGTGGGTTGTCTCATCAACTGTTCTTTAATACTTATGGCTTTGATTTAAAATCCGCATCAGAGGCCTATGGTGTGAGTGGTACGCCAAACATTTATATAATACGGAATGGGTTCCTTCATAATGACTTCAAACAAGTTGAAAATAAAATTCTTGCGATTGGTGCGAGAAGTATTGATAACTTGATCTTTTCTCAAACGCTCGGTGATCTATACAAAGAGATTTATCTCAGTGGTACGGCCAATGCCAATGCGTATTTGACAAACATAGAGAAAGACTTTGATGTTAAGACGGATGAGTCAAAGTTTTTTGACGAAAATTATATGAAAGCGTTATATGACTACGGTTATGACAAAGCGAAGAGCGGGCAACTATGGACTGCGACCGTTAAAGCGGGAGAGAAAATAGAAAAACGCGAGGATGAATTACATGATGAAATGTCAGTGAAATGAATAACACACGGTGGTAATGTCGTTCCAGCACCACCGTGTGAGACTTAAAGTTACAGTGTATTAAACTCGCTTACGTCAATACCTAATAAGGAACCGATACCTTTACCATAGTTAGGATCCGCTTGGTAACAGTGTTTTAAATGTCGAATCTGAATCTCTTTAGGGACACCCTCTAAATTTCGAGCCGTATTATCAAATAATATGGCTTGCTTTTCTGGTGTCATTAAGCGGAATAAATCACCCGGTTGGCTAAAGTAATCTTCATCTTCTCTATGATTCCAGTGATCGGCGGCACCATCAAGACTCAATGGTGGTTCTGAAAAATCAGGCTGCTCAGCCCATTCACCTTGATCGTTAGGTTCATAGCCTAAAGTGCCACCATGGTTACCGTCGACACGCATTGCGCCGTCACGATGGTAGCTGTGTACTGGGCAACGTGGCGCATTTACTGGAATACTATGATGGTTAACACCTAAACGGTATCGTTGAGCATCCCCATACGAGAACAGACGACCTTGTAACATCTTATCTGGAGAGAAGCTGATACCTGGTACAACAGCAGCAGGGTTGAATGCCGATTGCTCAACTTCTGCAAAGAAGTTCTCAGGATTACGGTTGAGTTCAAATTCACCCACTTCGATTAGTGGATAATCACTATGCGGCCATACTTTAGTGAGATCGAATGGGTTGTACGGTACTTTCCCCGCATCGTCTTCAGGCATGATTTGAACTTTTAATGTCCATTTCGGAAAATCTTTATTATCGATACTGTCCAATAGATCACGTTGGTGGCTTTCACGATCCTTACCGACGACTGTTTCTGCTTCTGCATCGGATAAGTTTTGAATACCTTGCTGTGATTTGAAGTGGAATTTAACCCAGAATCGTTCGTTATCACTGTTAATAAAACTGAATGTATGGCTACCAAATCCGTGCATGTGACGATAACTGGCAGGGATCCCACGGTCACTCATTACGATCGTTACTTGATGTAATGCTTCCGGTAGTGAAGTCCAAAAATCCCAATTGTTTTTTGCACTACGCATGTTCGTTCTTGGGTCACGTTTAACGGCATGATTTAGATCTGGAAATTTTAATGGATCTCTCAAGAAGAATACTGGTGTGTTGTTTCCAACTAGATCCCAGTTGCCTTCTTCTGTGTAAAATTTTAAAGCAAAACCACGGATATCTCGTTCTGCATCAGCGGCACCGCGTTCACCGGCAACCGTAGTGAATCGTGCAAATAGGTCGGTCTTTTTGCCTATTTCAGAGAACAGCTTAGCCTTGGTATATTGGGTGATATCGTGGGTAACCGTAAACGTACCATACGCACCGGAACCTTTGGCATGCATACGACGCTCGGGAATGACTTCTCTATCGAAGTGTGCGAGTTTTTCCAAAAACCAAACATCTTGCAGGAGTTGGGGACCGCGTTTACCTGCCGTCTGTACATTTTGGTTATGTGCAACAGGGCAGCCTGCAGCTGTAGTGAGCTTTTTACTCATAGAGAATCCTTTTCTGCTAATAGCGTATGTAGTAAAACAATGACTTAAATTCTGTAATTCGATGGTTTTAATGAATCAGAAACTAATATCGAATAGTAATTTTGTAGTCTAGCTCGGTATGACTGCTCAACGTTATTTACACAGCTTTACAAACGACGAAACTGTATCATTGAAGTGTGATGTTGTGCGGCTAGTTTATTGATTTAAATCAACATAATGGAATGGCTTCTGGGGCTGGCGTGCTTATTTGTGATGGAAATTGTTATGGTATCAATTGAATAATTTTGTCGTAAAGTGCCAGCTAAATGAACGGGTTTGGCTGTTATTTAGAGGATGGTGTGCAGGTTGGAATCAGCCATTTAATAATAGGAGATATCTTTAAATGGCTGAGGCATGTTTAGTAAGGCTGAAACGCTAGCGTAGAACGGGCATTAACGGCGTTTTGGTCCGTTTCGGACTAAATCTTTGCCAGTTTCAAACACGTTGTCAGTGACCCATCGGGCTAAAAGCAATTGTTGCTTCTCATTAAATACCGCAACAAAATGACGTCCATCTGAATTGTTCGTAGCCATACCTACACCGGCAACGCCTTCTAACCCGAGTCCGCCGTTTTCTACAGATAATAAAAATGCTTCTAAATCATCAAGATTTTCAATTACTTCGTTTTCACTATTCATGGTATCCCTTATTCATGTTGTACGTGGTCTTTCATCGACACAACACGGTTGGTTGATAATGGAGGCACTTTACAACGCAAGTAGAAGGATGTGAATAGGTAAGGCGTAGAAACCGAGTACCTTTAAAGAAAGAAACTCGGCTTCATTGCCCTGTCAGATAAAGACTTCCCACATCAAACTATTTACCAAAGTAGGCGACGACAACGCGGTCGTCTCCTAGTGACCGCGAGAACACATACGCATTTTCGTTGGCAAGTACTTGATGCTGCCCAGCACCCACCGCAGGGTGTCGATCTCTAAATTGTCCAACCACCTTCCAATGATCCAGTAGTTTTTGTTTATCCTCGGTTAACGTCCAAATCATGTCAGAGCGAGTACCTTGATGAAAATCATCAGCGAAAGGACCAATGTTTCTCGCGACTTCATCACCATAGTAAACTTGTATGGCACCTGGACTGAGAAGAAGAGCATTCGCGGCATTTCTTTGCATGTCATAATCTTTAAAACGACTAAAGAACAATTCTGTATCGTGGGATGACATATAACTGACGGGGTTAAAGTCGTCAGAATTGGTGATTGAGTCGGAATAATGCTGATAAGTGTCGGCCATTTGGCTGAAACAAGCGGCACCTTTATCAAGCTTCTTCTGCATATCGAAATTGATTAATGCATCAAATCCATCATCAAAGTATGGGCTTCGATAAGCGCTGTGCCCCCATACTTCGCCCATCATCCAAAATGGTTGGCCTGAGGTGTTATTTGATTCTCGCCATTGTTGCAAACTGGATGTCGCTTCCGATTTCAGTTTTAACCAAACATCAGCCTCGACATGTTTGACCGTATCAACGCGGTAGCCATCGATGCCAAAACGTTTCACCCAGTCTGTTTGCCACTCAATCAGGTAATCGGCTACGGTATAATCTTCACGCGCTGTGACGCGTGTTCCAGGGTTATCGAGTAGCCATTGAGGAGGGGTAACATGATCCGATGATTCGGTTTTAAAGTCGGGTAAACCGGCCAAAGATAAGGTGGTATCACTTGAACCAGGTTTATCATAACCGGGAAGTCCAGTGCGCACCCAATCCGCTCCCCACCAATCTTTCCAGTGTGTTGAAGTATAATCAATACTGCTGTGGAAGCTATGCCAATTTTCGCCATTTTTGGGCGCCCATTCAGCCCACAATGCAGGGAGGTGTTCGGGAGTTGGAATCACTTTCAATTGGTCAAATTGGATATCCGCTAATGTCGCGTATCCGGGATGATTAATAACAGCATCAAGAAGGACTTTTATATCTCGTTTATGTGCTTCCTCGACCAATCGTTTTAAATCAGCATCGTTACCAAAGCTTTCATCGACTTTGGTAAAATCACGTGCCCAGTATCCATGATAGCCATAAAACGGAAAGGAACCGCTGTCCCCGCCACCGACAAAACCATGAACCTGTTCGACAATCGGAGAAAGCCAAATTACGTTAGTGCCGAGGCTCTTTATATAATCGAGTTTTTCAGTTACGCCATTTAGATCGCCGCCATGAAACGTACCAATCTCTTGATTATTGTCGTTTTGTCGTTGATACGGTTGGGGCTGTGTTGAACTTGTGTTGTTGAAGCGATCAACCATGACGAAATAGATATTGGCATTTCGATAATTCAGTACGGGTTTCGTTCGAGTCGGCGTCGAGACAGGTTCTAGAAGCATTAAGCCGCCATTGTCCATCGAGGGCGTCACGTTCACTCGCCCATTTTTAACAATCACTTTTTGCCCAGATAAAGCATCTTGTAAGACGGTTCCGTCAGGATAACTTTCGGCAAGATCAATGGATCTTTCGCCTTCACTAAATACTTCGCACGTCACGTTGGGCAATGGGCGCTTAAATTCTGTTTTAGCCACCTTTTTAGGCTGTCGCTTAAAAACTAATGAGTGAGTTTCTTGATCGTAAGTGAACGCATAGTCACCGGTGAACCTGATCTTTAGGGGCAAGTCAGAATCTTGGCCACATAATAAAGGAATAGGGGTATTAAATTTGATTTTATCAGGTAAGTGATTATCGCACTGCGCGTTAATTCCAGACACTTTAAGTTGATAGTCATCTTTGGTTAACGGTATAACGACCGCTTGGCCATCTTCTATCGGGTAATCTCGGCTGGTGGTGGTTGTCGAAATAGTAAGGTAAGGCGAGGCATGCAGACCAGTCGTTACCATCATTGACGGCGCAGCAGCTAGCATACAGGTGAATAGAGTCTTGTAATTCATGGTCATTCCATTGTTATTATTTTTCACCCTTACTGTACGCAGCCATCAGTCAATCCACATCATTCTCGCGGCCTACGCCTTAAACTTTGTTGTTGTTCACATTTTACAAAAGCAGGGGCGTAGAAATAGGCCATAAAGAATATGACGATAGGGAGTCTTATCATGACGCTATTTGTAGAGATAACGTAAACGTCATTCCTTGCTTTCGGTTATTGTGCGCCGTTATAGTGCCATTCATGTCTCGCATATTATTTGCCGTGATCGATAAGCCCAAACCAAGCCCATCCCCGATTTTTTTACTGGTTTGAAAGGGTTCAAATATCGCGTCTAACGATAACGGTTCTATGCCACAGCCATTGTCTATAATGTGTACTTCGACCATTGAGCCAACGCAGTTCATTGTGATGATGAGAGTCGGGCGCTCAACATGATTGAGTGCGTCAATAGCGTTCGAAATCAGGTTACCGAGTACTTGCCTAAGGCGCTGTTCTTCACCAAGAATGTGGGGCAACTCTGATGGCGCTCGGACTCGGATGTTAATGCTAGATAATGCAGATTGGTAAATACACAGCGTTTCTTCCAAAATATCAGGTAATGATATTGCGCTCAGTAATTCTGGTTTGTTGTAGGCGAAACTCTTTAGCTGACGAGTCATATTCGCCATACGGTCGATTAATGTCTGAATGAGGGTATTGTTGGCACGCATCATATCGTGCTCATTGCGCTCCATTAATAGCTCATTGGTGGTTAGGAGCGTGCGAAGCCCAGTGAGCGGTTGATTTAACTCATGCGTAATAGCGCTAGACATACGGCCTAAGGCCGCCATTTTACTGGCTTGAATGAGCTCATCTTGCGCATGCTTCAGTGCTTGAGTACGCTCCTCTACACGCCTCGCGAGATCTTGGTTCGCTTGCTGAAGCGCTTGTTCTGCCGTTTTTCTTTTGCTGATGTCGATGACCGTGGCAAGAAAAAAAGCCTGTCCATGCCAAGGAAACAAGGTTAATGAAAATAAGACGGGGAAAAGGCTACCATCACTTCGTTTTGCCATCGTATCAACGGCGCTTAATTCGGTATGCTCTTTGTGAGTCGATAAGTTTTTTAGCAGCTTGAGCGTCGTAGAGTTGGGGTTTCCCGCATCAAACAACTCCCATGCTTTTATCGACTTGCTGTGGCGGTCGGGTAAACAAAACTGACGTCGAGCCATGGGGTTAACATCAAACAAAAGCCCCTTATCATCAATCACCATTAATCCAACATGTGTTTTGTTGATCATCTGTGTGAGTCGTTGTTGAGACTCTTCCAAAATAGTTTGAATCTGCTGTTTGCTTAATTGTTTTTGGTGACGTTGAAAGATGATAATGCCAAGTAAAAGGATGAATAATAATAAGGTGATCGAGCTCCAACCGATGTCGTTAATACGTTGTTGTATCGGTTTCATTGGTGTGAGATAGCTAATTTTCCAGTTCAAATCATCTAAGGTCACCGTATGGCCCAAATAACGTTCATCGTTTACATGAAGAGCGTCGGCAAGTTGCCAAGCCTGTATACGAGTGTTGTTATAAAGCCAATGGCTATTTCGTAGGACCTGATGGTTTGAGTCGTTTAACCAGTCTGCGTTGTATCGAGCGCTACTTGATAAGAAAAATAGATCTTGGCGGTTTTGCAAAGCAATGACATCGCTACTGGTAATGATCTGATCAGTTAAAAGGCTCAGATCAATTTGTACTACGGCGATGCCAGCAATTGTTAATCCGTCAAAAATAGGCGCGGTAAGATAATAAAACGGGCTTGAGCCTTTTGTCTTACTCACCAATGAAACGCCTTCCCCTTGAGAGTGAATTTGTCGAGCGATGGCTTGTCTATCCGAGAGGCTAAAGCGTTCTCCTATTAGGCTAGACACTAATGCTTCTCCGGTAACGGATAAAATCAACCAACCTTCGGTATTAGCCGCTTTATCAAGCTGCAATAGCTCTTCTTGAATCGCATCAATTTGACGGATGTCACCTTGAACTAAGGCGATCGCTTTAGGGTTGTTAGTGACAAGATAGGGGAGGTGGTAGAAGCGTTTAAGGGTGCGACGTACTTCGCCAATATAATCTAACAACCGCTGCTGGACCTGCTCTTGAGCCTGACTGATAAGCCATTGTCGAGCGATCTCTCGACTCGTCCAATAAAAAGAGGCGATCAACGTGATGATAACCACAGCAGCTGTCCATTTCTTCCTCATTATCCATCCTGCGATCGGTTAATTTGCCTCATTAAAAGACTGCGCTGTTTTAACAGGTTGTAAAAGAGTTGTGATCATAAATTGAGAGCTAGCTCCTTTTATCTCATTGAAAATTTCCATACCGTAGGTGAGGCGTATTCATTTTGGTAATAGATTATGGTTTTCTCCGAAGCACCACGTGTGGCACTCATCGAAGATGATGACATTGTTCGCCAAGCAACAAGCCAATGGTTACAGTTAGCAGGATTCCACGTTAATGCGTTCAGTAATGGCGTGGAGGGGAAGTCGGCGGTGCTCACCGATGACTATGATGCGATAGTCAGTGACGTACGTTTACCGGATATCGATGGTTTAACCATATTTTCTGAGTTAGTCGCAGCCAATATTACGACCCCTTTGATTCTCATTACCGGGCATGGTGATGTTGATATGGCGGTAAAGGCGCTGCAAAACGGTGTCTTTGATTTTATCGAAAAGCCTTTCCAACCAGAGCGTCTGTCACAAAGAGTCCAAGATGCCGTTGATTCCTACCGGTCTCAAATGTCTGTCCAAGATCGTCAAGACTACTTAGCGAGTATTAGTGGCTTAGAGCAAGTACTTATTGGGCAAAGTGACGCAATGGTGCAGCTGAGAGAGCAGTTGGTGAGGTTAGCGAGGATAGATACTCATGTCATTATTTATGGCGAAACGGGGAGTGGTAAGGAATTAGTCGCCACGAGTTTGCATAATGAAAGTCCTCGTCATGGCCAAGCCTTTGTACCGATTAATTGTGGTGCTATTCCAGAAAACTTATTTGAAAGTGAGCTGTTTGGTCACGAAGCAGGGGCGTTTACCGGAGCAAGCGGTAAACGAATTGGTAAGTTGGAGTATGCCGATAAAGGTACATTATTTTTTGATGAAATAGAAAGCATGCCATTAGCCATGCAGGTTAAGGTGCTACGAAGCATCCAAGAAAATACCGTGGAACGAATTGGTGGTAACCGAACGATCAAAACGGATCTTAGAGTCATCGCCGCGGCTAAAGAGGATCTCAGTGAGAACCGAGCGTTTCGACAAGACTTATATTATCGCCTCAATGTTGCACAAATTCATATTCCCCCGTTACGTGAACGAGATAAAGATACGCTGATTCTATTTGAACACTTCGCTTCTCAGACCCGGACTGAAACCCGAACACTCAGTGATGCAGATAGACAGGCTGTGCTCAGTTATGCCTGGCCGGGTAATGTACGTGAACTTAGAAACGTTGCGGTTCGTTTTGCGTTAGATGATACGACTTCCGTAATGGAGATTATCACCACGAGACCCAGTTCGACCACAGAGCCCAGCCAAAGTGGCGTACCTTTAGCGATCCAGCTGCATAATTTTGAAAGGAAGGTGTTGAGTGAAGCGCTGGCTCGTCACCGCGGCTGTATCAGTGATGTGCTATTAGAGTTGGATATACCGCGACGAACACTCAATCAAAAAATGCAAAAATTAGGGTTAAACAGGGCAGATTTCACCTGACACTCGTTTTCGGTTTACCTGAGTACCCGGAAACGTATTGAGTGGCTAAACAAGCATTGAGTCCCTAAAAATGTACGGTGTGATCGGCAATAACTTGCTTAGTGTTATTTATTTTAAACTGCTTACTTGATCACAAATTGTTAACATTTTCACGCAGTCAGGTGATTTGTCACTGGTATCTATGAGCAATATTTTGCTTATCGAAACGGATTTATTTGAGCAATATCTTGCTTGTTTTGTTGCTAAATTTAAATTTAATATTGTTAAATCAGTTGGTTAGTGTTTTGGCATTGTGCTTGCAATTAAGAGTTTACAAGTAACGAGTTCGCAACACTAAATAACACGGAGTGTAACAATGAACAGAAATAGAGTAGCTAAAGCGTTGATCATCGCCCTCACTTCTTTTGGACTGGCTGCGAATGTCGCTGCCGCGGAAGAGCGAAGCTATATTTTGTCCACGGCCTCGACAGGGGGTACGTATTATCCTGTAGGCGTCGCCTTGGCAACATTAAGTAAAGTGAAGTTGGCGCCAAAGTATCATTTCTCTTTATCTGCAATTAGTTCTGCAGGATCGGGCGAAAATGTAAAGTTGCTGAATGAAAATGAAGCACAGTTTGCGATTCTACAAGGTCTATATGGCGCTTGGGCATGGTCTGGTGAAGGCCCTTATGCGAAGACAGGTCGTCAAGAGCAATTGCGTTCGGTCTCTATGCTTTGGCAAAATGTAGAGCACTTTATTGTTCGCACAGAGTTAGCGAAAACAGGAACGGTTTCCGACTTAAATAACCTTGTAGATAAGAAGTTCTCAATAGGTAAGAAGAACTCGGGGACAGAAAACTCAGGTCGCCAAATTATGAAAGGTTTGAACGTTGACCCTAACTCATTCAATCTCGCCTATATGGGATACGGCGGCAGTGCCAGTGCATTGCAAAATGGCACCATCGATGGCATGAATACGCCAGCTGGTGTGCCTGTGGGTGCGGTGACGCAAGCTTTCGCAGCGCTAGGTGATGATATTTCTATTCTGTCCTTCACCGACGAGCAAATCAAAGAAGCGAACGGTGGCTTTACGCTTTGGACGAAATACGAGATTCCAGCGAATACCTACCCAGGGTTAGATAAACCGATCACCACGATTGCGCAACCTAACTTTTTAGCGGTACGAGACGATATTTCTGAAGACGACGTATATGAACTCACAAAAGCTATCTATGAGAACTTGTCATTTTTGCAAGGTATTCACAAAGCAACCAAAGCGATGGCACTAGAAAAAGCCATTGCTGGCCTACCTGTACCACTCCATCCGGGTGCCGCCCGCTACTATAAAGAAGTAGGGCTTGATATCCCTTCCCACCTGATTGCTCAATAGTTTAATTGCAAAGGCTAATGAGTCATAAGAGTGATGAGTCATAGGGCGTAGGTCTTCTTGAAACCACGTCCTTTTACACACTCGACATTGCCTCTTGCTAAGCAGGGGGCATACCCAAATGGTTAGGAGAAGAAGCCAAAAGGCTTGGAGTATGTTATGAGTGACAACGTACAGAAGGAATTGCAGAAGTTCGAGTTACCTACCCGAAGTGATTTCCCGTGGGTGACGACAACCATTACCGTTTTTGGCGTGGTGCTGTCTTTATTGCATATATGGTTTAATACATTATCGACGTTACCAGAATTGTGGATTTCTGCGACGCACTTTGCTGGGTTTGCCGTGATATGCAGCTTGTGGTATCCCGCTCATGTCTCATTGAAGTCGAGCAAAATTGCGCTTGTTGTGGATGTGTTTATCGCGCTGGGGGCGATGGCCTGTTTGCTCTATATCCCGTACGCAGAAGATGCGCTGTACGAACGAGGCGTGAAGTTTGTGACGAGTGATTGGGTCTTCGCGATCCTTGCGATTGTCATTGTTATTGAGCTCATTCGCCGCACAATGGGCTGGTTCATTCCCATTCTTATTTTAATTTGTTTAAGTTATGTCGTGTTTTGGGGTAAGTGGGCCAGTGGGATTTTTCATTTTCCCGGTTTAAGTATGGAAACCTTGCTGTATCGCAGTTTTTATTCTTCTGAAGGGATGTTCGGGGCGATTTCTCGTATTAGCTGGACCTTTGTGTTCATGTTTATTTTGTTTGGGGCATTTCTGGTTCGTTCAGGAGTGGGTGACTACATTATTAATGTGGCTCGCGCCGCGGCCGGGAAAATAATCGGTGGCCCCGGGTTTATTGCGGTGATTGGATCAGGGTTGATGGGATCGGTCTCGGGGTCGAGCGTCGCCAACACGGTGTCAACAGGTGTCATCAGCATCCCATTAATGCAAAAGGCGGGCTTTCCTTCTCGGTTTGCTGCGGGCGTAGAAGCTGCAGCATCGACAGGTGGGCAGCTCATGCCGCCCGTTATGGGAGCCGGCGCGTTTATCATGGCGTCTTACACCCAAATTCCTTATGTGGATATTATCGCGGTCTCATTTGTCCCCGCATTGATTTACTTTTTATCTGTTGCTTTCTTTGTTCGTATCGAAGCCAAACGCAGCGGCGTACAAAAAGTGACCACGAGTGAGGTGCCATTGTGGAAAGTACTTATTTCAGGTTGGCATAACCTTATCCCACTTGCGGTTCTCGTGACGTTATTGGTGCAAGGTTTTACCCCAACGTACGCGGCGGGTATATCAATTTTGTCAGTCGTGGTGGCGTCTTGGTTCTCGAAAGATCATAAAATGGGACCGAAAGCCATCATTGAAGCGCTTTCGCAAGGCGCGAAGAATATGGCGACCACGGCGATATTGCTCGTTGGTATTGGCTTAGTGATTAATGTGATCAGTACAACCGGCATTGGTAACACGTTCTCTCTTATGATTGACGGCTGGGCAAGTGGCAATTTATTAGTCATGCTGCTGTTGATCGCCTTAGCGTCTCTCGTGCTTGGTATGGGATTACCTGTGACGGCTGCTTACATCGTATTAGGGACTTTGTCGGCTCCTGCTTTGTATAAGCTTATTGCAGAAAATCAACTGTTTGAACTGATGATGTCGGGTCAATTGCCGGAACAAGCCAAGGCCATATTTATGTTGGCTGCGCCTGAGCGTCTTGATCTACTCAATGCACCTATGTCGTTAGAAACAGCAAAAGAATTGGTCGCGCTTGTCCCAGCAGATTTTGTCGAAACGTTACTTGAACAAAGTATTGGAATGGAAGCGGTGGGTTTGGCGTTACTCGCAGCGCATTTAATCATATTTTGGCTGTCACAGGACAGTAACGTTACTCCTCCAGTGTGCTTAACGGCGTTTGCTGCTGCAACCATTGCGAAAACGCCTCCAATGCGAACTGGGTTAATGGCATGGAAAATCGCGAAAGGGCTGTATCTGGTGCCCTTGCTGATTGCTTATACTGGGCTGGTTAGCTGGGATGTCATGTCGGTGGTGAGCGTCGGATTCTTTGCCATTATTGGTACCTATGCGTTGATTGGTGCCATTGAAGGGTACTTAGAGGGGCCGTTAACCATTCTTTTAAGACTGGTACTGGTTGGAGTCGGTGTATGCCTAGTTTGGCATGATCTGCCTCTTGTGGTGCGCTTGCTCGCCAGTGGCGTATTTGTGCTGATTTTTATGCACAGTAACCGAGTCTTTAATGAGCAGAAAGTGAAAGCTCAGCAAGCAAAATCGACGCTACCTTCGGCTTCAGCATCTTGAGGAACAACATGGAAGTAGACTATGACTATGTGGTGGTGGGCGGTGGCATTGTTGGCGTCTCCACAGCTTGGCAGTTGCAGCAAAGATACCCCAATCGTACCATTTTATTGTTGGAAAAAGAGTTGGGCTTTGCACGGCATCAAACTGGCCACAATAGCGGCGTGATTCATGCGGGTGTCTATTATGCGCCGGGGAGCATGAAGGCGGATTTTTGTAAGCGTGGCGTTGAGCGAACCATCGCCTTTTGTCGTGAGCATGATATACCAGTAGAAAACTGCGGTAAGTTACTGGTGGCAACCAACGCGATTGAACAGCAGCGCATGATGGAGCTGTATAAAAGATGCCATGTGAATGGTATTGACGTCACGTTACTTGACCAAGCTCAGCTCAAACTCGCAGAACCCAATATCACTGGCTTAGGTGCGATTTACGTGGCGAGCACCAGTATTGTTGACTATCGCTTAGTCACAGAGCGTCTGGCGAGTGAGTTTGAGTCAAAGGGCGGCAGCATTAAATTGCAAACCGAGGTCACTCAACTCACCGAAAATGATGAACATATTGTGCTCGGCTGCATCTCAGAAGGTAAAAAGGTAACGATCCAAAGCCAGTTTTTGATTACATGCAGTGGGCTAATGGCCGATAGAATGACCCAATTACTTGGTTTACAAACAGACTTCCAAATCATTCCGTATCGAGGTGAATATTATCGCTTAGATAGCCGACATAATAACGTGGTTAACCATCTGATTTATCCTATCCCAGATCCAGACTTACCTTTTCTTGGTGTGCACTTAACGCGAATGATAGATGGCTCAGTGACGGTGGGCCCAAATGCGGTACAAGGTTGGAAGAGAGAAGGTTATGGCACCGTCAATGTGAGCTGGAAAGACACTTGGCAGATGCTGACGTATTCAGGCTTTTGGAAGGTAACACGAAAACACTTAAAAACTGGGTTGTCTGAGTTTAAAAATTCTTGGTGGAAAGCGGGATATCTGAAAGCGGTGAATAAGTATTGTCCTAGTATTACTATTAACGATCTTAAGCCATATCCTGCGGGCATTAGAGCGCAAGCTGTGTTATCCGATGGCACGCTTGTCCATGATTTTTTATTTGCGGAAAGTAAGAGAAGCTTGCACGTTTGCAACGCACCGTCTCCGGCAGCGACGTCAGCATTACCCATTGGAGAATATATTTGTGACAAGGTAACGGGCAAACTGGAGGCTGAGGTATAAGTAGGATTGGCGGATAACGTTTGTTACCGCCAATTCTACGTCTGCTACTGGTTACAACTCGTTATTGTTACTAATTCGTTATTGTCTATTTAACAGTAACTGTCTATTTAACAGTAACTGTCTATTTAGCAGTAACAACCGGTTGATAGCGACCGGGCTTGTGATTCATAGCTAGGATAAGATTGGTGGTAATTGCCCCTAGAATCGACAATACAATTAATGTCCAATCAACGATGAAGAGAGATAAAATTACGATTAAACAATCCAAAGCCATTTGAACCTTTCCTGCTCGAATGCCAAAACGGTCTTGAAGATATAACGCTAGGATATTGAAGCCTCCTAGGCTCATCTTATGTCGAAAGATCACCAACATGCCCATGCCAATTAATCCACCGCCGATCATTGCTGCATAAAGTGGATCAAGATGAGTAAGTTCAATGACATGGTGTAGATGATCGACCGCAAATGATACGAGACTGACGGCGATGAAGGTGTTGACAGTAAACGGCCAACCCATGCGAGTGGCTGAAAGCAAGTAAAAGGGCAGGTTAATGGCAAAGAAGACTTGTCCAAATGTCAGGGCGGTGACTTTGGTTATAAAAATAGCAAGTCCGGCTGTGCCACCTGTCAATAGGCCAACTTGATTGAAGAAAATAACACCAAGCGAGACCAGTGCACTTCCAAGTAAAAGCGCAAGCAGGTTTTCTCGTAAACTATGATCCTTGTCCATGAAATTGCATTCCTTTGTTTGTCGTAAAACTGCCATCGTTGGCGAGTATTTATTATTTTGTTTTAGGACGTCATTAATTTGCCCGCCTAAAACGCTGGCAAGATAGTATCGCTGTCACACTGAGTAAGTCGAGGTTCGCACGAGGATCGGTTTTGTGAGTGCTGTGTCGTTAGGTTTACAGCTACTTTAACCATTTCAAAAAACAAGCAATGGAAAAACAGTATTTTGGACTTTTACGCGATAAGGGTCACACTCAATACTAAGTATAATTCGAAAGGCAATGTATGAATTTTTTAGCGCACCTACATATCGCCCATCATTGTGAAAGTAATATGCTAGGCAATTTATTGGGTGACTTTGTGAAAGGCGATCCGGACAAGCAGTTCTCTCCGGCTATTGCAAAAGGGATTCGTTTACATCGAAGTGTGGATTCATATACCGACACCCATGAAATGGTTAAGCATTGTAAATCACTGTTCTCTGTAGATAATCGCCGTTTTGCTCCTATCGCTATGGATATGTTTTGGGATCACTGTTTAGCCAAAAGTTGGGATAGTCACCACGCCATGACACTGGCGAGTTTCGTCAATTTTGCACAAATTGAGGTAAACACTGCCTGTGAGGTTGATTCAGTTCTATTACCTGAACGTTTTATTCGCATGAGCGACTATATGTGGCGAGAGCGATGGTTAGAATCGTATCGGGACTTTGATAACGTGTGCTATGCATTAGAAAGAATGTCACAGCGAAGCCTGAGGATGGGACCTCTAGCTGAATGTGGTACTGACTTAGCAAGAAATTATTCAGTGTTTAGTGATTGCTTCGATGAGTTGTATCCCAACGTGCTAGATTTTTCACTACAGACACATACAAACTTAATGGTTGATTGAAAGTAGCGAACGAACGTCGTATATGTCAGTCTTGTAAAACATACGACTCGAACAGTATTACCCAAATTATGGTCACTTTTGCGACTGTGGAGAGAGGTTTAAATAACTCGTTCTATTTATTTGGTAAATGCTAGGTGTGAATGCTTCGGGGCTCCATGAATGTATTGTTGATGGGCGTTAATTATTCCGGAATGTCTATTTGCAATTCGAGGCAAAATGTTGTGATATGATGGGAAAATTGCTTAATGATCCATTATAAATAGGTACAGAATGACAACTTTTTATGCGGAGATTACTGGTTGGGGTAAGTGCCTTCCACCAGCGACACTGACCAACCATGACCTAAGTACAGTTATGGAAACTTCTGATGAGTGGATTCGTTCTCGAACTGGAATAGAAGCGCGTCGCATTAGTCATGTAAATACGTCAGATATGGCAACCGTAGCGGCTCAGCATGCGATGGCCTGTGCGGGCATTACAGCAGACGATGTTGACCTTATTATCGTCGCCACTTGTTCTCCAGATTCCCTCATCCCCAATACGGCTTCACGCGTTCAACAAAATTTGGGTGTTCCTTCTGCAGCGGCTTTCGATCTTAATGCTGCATGTACAGGGTTTGTCTACGGTCTTGAAACTGCGACCAAACTGATTCAATCGGGAAATTATCGTAACGCCATTGTGATTGGTGCAGAGCGTCTTTCTTTCTTCCTTGATTGGAGTGAGCGTGATACTGCGGTTCTTTTTGGTGATGGCGCAGGCGCTGCGGTTCTTAGCCGCACTGAAACTAAAGTTGGCTTGCAAGATGCTCAGATAGGTTGCGATGCGAAAGGGCGTGATATTCTAGCGGTTCCTAAATTCGGAACAGCAATGGACCGTTTTGCTGCGGACAATGGTTACTTCGAATTTGAATTTGTCGGTAAAGAGATCTTTAAACGAGCAGTTAAGGGCATGGGCGCTGCGGCGAACACGGTTTTGTCTCGTTCTAACCTGACGAAAGAAGACATTGATGTGGTCATCCCACACCAAGCAAATATCCGTATTATTCAAACCTTGTGCGATTTGTCTGGTATTGAGCGCGAGAAAGCGTTCGTTAATATTCAACAGTATGGTAATACTTCGGCTGCAACGGTTCCCATCGCATTATGTGAAGCCGTTGAGCAAGGTAAAGTAAAACCAAACGACAATCTACTTCTTGCTGCATTTGGAGCTGGCTTAACTTGGGGTGCGGGTCATATAAAATGGGGTGAACGAGTCACACCAATTAATTCTAGTGATGCTGCCTTGCCTGAGTGTGACAAGACGGCGCTTGAATTAATGGCGGACGCGATAAAACATTGTCAGAACAAGCCTGTTAAGTAGCCTTTGTTCTTAAGGAAAAAGGAAGCCGATTGACTTCCTTTTTTGTTTCAATTATAGAGGACAGCGGGCTCAAATGATTGCTGTCTACCCGGCTACTTGCGTGCAAATTGGTAAGTACGGTACCCACCAATAAGATTGCGAGCCTTAAAGCCACAATTGACAAGCTGACGATAAGCTACGTTACCGCGTAACCCAACTTGGCAATAAATGATGATCTCTTTGTCTTTAGGCAACTCATCCATACGTTGGCGTAATTGATCAACAGGAATGTTGACGGCGCCCTCGATAAAGCCTCCATTTTCCAGCTCTCCTGGGTTACGAACATCTAGTAATAGTTGATCGCCAGTGAGGTTGTTAATTTCATTAAAGTGAATCGGAGTCGCATCACCATTAATGATGTTGTTAGCAACAAAAGCAGCTTGGTTAATCACGTCTTTTGCACTGCCGTACGGAGGCGCATAGGTGAGTTCTAAATGTTGCAGTTGTTGAACCGTCATTCCAGCACGCTGTGCGACGGCCATAATATCGATGCGTTTGTCGACTCCGTCTTTCCCCGCCGCTTGTGCACCTAAAATTTTGCCATCGGTAGGATCGAACAGCATTTTGAATGAAACGAGCTCTGCACCAGGGTAATAGCTCGCATGGCTTGCGGTATGGACGTACACCTTTTCGTAATGAATGCCTTCCTTGAGGAGCTGTTTCTCATTTTTACCTGTTGAGGCAATAGCAAGATCGAAAATCTTACAAATCGCGGTGCCTTGAGTACCTTGATAAGACTCATTTCGGCCGAACATGTTATCCGCTGCCATTCTACCTTGTCGGTTCGCAGGGCCAGCAAGAGGGACGAGAGTTTGTTCGCCTGTCACAAAGTCCATTTCTTCAATAGCATCGCCAACGGCATAAATAAATGGGTCACTTGTTTGCATCGTTGGTGATGTCCAGATCCCGCCCAGGTCACCAATTTTTAGGCCAGCTTGCTTAGCAAGAGAGGTTTCAGGGCGAACACCAATTGCCATGATGAGTAAATCAGTTTGCAGTACCTCATTGTTACTCAGTGACAATGATAAATGACCGTTAATATGAGTATGTTCGGTATCTTCACCAGTATCGATACTTGGGACATGATCGGTTGGTGTATATTCAACCGCTGTTAACGCGACCCTTAATTTTAAATCGATACCATGGTCTAGGATCTCGGCGTGCGCAAACCCGGCCATTTCACGATCAACGGGTGTCATGACTTGGTCTGCAAGCTCTAACAGAGTGGTTTTAATCCCTCGCTGGTGGAACGCTTCCATCATTTCTAAACCGATAAAACCGCCTCCAACCACTGTTGCATGTTCAACGTTATTGCTTTCAATGGTATTAAGGATGCGATCCATATCGGGAATGTTGCGCAGTGAATGTGTTAAAGGATTCATTGCTCCTGGGATAGGGGGAACAATCGGACTCGCGCCTGGACTTAATAACAAAAAGTCATAATTCTCGGCGTATTCGGAACCGTCGAGTAAGTTTTTTACGGTCACTGTTTGTTCTTGTTTGTTGATTGAGACAACTTCATTCATGACACGCACGTCTACATTGAAACGTGATAAAAAGCTTTCTGGCGTTTGAAGAAGTAATTTGCTGCGGTCAGTAATGTCACCACCAATGTGGTAAGGCAGTCCACAATTAGCAAACGAAACGAAGCTACCGCGTTCGAACATAATGATTTCGGCATTTTCATCTAAACGACGTGCTCGTGCTGCTGCCGATGCGCCACCGGCAACTCCGCCTACAATTAATATCTTAGTCATGCTTACCTCGTCTCTAAATCGTAAAAGTGTCAGTTTTTTTCTGCGAGTCATCGCATCTGTTTTTTAATATATCATTAAAATTAGCTTTGTCTAATATAACTTTTGCTAAATTTGAAATTGCTACATTTGACTTAGCTAAATTTGCTATTGCTAAATAAGCATTGACTAATTTAATGGTATTGTGAATAATTCACTCATTGAATAAGGTGTTGAGAATTTAATGATGAATTTGGCGGATATGAAACCCAAAGTCGACGCGGTCGCGGAGACGCTTAAAATATTGTCCCATCCAAGTCGTTTGTTTGTACTTTGCCAGTTAGTGGGCGGAGAGCAAGGTGCAGGCGAATTACAAGCGAACTCCGATCTAAGCCAGTCGGCGTTTTCGCAGCATTTGACGGTATTGAAAAAAGCGGATTTGGTTAAGGTTAGAAAAGAGTCACAACACGTGTATTACTCGTTAAAAGACGAGCGAATCAAGGCACTAATAGAGCAGCTTCATCGCCTGTACTGTCATTAGCATTTCACATAATTAGTTCTGCATCACGACGTAGAGCGAGGAGTAATAATGGACTTTGTATTTCCATGGGCATCGTTGTTTGGTGGGATGCTGTTAGGTGTATCCGCAACGTTGTTATTATTATTTAACGGCAAAATTGCAGGTATCAGCGGTATTGTCTCTGGGGTATTAACCAGAAGAACTGGCGACGTGGACTGGCGGTGGGTCTTTCTGGTCGGCATGGTACTTGGTGGGTTTGCGGCAGGTTACTTTACTCACACAGAGCCTGTAGAAATGGTTGTGTCGTTGCCGTTTGTCCTTATCGCGGGTCTCATTGTGGGGCTTGGTACCAGTCTAGGTAATGGTTGTACGAGTGGCCACGGGATCTGCGGGATGGGGCGTTTGTCGATTAGATCGATTGTTGCCACCATCGTCTTTATGGGCATCGCCATGTTGACAACCTTTTTTATCTTACATGTACTGTAGGGCGTTCGTATGTATTTAGTTATTGCGTTAATTAGTGGCGTGTTATTTGGCGTTGGAATGATCGTGTCAGGCATGAGCGATCCCCTCAATGTAATTGGATTTTTAGATGTCTTTGGTCATTGGAAGCCAGATCTGGCGTTTGTGATGGGGGGCGCTTTGTTGGTATTTGCACCCAGTTATTGGTTTATTATCAAGCGCAAACAAAAACCGGTTTGCCAAGATGAGTTTTGTGTTCCGACTAACACTAAAGTTGATAAAAAGCTCATAATCGGTGCAACATTATTTGGCATCGGTTGGGGAATTGCAGGAATATGCCCAGGTCCAGCTATTGCGTCTATTGCTAATGGTAGCTGGGGTATCGTGGGTTTTGTTGTGACAATGTTACTTGGGCTTTCGATTGGCGGAAAGCTATCAGGACGATAACCAGACTATCGATAAGTCTCGCGACATTCCTTTATCAATGTATGTACGGATTGTGGCTGGAGAAAACGGATGGGTTTTGAAAGGAGTCTTTCAAAACCCTTTTATTTGTTCTCAATAAAGTTGTGTTGAAACCGGACAATGATCGCTCATTTTAAAGTTAAGAACGTCATCGATATCCATTTTATTTTGAACGGCAGGCGCAGCGTTTAAGGCTGGACTAACAATAATGTGATCGATAATAGAACGAAATTGATGAGTTCTTTTGGGATTCTTGTTTGACCTTATCTTACATATCGCCTTGGTTGATTGTGTGGTTAAGCGAGGGCTATGATTTAGATTCTTAGTCATATCATTCCATAACCAGTCACCGCGATAAGCAAGATTATGGTTAAAGTCACCGAGTAACACATATTGGTGACCAGTTTGTTCTACTTGTTTAAGCCAACTATTAATAGCTTGCCCTTGGTGTTTAAGTTGTTTACATGAAGAAGAGTTTGAATACTTACCCGAGCATCCGGCTTTTAAGTGAACAGAGAGTAAGTGAATAGTCTGGCCTTTGTGGTCAAGTCTGACTGCAGATGCAAACCTCAATCTATTTCCACTTGTTAGCGGAAAATCCGGTTCATCATATGAAGATAGGGTATTGCGCACAGCAATCCCAGTATACTGGTTGATCTCGTTAAATTGATGCTTACTGTTGTGGGAAAGTGCACGTTCCGAAAAATAAACCCTGTAGCCATTGCCAACCACTTTTCGTATCGCCTCTATTGAGTCAACCTCTTGAAACGCCAAAATGTCTGGGTTCACTTTTTGAAAATGATGAGCCAATGCCTCAAAATCGGAAGGCGAACGATCGCTTTGCTCGAACTTTGACGAGGCGGTCGTGGATAACCATTCTATATTCCAAGTCGTCAATGTGATTGCCTGCGACATTGTAGGAAAAATACTTATAGCCAGTACGCAAGTAAATTTTGCCATTTCATAACGGATTGTTCTAATCATCTTCCTTGCCATTTTAAAATTATCTCTGAGCCAATGTGCCGCAAGCGATGGCAAAAAATCAACATAAACTTATCAAAAATGAGTGAAAATTTTATGCAATTCATCAACTGAGACCAAGTCCATCAAGATCGAATTCTTATTGCTCAGTACCTTCGTTTTGTTGATCTAAATCAATACTTTGAGTTGGTGGTTCTCGTTAAATACACCACAATATATTGTGTCAGAATTAAACGTAACAACCCTATATAGTGTATTTGTGGATAAGTCTGTGAATATTTGGGGGATAGGAGAAAGGGTGAAAACAATCGTAATCAAAAGAGACGGCTCTCGTGCTCCGTTTACAAAGGATCGTATAGAAGCTGCCGTAGTAAGAGCAGCAGAACATGCAGACAAAGCGCTTGAGCTGTATGCAACCAACGTTGCGTTAGCGGTCGAACTGAAGTTGCAGGATTGCGAACATGTAGACATCCAAGAGATCCAAACGTTAGTCGAGAATGAGCTTATGCAGGGACCTTACAAAGGTCTTGCGCGTTCTTACATCGAATATCGTCATGACCGTGATTTGGCTCGCGAGAAAAAAAGCGCGTTGACCAAAGAAATCGAAGGGTTGATTGAAGAAAGTAATGCTGACCTACTGAATGAGAATGCAAATAAAGACGGCAAAGTAATCCCTACTCAGCGTGATTTGCTTGCTGGTATTGTCGCGAAGCATTACGCAAAAACACGTATTCTGCCTCGTGATATTGTTCAAGCCCATGATGAAGGTGATATTCACTATCATGATCTTGACTACGCGCCGTTTTTCCCAATGTTCAACTGTATGCTTATTGATCTTAAAGGCATGTTGACTCACGGATTTAAAATGGGCAACGCTGAAATAGATACACCTAAATCTATTTCAACGGCTACAGCAGTTACTGCACAAATCATCGCTCAAGTGGCAAGCCACATTTACGGCGGTACAACGATCAATCGTATTGATGAAGTATTAGCACCTTATGTAAAAACGAGTTTTGATAAGCACTTAGAAATTGCTAAAGAGTGGGATATTCATGCACCTGAGGAGTTTGCTACTAAGCAAACGGAAAAAGAGTGTTATGACGCGTTCCAATCACTTGAATACGAAGTCAATACCCTTCACACCGCAAACGGTCAAACTCCTTTTGTTACGTTTGGTTTTGGTCTTGGCACTAGCTGGGAATCAAAGCTGATTCAACAATCTATTTTAAAGAATCGTATTGCTGGCTTGGGTAAAAATCGTAAAACAGCGGTGTTCCCTAAATTAGTCTTCGCGATCAAAGATGGATTGAACCATCAAGCACAAGATCCGCATTACGATGTCAAACAATTGGCATTGGAATGTGCAACAAAGCGTATGTATCCAGATATTCTTAACTACGACAAAGTCGTAGAGATTACAGGCTCTTTTAAAACACCAATGGGCTGTCGTAGTTTTTTGAATACCTACGAGGAGAATGGTGAATTGCAACATGAAGGACGAAATAACCTTGGTGTTGTAAGTTTGAACTTGCCACGTATTGCAATAAAAGCGAATGGTGATCTCGATAAGTTCTATGAAATATTGAACGATCGAATGACACTTGCTCGCCGTGCGCTTGAAACTCGTATCAGTCGCCTGGAAAAAGTGAAAGCTCGTGTAGCGCCTATCTTGTATATGGAAGGGGCATGTGGTGTTCGTCTTAAAGCTGATGACTCTATTGCACACATCTTTAAAAATGGTCGTGCCTCTATTTCATTGGGCTATATCGGTGTGCATGAAACCATGACCGCGCTGTTTGGTGCGGACGTACATATGTACGATGATAATGACATCCGTGATAAAGCGTTGGATATCATTAAGCACATGAAAGAAACCGTGAATGCTTGGACTGAAGAAACGGGTTACGCATTCAGCCTATACGGAACACCAAGTGAAAATTTGTGCAGCCGCTTCTGCCAAATTGATGCGAAAGAATTTGGTGTGATTGAAGGGGTTACAGACAAGGGTTATTACACGAATAGTTTCCACTTAGATGTGCAAAAGACAGTTAATCCCTACGACAAAATAGACTTTGAGATGCCTTACCCAGAAATTTCGTCTGGTGGTTTTATTTGTTATGGCGAATTTCCGAACATGCAGCGGAATGTAGAAGCGTTAGAGAATGTTTGGGATTATAGCTACAGTCGAGTCCCTTACTACGGAACAAACACGCCAATTGATGAGTGCTACGAGTGTGGCTATACCGGTGAATTTGATTGCGCAAGTAAAGGGTTTACTTGTCCTAAGTGTGGCAACCATGATTCATCTAAAGTATCCGTAACGCGTCGTGTTTGTGGGTATTTAGGCAGTCCTGACGCTCGTCCGTTTAACTTTGGTAAACAAGAAGAAGTTAAGCGCCGAGTTAAGCATTTATAATAAGCCGTGCTAAGCATGCTTATGAAAAGCATGCGAACGAGAAACAAAGTGCCACGCTAATGTGGCACTATGTTTTTTGATTATGTGCTTACGTTGTGCATTCAATCGGCTACCTATCCATGATTTATGATTTATGATTTATGATGTAGGTGGTCTGTCGTTTACCCTTTTATCCTATGCCGATACACCATGATATGGTGAATCAGAGACACAAGTACTATGAATTATCACCAGTATCATCCCATCGATGTGGTTAATGGCCCGGGAACAAGGAGTACACTTTTTGTCTCTGGATGTGAGCATCAATGTCGTGGCTGTTATAATCAGACAACATGGTCGTTGCGTTCAGGCCATGAATTCACACAACAGTTAGAAGATCAGATCATCGCTGATCTTAATTGTACTCGTATTAAAAAACGTGGTCTTTCGTTATCCGGGGGAGACCCGTTGCACCCAGCGAACGTTGAGTCAGTGCTGAAGTTGGTCATGCGAGTGAAAGAAGAGTGTCCAGGTAAGGACATCTGGTTATGGTCGGGCTATACGCTATCGGCACTGTCACTTGAACAACAACGAATCGTAGACCTTATTGATGTACTCGTGGATGGGAAGTTTGAACAGAACTTGTTTGACCCTGAGTTGGAATGGCGAGGCAGTGCGAATCAAATTATCCATCGCTTTACCGATATTATGTAATAGCCATAGAAATACCATATGCTTCGTCAATAAACAAAATCCCTGCCACCTCGATCTCCGGCCGTATTGTCACCTGTTTTCATAACAAGCAAACTAAAGACCCCATAGCACAAGCAATGCTATGGGGTCTTTATTACGCAAACTTTCCTTCTGAATCTATAGAAAACACAAAAGTATTTCAAAAATTTGTTTCTAGTGATAACGTTGACGCCATCGCTTGAATTTCAAAGGGTTGTGACTTTCATGTTTTCTCATTTATCCGAGCCTACGCTCGATCCTATTCTGTCTCTTTCGGTTGCGTACCGAAATGATCCTCGCCAAGACAAAGTTGATCTTGGCATTGGTGTTTATCGCAATAGTGATGGCCAAACACCAATAATGAAAGCCGTTGCAGAAGCGCAACGAATCGTGACTAGTGAGCAACAAACTAAAGCTTATGTTGGACTGGCTGGCTGCGAAGAGTTTAATCAAAGCCTTGGTAAGGTTGTATTCGGTGAAACACCCATTTACGACCGTATGTCAATTATTCAAACACCAGGTGCCAGTGGCGGCTTAAGAATGTTAGGTGACTTACTTAACGTCGCAGCGCCGGGTACAACAGTTTGGTTATCGAATCCTAGCTATGTTAACCATAAACCAGTGATGGAAGCGGCAGGCTTGAATGTTAAGTATTACCGTTATTTCAACGCCGTTACAAAACAAGTAGACACTGACGCCATGCTGACCGATATCAGCACCGCGGGTGTGGGCGATGTCGTGTTATTGCATGGTTGTTGCCATAACCCAACCGGTGCTGATATATCGCTAGACGATTGGAAACAAATTACTGAACTCAGCGTTCGGAATGGATTTGTTCCATTTGTTGATGTTGCCTATCAAGGGTTTGGCGATGGGTTAGAGCAAGATGCATTCGGACTTCGACACATGGCAGAAAACGTTGAAGAGATGTTGTTAACAACCTCCTGTTCCAAAAACTTTGGTTTGTATCGTGAACGCACCGGTGCGGCGGTTGTGATCGGTAAAAATGCCAAAGAGGCCGCGAATGCAAGAGGTAAACTACTAACATTAGCTCGCTCAACGTATACGATGCCGCCTGATCACGGTGCGGCGTTAGTAAAAACCATACTAGCGGATGAACATCTAACGGGACAATGGAAGTCAGAATTGGTGGAAATGCAGCAAAGATTGGTTTCGCTGCGTGATGGGTTATGCAAAGAACTTAAAAATAACCATTCATGTGACGAATTTGACTTTATCATGGATCACAAAGGTATGTTTACTGTGCTAGGATTTAGTGCAGAGCAGATGCAGCGTCTTCGTGTTGATTTTGGTATTTATGGTGTTGACGATGGCCGAATCAATATCGCAGGTTTATCTGAAGTGCAGCTACCTTATGTTGCCGATGCGTTGATATCAGTGAATCAGTAACATAATAAGAAAAGTATTGTGTTCTGTCAGAATGTTATCCAATTATAAATAATAATTAAGTGCACAGTAGTGCCATGTTGAATAGAGCTATAAAGGTGAATAAATGAAACCGTGGAAAGTAATTTTACCACTGATGTTGAGTGGCGGCTTAGTTGCTTGTTCTACTACGACTCCAATTGAACCTGTTAACCCTCCGCAAGTTGAGAAACCTACAACAGATTCGAAAGTGGACGAGACCTCGGTTGACTCTGACGCCACTAAATCGGAAGCTGATGCAGACAAAGCTAAACAAGAAGGTGAGGTAACGAAACCTGCAGAAACCAAACCTGTAGAAACCAAACCTGTTGAAGCAAAGCCCGCTGAAAAACCGGTAAAACCTGTTGCGAAACCTGCGCCTGTTAAAACAGAGGAAGGTAAACTGATCTTAGGCGAGCAAGAGTATGTTCGTTTGGTTGATATGAAAATAACGACCAAAGCCCGTATTGATACAGGCGCGACAACTTCATCGTTAAGCGCAGTCGATATCGTTCCTTTTGAGCGTGATGGTAAAGATTGGGTCAAATTTAAAGTTAAGCATAAAGGCATTGAATCTAAAGAAATGAGTATGCCTGTTGAGCGTTGGGTGAAAGTGAAACAGTCGAGTTCAGATGAAAGCGATAAACGCCCAGTGGTAACATCGGTGATTACTATAGGCGACATGACCAGTAAAACTGAGTTTACGCTGGCGAATCGTACGCATTTGAAATACCCAGTGTTGTTAGGGAGAAGTTTTTTCCGAGATGTTGCATTAGTAGATGTCGGTAGAAAATACGTTCAACCAAAACCAAGCACCAAATAAACGTTGTTGCTTTGATTAAAAAAGGCTTTCGAAATGAAAGCCTTTTTTGTTACTTGAGTTTGACATATAGCTTAAGCAGGGCAGTCAATGTGTCATGATTAATTGACCTAATGGTCTAAAACTCAAATCGAACCGCCATTTCTACTTGCGTGCCATAAATACCGCCGTCTTTTAAATCAGCACCAAGAGAAAGTTGGTCAGTTGAATGAAAGCGTGCACCGGCGCTCCAAATGAAGACGGTATCATCTCTTCTATTTAACATACCAATTTGACCCACACCTTCAACATTTTCAAGCAACCATACTCTTGAGCCTATGTTGAACTCAGACATAAACTCGCTATCAAATTTTTCGTCGTCACGAGTCTTTACATTATGAACAAGAAGCTGACCATAGATATCTGCAAACTGACCGGCTGGTCCATTAAACCCAATCCCTCCAGCTACGTCCCAATCGCCCTCAAAACGAGTGTCACCTTTTAAAATAAAGTGCGTGTTTTCAGTAAAGAATGTACTAAATCCAGCGCCAATCGTACCTGGGTTAGCGCCTAGGCGAACTTGAAAAGCATTGTAATTAAAGTTGTTAGCTTGAACTAACGTAGGGGCGGCGACTGCGAGCGCTAAAAGGGCAGTACGACTTGCTTTACCTAGCATGAGAACTCCGTAATAAAATTGGGCGACATAAGGTCAATGTGAACAATTCGTCAAGTATATATAAAAAAGGTCTGCAAAATACAGACCAATTTATCTTATGTCACCAATTTATTTACATTATTTGAATATGGTCGACCTCTATTTCTGGTGTTGAGCCGCTTTCATATTCACCGTATATGCGAACTTTGGTTTTATTGTCGATAGGAGAAGATAGAACAACATCATCTAACTCGATTTGAATTTCTGCTTTTCCATCACTGAAAATAAATTTGTCACCTTTAATTTGGCGGACTAAATAACCATCAATAATCACATCCTTTTCACTAAACATGCTCGTATCATTGAGAAGCTCAGAAACCGAGACTGTATCGACGGGACCATTATAAACAACGGAGGTTTGAGCGTGGTGGTCGCCGCCTTTCGCTAGTGCTAACGCAGGCGTTAAAGATAGAGCAGCAATAAGACTAATCGTTGTTTTTTTCATCGTAAATATCCTTTGTATTAGGGAAGTGCTTCAGTTCAGAGTCTATTTAAACGCACTTAAACTTAACCACGCGTGAGGGGCTTATTCATTTTCCATTCACTCATAATGCAATTAAAAACTAATGGGAGAGCGTTTGGGATATTCTTTGAAAAAAGGTAAACTAACCAAAGGTTTTTAAAGAGATTTAGTAGCGTATGCGTCGGACTTCACAAGCATTGATGGTGCAAGGAACAACTTCAGATGCCGGTAAAAGTGTTTTGGTGGCAGGTTTATGCCGGGTGCTGGCAAGATGTGCAGTTAAGGTGGCACCATTTAAATCTCAAAATATGGCGCTTAATAGCGGGGTAACGGACGACGGCGGAGAAATTGGCCGTGCGCAAGTCGTGCAAGCTCAAGCGGCTCGAGTGCAACCAACGGTTGATATGAACCCTGTTCTGATTAAACCTAACTCGGACATTGGTGCTCAGATTATTATTCAAGGTAAAGCGTTTGCAAATATGGATGCGGTCGACTTCCATGGGTATAAAAAAATCGCTATGCCGTATGTTATGGAATCATTTGACCGGCTCAGCGAGCAATTTGATACGGTTATTATAGAAGGGGCTGGTAGCCCTGCTGAAATCAACCTCAGAGAGAACGATATTGCCAACATGGGGTTTGCTGAGAAAGCCGATATCCCCGTGATTATTGTGGCGGATATTGATCGAGGAGGTGTATTTGCTCACCTTTATGGAACCTTAGCATTGTTGTCTAAATCCGAGCAAAATCGCGTGATAGGCTTTGTTATTAATCGATTTCGCGGCGATATCTCACTATTAGAGTCCGGTTTAGATTGGTTAGAAGAAAAAACAGGGAAGCCAGTGCTTGGCGTGATTCCATATTTACATGGGCTCAATATCGAAGCCGAAGATGCGATCGCAGGTGAACAGATTAAAAACGAACAAACCAAGATCACGATTGCCGTACCAGTATTGACTCGAATTAGTAACCATACCGATTTCGATGCGTTACGACTTCACCCCGATGTCGACTTTAGATATGTAGGGAAAGGAGAGTCATTAGGCAGTGCTGACCTAATTATTTTGCCGGGTTCCAAGTCGGTGCGTGATGACTTAGCGTATCTTCGAGAACAAGGTTGGGATAACGAAATATATCGCCACCTGCGCTATGGCGGCAAGGTCATGGGGATCTGTGGTGGGTATCAAATGCTTGGGCAGAGTATCGATGACCCATTAGGTATTGAAGGCGCTGCTGGAAAAACTGTTGGACTCGGTCTTCTTAACGTTGAAACAGTGCTTGCGGAAACGAAACAATTGAAAAATGTAATTGGCACAATTGAACTAGCAGGGAAATTACAGCCAGTTCAAGGGTATGAAATTCATGCTGGCGTGACGCATGTCAACGAACATCAGCCGATTACGCGCGCTGATCATGTCGGTGAGGGGGCGTTAAATCAAGATTCTTCGATATTAGGCACTTATTGGCATGGAGTCTTTGACTCACCGGATTTTGTCGAGTTACTTACAAGTTGGGTTAATGGAGAACAACTCAGTCATTTTTCGATCGTTGATGAAAAAGAGAAAGCGATCGACCGAATAGCCGATGCGTTGGAGTCCCATATGGACCTTAACAAGCTTTGGCCTGACATGAGGCTGGAACGTCAATGAAACGATTAGCGATTCTTTTTTTAGTGACGCTGTCACAGAGTGTGCGCGCGGAAAAACTCACTATTTATGCCGCGTCTTCAATGACGAACGCAATCGATGCTCTGGCTGTGGAATATGAAAAAGTACATGATGTAGATGTGATTAAGGTTTTTGGTGGTTCAGCGTCGATTGCTCGGCAAATATACCGTGGGGCGCCTGCTGATATTTATATTTCCGCTAATGCTAAATGGGTCGATTACCTACTCGAACAAGGCGTCGCGTCATCTGATGACACTCACGTGATTGCGAAAAACCAATTGGTTGTTGTGGCAAACACTGATCAACAAAAGTCATCGCCACTTATGGTCTCTAGTTTTGAATCATGGCAAAAATCACTGGGCTCTGGTCGACTTGCTATTGGCATTCCGGAATCTGTTCCTGTCGGTGCTTACGCACAACAAGCATTGACTTCACAGGGAGTTTGGCAAAAACTAAAAACTAAAACGGCCCCTTTAAGTAATGTGAGACAAGTACTGGCAATGGTCGAAAGGGGGGAAACACCGCTTGGTATTGTGTATAAAACCGATGCACTGTTGAGCTCAGACGTGAACGTCGTCGCTCGATTTGGAGACGACACCCATGATCCTATTGTCTATCCTTTGGTTAACGTTACCAAAACGAAGCAGGCTGAATCCTTTGTAGAATTTATCTTGTCTGGTAGTGGTCAAACTATCTTGCAGTCTTATGGCTTTGATAGTGCAAATGATGATCGTGAATAAATGATAGTAGCGAATAAATGATGTTGACCGATTACGAAATACAAGCATTATGGTTGAGTCTAAAAGTAGCCGGGGTGGCTATTATTTGGTTGATACCATTAGGTATTGCTTTTGCTTGGCTGTTAAGTAAGAAAACGTTTTTTGGTAAAAGCTTTCTTGATAGTTTGATACATTTACCCTTAGTACTCCCACCCGTTGTTGTCGGATATTTGTTATTGGTATCAATGGGCCGTCAGGGTTTTATTGGTCAATTTCTCTATCAATGGACGGGCATCAGTTTCAGTTTTAGTTGGAAAGGAGCGGTATTGGCTTGTATTGTGGTCGCACTGCCCTTAATGGTCCGCTCAATACGGTTGTCGTTAGATAACATTGATTACAAGCTTGAACAAGCTGCTCGTACTCTTGGTGCGTCATCATTTCGTGTTTTCTATACCATTACTTTGCCGTTAATCATCCCTGGGGTGATAAGCGGAACCATGCTGGCATTTGCGCGTAGCCTTGGTGAATTTGGTGCAACAATAAGTTTTGTATCAAACATCCCAGGCGAAACTCAAACGCTTCCTCTCGCCATGTACAACTTTTTAGAAACACCAGGAGCCGAAATGGCAGCAATGAGGCTTTGTATCATTTCTGTCGTGATCTCTTTAGCCTCACTTTGGTTCTCTGACGGACTGAATCGGTGGACAAGTAAGCGCTTGGGGGTGTTAAGGTGAGTGCGATTAATATATCCGTTCAAAAGCGACTACCTGAACAAACTTTTGACTTTAGAACCACATTGCCGCCTAAGGGGATCTCGGCCGTTTTTGGTCGCTCAGGTGCGGGTAAAACAACGCTAATTAATTTACTGTGTGGTTTAACTAAGCCTGATACTGGCCGTATTCTCGTCAAGAATCGAGTTCTGTATTGCTCTGAAAGTGGTATTGATATCCCTGTCGAACAGCGAAAAATAGGGTATGTATTCCAAGACGCACGCTTGTTTCCTCACATGAGAGTGCAACGTAACCTATGTTACGGCGTCACTTTATTTGACCGGAACCATTTTGATGAGGTTGTGTCATTATTGTCTATCGAAGCGTTATTACAGCGGTATCCTTCGGAATTATCCGGTGGAGAAAAGCAGCGAGTGGCCATCGGAAGAGCACTGCTGAGTAAACCCGATTTGTTATTGATGGATGAACCTCTTGCGTCGCTAGATTTACCACGTAAACGTGAGTTAATGCCTTATCTCGAACGTTTGTCGACGAAAATCGATATTCCTATCATTTATGTGACACATAGCTTAAATGAAATCTTACGACTCGCTCAGCATCTCATCATTATTGATTCAGGGACCATTGTTGAGTCAGACACCATAGAGAAGGTATGGCGTTCGTCAGCGATGCAGGCTTGGCAGTCTTTTTCGGACAAAAGTGTATTGTTCAAAGGTCAAATATTGGAGCAGAACAGACATTACGCTCTAACAAAAATTGCACTTAATGAACAATGTTACTTATGGGTTCAGCATACTAAAGGCGCAATCGGAGAACCGGTACGTTTAAGAGTAAGAGCGAATGATGTCTCTATTGCATTGGATCGCCCATCAAAAACATCCATAAGAAATATTCTGGCTTGCCAAATTCAGTCAATAAACCAAGGTTCTCACGGCTCCTCAACGCAAAGTGTCGAGGTTTTGCTGAGCTTAGGCAACGGTGCAGAATTGATCGCTGTTGTGACGCAGTGGGCGAAAGAAGAATTAGGCTTAAGTGTCGGGCAACGTGTGTATGCACAAATCAAAGGGGTGAGCGTCGCTCAGCGAGATGTCGCTCTAGAGCCACACTACTAAGTTAATGTTGTTGTATCTAGGTCTAGTGATTAACACAAACTGATAGGGATCTGTGCCTAAGTGATTAGCTGGGACACATTGGATAAAAAATCAGGCGAGCGGGTGTAAAAAAGGCGCTATGTCAGCGCCTTCATTATTTTAAACGTTATTTTTCAAAAACTTCTTTGAACTCACGTTTTAAGATTGGGTCACGACGTGCCTTCTTAATTTGTTTAACCATATCTTTAATACAGTTATGAAGAACCTTATCGATTAGATTTGCTCGGTAATCTTCTTTTTCTTCATCGCTCATATCTTTTGGAAGATCCATCGATGCAAACTCTTCCATCGTATTCACGCCTGCAAAACCTTGGCTTACAGAGATAAGGGCGTGAAATTGCTCGAAGTTATCAAGAATATTTTGAGCGCTTCCTGGTAGTGAGTCCCACGCCTCGCGCACTGCTTCTTCTGTGACTTCATGAATAGAGACAATCATGTTGTGCAGTGCTTCTGGTACGTCATCAAATTCAATGACTTTACGCAATTCAGGTGAGATGGTGGTTAGATCAACGGTTGTTACTTCGGTGTTTTCTGTGTCAGACATACGGCTATCTCTCTGAATAATGTTCGCCTATCCTAAAAAAGGTAGGATAAAAGTCAATGATAAACTGACTTTTAATAAAAATCCTAAATTTAATGCAGACTTTGTTCAGAAGTTGTCTATTTGATTTCAATTTATGGGCTTAGATGAATATTGTTCTATTATATGTTATACGTCTAAGATAACTATAAAGTTTATTTTTTGCAGGGAAGACTATGATTCCGATGGATTCTTCAATGAGAATATTACTCGTTGATGACGCGCAGCTAGAAAGGATGCAACTTCAGATTCGTCTTAAACAGTTGGGGCACGAAGTCGAAACGGCAGCGAGTGGCCAAGAAGCTCTCGAGCGCTATCCGAACTTTGAGCCTGAATTAGTGCTTCTCGATATTTCTATGCCCGACATGGATGGATTTGAGGTTGCTACTAAAATTCGTGAGCGTTACCTTGAGGATTGGATTCCCATCATCTTTTTGAGTAGTCATGATGAACCGGAAATGATTGCGAAAGCGATTCAAGCGGGGGGGGATGATTACTTGGTCAAACCAGTGAACAAAATTGTCCTTCAGTCCAAATTGATTGCGATGCAAAGAATCGCTCATATGCGTCGAGAGCTAAAGCAAGCTAGTGCCCAATTAAAAGAAGCCAACAAGGCACTTCAACATCAAGCGAATGAAGATGGGTTGACGAAATTATTTAATCGTCGCTATATGGATGATACGCTTTCGGATCTCATTCAATGGCATGGACGGCACCAAATGCCATTTGCATTAATTTTGTTAGATGTCGATCACTTCAAAGCATACAACGATAATTATGGTCATACTCAAGGTGATCAATGCCTTATCGATTTAGCACAATTTTTGGACGTTATGTTCATACGAAGCGGAGAATATGTCGGGCGATATGGCGGTGAAGAGTTTGTCATATTTATTAGTAAATGTGACATTGCTGAGGCGGAAAAACATGCCGCGCGTGTTAACACCGGCGTATTTGACCTCAACCTTAAGCATGAACATTCTATAACAGCGGATAGAGTGACCCTGTCACTTGGTGTGATCAGTGTGATACCATCAGGAGGCGAGCCTATAAATGAATTGTACGAAAGCGCCGATAAATTGCTTTATCAGGCAAAGCGCAAAGGTCGAAATCAATATGTTTTACCTGCGGAGCGAGACTTACACGTTTCTATCCCATAAACTCTTGAGATAACTTGAACATTAACCTTAATCGACATTGTAAAGCGGTATCTATAATATAAGTACCAAGCATTGTGATACAACCACTCTATGAGGTTTTGAGTGCGCTATTTATTCCCAGTGATTTCGCTTTTGGCAGTCTCTTCTCCGGTTCATGCTGACCCTCGATATGCGAGTATTTTTGAAGACAGCTTTGCGGCTGCCATCATACTGACGGACAGCGACGCATTGACGTTGGGCTTTAAAGACTTCGATCCTAATGATTGGCTTAATTTAGATAACGATAATATTGGATCTCAGGACGCCCTCGATCTTAGAAAAAGTATTGGGGTTTCGTCTTTACCTTTCACTTTTGATATTGGTAATAATAATCTCATTGAACAACGAGCGGTACTCCGGTTTTCTGCTCTTCGTGCTGAGGGTGATGTTGTCGATATCCCCAACGAAGCACCTGATGTACATAAAGAAACGATTCTTGGTGTTTTCAGTGGTTATGAACAAGAAATACCGTTTGCAAAGCACTGGAGTTTTGAAACGGGCATCGGTGTCCATTTACAATACTATTTCAGTGATTACAACTTCAACTCGACGATCTCTCAAGAACAACTAAAACCCCTTATTGATGGTCAATTAGTGAATACCAGTGCGTGGGCAGCAACAGTGCAACCCAAAGCTGGCTTTGTCTATACCGCGCCACGGGAGTGGGGGCATGTTAAATACAATTCAACGTTCAATTACTTTTCAGGTGTTGGGTGGGGACAAGCAAACGATGGTGATGTCGGCTCCCCGGAAGGCTGGTACTGGTCCAACGAAGCAAAGTTTTTTTACGATGTAGCAGACTGGGGACGCTCGATTCAAACGCTCTATTCGAGTATTAGGCGCGTCGATGTAGGTGGTGACACTGTCGGTCCAATTGGAGCAGATCATTATTACGAAGGTACCGTCGGGTGGTTGATGACACCGCCATTTCATATTCAATTTGTGGATAATATAGGTATAGGCTTGAGCTTAAACTATGGTAGTGCGCTAAAAGGTGGTAGCTTGGTGCTGTTCTTCAATCAGGATTAAATGAATTTTAGAAGCCGTGTTAAAAACCAATAACACCAAGAGCTAAGACATTACGTGAACTCGGTTTCTTCCTAGTTCTTTGGCTTTATAGAGTGCGTTATCTGCCTTTTTCAAAGCCTCATCAGGTTTTTTTGTGTTTTTACTATCAGATGCACCGATACTAACAGTGATACTCACTTTTGATGTATCGCTCCCTTTACCTCTTTGTTGGGCGCCGGTTTTATGATTTTTTGGTCGCTGCTTAGTATCCCTTATCACCATTTGATAATGTTCAATATCGTGACGGAGCTCTTCCAAAAAGGGCTTACTTTCCTTTACAGTTTTGCCTTTAAACAAAATAGTGAACTCTTCACCACCGTATCGATACACTTTCGCGTTCCCGCCAGTTGCGGTCATTTTAGAGGCAACAAGCTTGAGCACATCATCTCCAGTGTCGTGGCCATATGTATCATTAAATTTCTTAAAGTGGTCAACGTCGAGCATCGCGATAGTAAATTTTCGCCCTAAATGTTTCATATCCATCTCTAAGGCGCGGCGGCCAGGGATATTCGTCAACCGATCATTGAATGCCATTTGATGACTGGCGGAAATCACATAGATAATGACTAAAATACCGGCAAGTGAAAATAGAGTGCTTGAAACAAATGGTAAGTGGAAAAATATAAATGTCGTACTAGTCAATAAAATGCAGGTGTAGACAACGGCATCAATTGGACGATTGTAATTGAGAACAGAAATACCGGTCGTACCGGTAATAGCGATGCAATATAAAATTAACACGATAGGTAATCGTGAGATCTGCGGAAAGGCAAATAACAAGTTCTCTGCAAATCCGTTAAATCCGCCTGTATAAAAATGCGTTAATATTAACCAGGTCCACATTAAAAAACTAAGCACAATCGCGGTAAAAAGGTACATGCCCTTGTTAAAGATACCGGTATCAGGAAATAAAAATGTTAAGCAGCATGATACGGGCAATAAAAACGCGACCAACGACAACTCTAGTAATGTTGTACCTGTCGAGATAGGGGTTTGTAATCGTATTTGAATAATAGCGTAAGCGACGAGCATGGCCATTGACACCATGGCGATACGCGATTGTTTGAAGCTGTGGCTCAAAGCAAATGCAGTCGCAAACAGGATATAAGGGAGATTGGTGGAAAAACCAAAATTAGCTTGAGCAGCCTCGATAATATGGTTCATTCCAAATAGAACGCAAATAATTAATACGACAGGAATGAACAGTCGGAACAAGTTGGAACTAGCAACGGATGTCGACATTAATGCTACGGCTCGAAACATATTAATTTACAGGAATATGACTTCTAGCATACGGTAATTTGATGATTTGCCAAGTGTTTTGTTACTGATAAATCCCAAAGTATGATGTTTGGCGTCGAATTGTCGAGCAGATAAAAGAGAGTGGCAATAGGGTTTTTGACGATAACAAAGCGATGAGACGGAAGCGATCCGATTTCTATAGGGAATAGGTTGACCCGCATGCTCATAATCGACAACATAGAGTCATAGCTTGTGAACTCAAAGGAACGTAGGAATGGGATTTTTTTCAAAGTTGTTTGGCGGTAAAAAAGACGTGGCGGTTAAAGAGGTTGAGCCCGTAGAGTATAAAGGATTCTTAATATATCAAGAAGCAATCTCTGAGGGAGGGCAATATCGCATTGCCGGAAAAATCACCAAACTAATAGGTGAGGAAACTAAGGAACACCGCTTTATCCGCTCGGATGTTTTGGGTAATGAATCTGACGCCAATGAACTGATGTTAAAGAAAGCTCAAATGTTCATTGATCAGATGGGTGACAATATTTTTTAATTCATCTTATAAAATACTCTAGAAACGTACAAAATCGTTGTATTTTTGTTCAGGAAAGACCAGTGATAGTTTCCCGCATAAATTGATGCTGGTCATCCGATTTTAATGAAAATTGTCATAACATGACTTGTCTACCTGAATTCTTGCTGTAAATACTTAAAATGAAACAGGTATGACCTCTAGACACACTTCATAAATGTGGTTTTTTTACTGAAAAAGTTTGTTTTATTTCGATTACATTCCGTTATATGTAATGAATAATTGTCTTTTTCTTACAAAAGGCTTGATGTTATAAAGTTGGTTAGTTAAAAAAGAAGAATCATTCTGCCAATAGTTAAGGAATAGCTATGCAAATTGGTGTGCCAAAAGAAATTCTCGCGGGTGAAACGCGAGTCGCCGCAACGCCGAAGTCGGTTGAGCAGCTACTAAAATTGGGATTTGAAGTCTCAGTTGAAACTCAAGCAGGTTCCCTCGCAAGTTTCGATGACACTGCGTATATCGACGCAGGCGCTAAGATCGTAACGACAGAAGAAGTTTGGAATTCAGAGCTTATTTTTAAGGTCAATGCCCCAACCGATGAAGAGATTACTCTTTTAAATGATGGTGCGAGCTTAATCAGTTTTGTATGGCCAGCTCAAAACCCAGAGTTAATGGAAAAGCTATCGAGCAAGAACATTAACGTGATGGCGATGGATGCCGTTCCTCGTATCTCGCGTGCGCAAGCACTCGACGCACTAAGTTCAATGGCTAACATTGCGGGCTATCGCTCAGTGGTTGAAGCTGCGCACGAATTTGGTCGTTTCTTTACCGGACAGATTACGGCAGCAGGCAAGGTACCGCCCGCTAAGGTTTTAGTCGCAGGTGCTGGCGTTGCTGGTCTTGCTGCAATCGGTGCTGCCGGAAGCCTTGGGGCTATTGTGCGTTCTTTTGATGTTCGCCCTGAAGTCAAAGAGCAAGTTGAGTCGATGGGGGCTGAGTTTCTTGAAGTCGATTTCAAAGAAAACTCTGGCTCGGGTGATGGTTACGCTAAAGAAATGTCTGACGAGTTCAACATTAAAGCCGCTGAGCTTTATGCTGAACAAGCAAAAGACGTTGATATCATCATTACTACCGCATTAATCCCGGGGCGCCCAGCGCCGACATTGATCACCAAAGAAATGGTCGACTCAATGAAAGCCGGTAGCGTGATAGTTGACCTTGCCGCTGCGAATGGCGGTAACTGTGAATACAGTGTTGCTGACCAAGTTATCACGACACCTAATGGTGTGAAAGTGATTGGTTACACAGACATGGTGGGGCGTCTTCCGACTCAATCATCGCAGCTTTATGCAACCAACATTGTCAACTTAATCAAGCTATTGAGCAAAGAGAAAGATGGCAATATCAATATTGACTTCGATGACGTAGTGCTTCGTGGCGTCACTGTGGTTAAGGAAGGTGAAGTTACTTGGCCTGCGCCTCCGATTCAAGTTTCAGCGCAACCAGCAGCAGCAAAAGCGGCGCCGGTAAAACCCGCGGAGAAAATTGAAGAGCCGACATCACCGGTTAAAAAGTTGGTAGGTTTAGCGGCTGGTTTAGGCGCATTTGCCTGGATTGCTTCCGTCGCACCTGCTGCATTTTTGTCACATTTTACGGTGTTTGTATTGGCATGTGTGGTTGGTTACTACGTGGTTTGGAATGTGTCACACGCACTGCATACGCCACTGATGTCCGTCACTAATGCGATCTCAGGCATTATCGTTGTTGGCGCTCTACTTCAGATTGGTCAGGGTAATAGTGCAGTGACCGTACTGTCATTTATTGCAGTATTGATTGCAAGCATCAACATATTTGGTGGTTTTACCGTCACCAAACGTATGCTTGAAATGTTCCGTAAAGACAAATAGGAGGCGACATGTCTGCAGGATTAGTACAAGCCGCTTATATTGTCGCGGCGTTATTTTTTATCATGAGTTTAGCTGGCCTGTCTAAGCAGGAGTCTGCTCGTTCAGGTAACTATTACGGCATTACTGGTATGGCAATCGCTCTTATCGCGACGATTTTCAGCCCAGACGCTCAAGGCTTTGTTTGGGTTATCATCGCGATGGTGATTGGTGGTTCAATCGGTGTTTTCTACGCTAAAAAGGTAGAAATGACAGAAATGCCTGAGCTGGTTGCAATTCTTCATAGCTTCGTAGGCCTTGCGGCGGTTTTAGTTGGTTACAACAGCTATTTAGCACCACCGGAAGCCATTTCAGCTATCCCGTCTGAAATTCACGCTGAACATGTCATCCATTTAGTTGAAGTATTTTTAGGTGTGTTCATTGGTGCGGTCACGTTTACGGGCTCAATTGTTGCGTTCTGTAAGCTACGTGGTGTGATTTCTTCTTCACCATTGAGTATTCCGCATAAGCATAAATGGAATCTTGCGGCGATCGTGGTTTCAACACTACTCATGATTTACTTTGTGAAAGCAGATGGAAGCATGTTTGCGTTGATCTTGATGACGTTAATCGCATTTGCGTTTGGTTACCACCTTGTGGCATCCATTGGCGGTGCTGATATGCCAGTCGTTGTTTCAATGCTTAACTCATATTCAGGTTGGGCAGCAGCGGCAGCGGGCTTCATGCTTGCGAACGATCTCTTGATTGTTACTGGTGCATTAGTCGGCTCATCTGGTGCAATTCTGTCTTATATTATGTGTAAGGCAATGAATCGCTCGTTTATTAGTGTTATTGCCGGTGGCTTTGGTCAAACAGTGGTTATTTCTGAAGATCAGGAATACGGTGAACACCGTGAAACGACCGCGGAAGATGTGGCTGAAATGCTGAAAGACAGCAAGTCCGTTATTATTACTCCAGGGTACGGTATGGCGGTCGCGCAAGCACAATATCCGGTTCATGAAATCACAGAGAAACTTCGTGCTCAAGGTATCAATGTTCGCTTTGGTATCCACCCAGTCGCGGGCCGTTTACCTGGGCACATGAACGTGTTGCTTGCTGAGGCCAAAGTGCCATACGACATTGTACTCGAAATGGACGAACTCAATGACGACTTCGCTGAAACTGATACTGTTTTGGTTATAGGCGCTAATGATACGGTTAACCCCGCCGCGTTAGAAGATCCAAATAGTCCAATTGCGGGAATGCCAGTACTAGAAGTTTGGCATGCCAAGAATGTGATTGTATTTAAGCGTTCAATGAATACTGGTTATGCTGGGGTTCAAAATCCACTCTTCTTTAAAGAAAACACATCAATGTTATTTGGTGATGCTAAAGAAAGTGTCGATGCTATTTCGAAAGCACTCTAATTAGTCAATTAGATTCAGAAGCCAGCGCTAAGCTGGCTTTTTTTTGCGCTATTTACCGGAAAAAGACAGTATTTACAGAATATTTACGTGCACTTGGCTTGCTTCTTACCGATAATATATACAACTCTGTTGCAATCTCAATACTTAGAGACACGATCAGCCCTTGAATAAACTAAGTCATACATTATTTCTCGCAATCACTTTGTCGCTAAGCGGTTTTGCAAGCGCTGAATCCTTGCCTGAGCGCATCGATAAATTCGTCACCTTTTTCAATTATGAACAAGCTAGTGCGTCTTACGATATTCGAGTGATCCAAGCAGACTACCCAACACAATTGTTAACGCCGTTGTCAATGCTCCCTCAAACGAGTAAGTATCCATTAAAGTCAATACAACAACTTTATCGCTTAGCCGATCAATGTAGTGGAAAGCTACCGTTGAGTCCCTTGATTACGGAACCGTTAGTCTTTACCCGAGCAATGTGTGGTGGCAGAAAACTATCGACTAAATGGTTTGCTCGAAGTGGTTTAATCCATCCGGGAGGAGGGACTTACGCGGCGAGATACCTAACGAAATATCCTGAAAAGAAAGAAGAATTAAAGAAGTTCATGCACATCAATGAGCGTGAGTTGTCGCCGCCTAAATCGTTGCTTGGCCGTTTGCAAGTGATGGATGAGCAAACGGTTATTTCGTTGATTCGCGGATCATCAATGTTTGTGGAAAATGATGAGCTTTGGCTACGCAGGGGAGATGTCTATTATCTATTCGAACCCAGTGTGTGGAAAGCGAACATTAAAGAAGCCGGGTTGAATTATAAGCTCGCATCACAAACGACGACGTGTTTTGTTCAACGAGGTAACCTATGTTGGGAGGTTGAAGACCATTCTGATGTATTAAGAATTAGTATGATCGTTTTGATCATTGCTAATATACTGTTAGTACTTGGCTGGGCAATCTATCGTTGGAATACGAAACGTGAAGAAATGCGAAGCCGCATGTTGGTGCTTCAAATACTCACTCACGAATTAAGAACGCCGATTGCCAGTTTATCACTTACGGTTGAAGGCTTTCGTCGAGAGTTTGAACGCTTGCCAGAAACTGTCTATGATGAGTTTAGGCGCTTATGCGAAGATACACGACGCCTTAGACAATTAGCAGAAGCGAGCAAAGATTATTTGCAGTCTGATAATAAACCACTTGCAACAGAGTGGTTACCGTCGGTAAAAGATTGGTTAAGTTTCAAAGCTGAAGAAGAGTTTGAAGTTGACGTCAATCTGACTATTGATGAAGACATCGCTGCTAAGATCAATATATATTGGTTAGGTACATGTATTGATAACCTACTTCGCAATGCCATTAAATATGGTGTGGCACCAGTAACGTTAAATGTAATTACTTCCTCAAATTCGTTACGAATTGAAGTAATCGATAATGGTCCTTTGTCGGCAAGCGATTGGCGCGAACTGAGAAAACCATTTGTAAGTAAGGCTGGGCTTGGACTTGGGCTTACGATTGTAGAATCTATGGTTGGACGCATGGGTGGGAAAATGTCCCTCGCCGGACCGCCAACAACATTTATATTGGAGATACCCTGTGAAACAGACACTGCTACTTGTTGAAGATGACAAGAATCTAGCTGACGGCCTTTTAGTAAGCTTAGAGTTAGCCGGGTATAACTGCTTGCATGCAGAACTTATCTCCCAAGTTGAACAATATTGGGCAGAAGCCGATTTAGTGATACTTGATCGTCAATTGCCTGATGGTGACTCGGTGCAACACTTGCCAGGTTGGAAGCAAATAAAAGACGTTCCCGTTATTCTAGTTACCGCGCTGGTAACCGTTAAAGATAAGGTGACGGGCCTTGATGCTGGTGCTAATGATTATCTGACAAAGCCATTTGCGGAAGCGGAGCTGTTTGCTCGCGTTCGTGCTCAGCTTCGTGCGCCAGAATCTGATATTGAAGAGACAAACAAAGTCGTTACAGAGAGTCTGATTATAGACAAACTAACACGCGAAGTTGATTACAAAGGTGAGCTAATTACCTTAACTCGTACAGAGTTTGACTTATTACAGTTTTTAGCAAGTAACCTCGGACGTGTCTTCACTCGAGATGAACTACTTGACCATGTTTGGGGATACAATCATTTTCCTACCACACGAACTGTGGATACACACGTATTGCAATTACGCCAAAAACTTCCAGGACTGGAAATAGAAACACTGCGTGGTGTTGGCTATAAAATGAAAGGCTAATGTCAAAACAATCACTGCTCCTTATTGCTTCATTACTCACGGCATCAACCCAGGTTGGTGCCGAGTGGTTTGAATCTAATACCCCGATATCTCAGGCTCACCGACACTTATTAACGAATGATCAAGAGTCGATGTTCCAGTCTTTAGTTGAAATCTGGCAACAACAGCCGTCGAAAACGATCAAAAGTCATATCAATCGACTTTTCTTGCAATCCTTAGAAGTGGACTGCGGGAAAGGTTATGTATCCCAACCGTTGCCGGAATGGTTAAAGTCCGTCGTGGTCAAGCAACAGTCGATACAAAGCCCAGGCCGTGACACTTTTCAAGCCGACGTCGAAATAGAGTCAGATACCGAAATCGCCAATATCACTTTAAAAAAGTGGGTTGACCGTAATGTGTCGAGTGACAGCGAGTTTTACAATCGAAATATTGGTGACCCTGTCACTAAATCAATGCATTTTGGAAAACGTTACAACCTCGCGTCGCCAATAGAAGTGGGTTTGTATCGGCTTGAAATAAAGAGAGCCGATGGTGAAGTATGGAGCCAGTGGTTAATCTTTACCGATCAAGCTCTGAAGCAAACGGTGCGGTGGTCTGCAAAAGATGAATGGAAAATTGAAAAAAAGGCATTGCTTAACCCTTACTGCCCATTACCTAAGCTCGAAGTAGGGCTTTACGACTATATTGATGGCAAATACACGCAAATATGGGCCAAAGAATACGAATCGGATTATCCATCCACGCTTGAAGCAAAAAATATCGTACCCGATCGATATGTCCTCGCCATATCTATGACCCAGAGCCGTTGGCAGGGCCCCATCTTGTTTGAACGCTCACAAATTATTAGTAAGACGTTTGATGTGTCTGCTGATGATTAACCTCATAAAGTGACACATAATTACTAAAGTTAATTCAATTGTTGCCGTTAATGTACCCATAAAGGATTAACGGCACTTTTCAAATGAACACCAGAATTAAAACGCTTACCGCACTCACTATATTGTCTTCTTCTAGCGTCGTAGCATCATCACTAGCGATTGATGCTCGAGGTGATGCAATGGGTGGTGTTGGTGTTGTATCAGCATCCTATTTAACCGCACCTTTCTATAACCCCGCCTTAGTGGCGATTTATCGAAGAAATGATGATGCGGGTATGCTCGTCCCTAGTTTAGGCGTGAGTTATAACGATGAAGATCAAATGCTCGACAAAATTGACGACGTGATTAACTCACCGTCAGCCGCATCTCTTGATGCGCTTAATGGGACCCAGGCGAAAGTCGATTTTGGTGGTGCGGTTGCATTTGGCATCCCAAATCGATACTTAGCTGCCAATATTTTTGGTAAAGCGTATGTAGAAAATGTCGCGACACCAGATATTGATCAAACAGGGTCGAGTGATGCTGACAGAGCAAACAAATCGGCAGTGAAAACGGCTTCTGTAGCAATAACAGAGGTTGGAATATCACTTGCTAAATACCAGACACTCTTCGGTCAGCATTTTTCATTCGGCGTTTCGCCGAAACTTCAGCGTGTATACACCTATACTTCCGTTAGTTCGCTGAATGATTTTCAACTCAACAATATTCGTGAAAATTCACAAGGTGAGACTTCTCTAAACTTAGATGCCGGTGCTCTATGGTTCAATGGGCCATTTAGAGCTGGTATATCGGCAAAGAACATGTTGTCGAAAAATATTAAAACGCAAAGTGGCACTGTTAATGTCGGAGGACGAGATATTGATTATGGTTACGAATATCAATTATCGCCTTTATATACGGTCGGCGCTGGCTTTGTGGCTGATTACTTTCAATTCTCTGTCGACTATGACTTAAATGAAGAAAAGAAGTTCACCCAGTTCGATGACAATGTCCAAATGTTGCGCGCGGGAATTGAGATTGACCTCGTCAGACAAATTCAACTGAGGGGAGGGTACATGAAAAATATGGCTCGCGATTCAGAGGGTACCCTGACTGCAGGTATAGGCTTGAGTCCGTTAAACATACTTGAAATCGATATAGCTGCAAGTTACACATCGCCACAAGCTATGGGGGCTTCTATTAACTTTCTGACGACTTACTAGCGTCGATAGCGCTTGCCTCTAGAAAATTATCGTTTATAGTCCTCCTTTACGAATGATACCCTCATCGTCGGGAGGACTTTATGTTTGACGATTTACCAACACTGTCCCATCAAGAGCAACAAGCTGCCGTAGAGCGCATTCAAGAGTTAATGCAGCAAGGCATGAGCACTGGACAGGCAATTAAAATCATTGCCGATCAAATTAGAAAAGATAAAGCAGAGTCATCAGAAAACAAATCTTAAACTTTGTGTAATTCTCGAATCACGTAAAGCCCTCATTAGAGGGCTTTTTTTTTGCCTTAGATAAGCGTTACGTCATACTTTCCCCCCAATGCACGGCGCAGTGTTTTATGCTGCCAGTGTAAGAGTGAATGTTTGAATGTGTAATTTAATTACACATTCAAAATCAACAAGGAATGGCACAGCATAATATGCTGTGCCATTCCTTGACGAGGTCACCGCAGTAGTAAGTCTTTACTTGCTTGATGAAACAATCGCAAAAATTGGCCATGTAATAAGCCGTAAAAGTTATTAGAATCTCAATAAAAATGGGTAGCTGAAGTGGGATAGAAAAACCGCGATTGCTTTTCAACATTACTACGGTAATTAGCGCTGAAGACTAGAAGCAAGCTGAGAATATCGCGTGTGACCGTGTAACTTAATTTGCATCTAAAGCACTATAACTCATATTATTGACCTGGTTAACGCGCTTCTTTCGATAGAATTCATCATAAAGTGTCACCTAAACTTACTCGCTGTGGTGCCGTTCAATTAACGTAACAGCGCCGTTGTCTGGTTCCGGTCTGCGTTTAGTTTTTTTCATTCGGGTGATGGGTTCGACGTGCTAGTACATTACGTATCTCGCATTAACCGCCTGATGCCTGAAATTTTGCTGCGTCCGTTTTCCAAGACCAAGCCAAATCCTTAAGCTAAATGAAGCAAGATAATGATCGCTGGTTCTTCTTTAAGGTGTGAATGATGGCGAGCATAGCGACTTACTCAAATAAAGCATGTCTTCCTACGGTAATAATCTCAATTTTTAAACCGCGTAACTTTCATCAAGCCTCAGTCGGCTATGATTTCCACGAAAGATATAGTGTCACGTTTAGCGATTCAATTGGAGGGTGACTAGCGTTTAGTGGTGACGGCATGAAGCATATATGATACCCAGACTTATGTTAGCCAATCGCAGAGTGTCGACAATACGCATAAAAACCTAACCGTTTTGGATAACGTATTTTTGAAGTCGATCCTAAACCAGTGTAGTTAAAGTTAGAATTAGATAAGGTTCGTGCTTACGAGTAACTTCTCAATTGCTGCGTACACAAACGAGTTAAAAACGAGATCGCGAACTGCAGACGAAGGCTCGAAAGGACCAGGCTTGCCAAAGGACGTAAAAGCCTAAAATATATTGACCAATTTTAAAGCAGCGCTATACGCGTGCACAAGGTGTTATCGGTCTTACCAAGCACGGGTTCATCACAAAACAGGAGCGAGCTGTATAAATAAACAGTAGTAATGATGAGGCAAGAGTAAATATAAAACCAGACGTACATTAAATGGGTGTGAACAAAACGACTCGAAATCATATCAGGTCTTAGCTTTGCTAATCTTGAGCGTATCAACCAACTCAACAACGATCGTAAAGTATTCGAAGGGGTGTTGAATGGCACGTAAGAACCCAATAAAAGAGTATGTCCGCCGTCATATGACCGATTGTAATCTCATAGCATTGTGTGATCACCGTATTTTATTCGAGGGACATCCAACAAAGCATAAACGGCATACGGACAGGATCTATTAAGAATGCACTTGATACCATTCAACCAAAGTTATCGAGCCGAATACAGTTACATCCCAACGCACTATAACTTATTGATTTATTACTATAAGTATTATTTCATTCACTTACACGCTAACAAAATAAACGACACCACAAAATGGCTAATCACTTGAACACTAAAAGCCTATTAGAGGGTGAATCAATCAACACCGATTACCAGTCTGGTTATGATAATTTCAAATTCCAATTCCTTGGACTGAATTAACGACTAGTCGGTGTAATCAGAACCGCGCGAGATTCATTAATACTAAAACCAGGCCAACACATGTCATAAGATAAGCATCCCAAGCTTTTATTATTTATTGGGTTGGTCGCTACTGTGCCGTAAACCAATGCCGACCGGTAGGCCGTTTACGTGAAAAACTCATCGTCTTGACGAACAGAATACAACTCGCGCTAGTAGAGCGTTTTGAATGGCTCATAAAACATTAAGTGCCAGAGAGGCGACATTATTTTTTCGTCTAATTTGCGGCTGTTGCTGTTAGAGGTGTAATAAGCCGAACGCCGTATGATGCGCTGCAATGATGAAATCAAGCCGTTCGGATTGTATGAAGAGTTAAAACGGATGTTATTATGTCTCAGCAGCATAAATTAATAACTGAGACAGTTTTAAGAGTGAATGCCTAAATGTTAAATTTGGATACCACACTACGCATTATGTATATTATGTTAAATTAACTATTCGTATAACGATGTAAAACCCTTGTTACTGCTCCCTTTTCAGTTTTGTCGCTGTTGCGAGTCGATTATTTAACAATAACGCTATTTACCATAAAATAGCTAATAATCACTTTCTTAATAATATTAAGAAAGTGATTATTACATAAGAACCATATACGGTTCTTGGTAACTCACGATCGATTCTACTCGATGTTGCTTTGTTAGCCACCAGACAGTTTTACTGTGTATCCTTTCTTTTCTAGCGCCGCTTTGATTTTATCTCGGGCGTCGCCTTGAATCTCAATGGTTCCATCTTTTACTGAACCACCGCAACCGCATACCTTTTTAAGCTCAGCCGCCAACAGCTTCATAGGAGCATCGTCTAAGTCTAATCCGGTAATAACGGAAACACCTTTACCTTTGCGCCCCTTGGTTTGTTTTTGAATCCTAACAATTCCGTCACCTTTTTCGCGTTGAGGTTCCGGTTTGTCTTCTTTGATGCGGCCAGTTTCTGTTGAATATACGAGTGTCATGTTATTTCTTTATTTGCTCTGCTTTTTTCTTTGCGATTAGGTAAGCTTCTATGTGTTTTTGAATTGCCAGCTTACCCCCTTTGATGAGTTTACCATTAAACATACAGTACCATGCGTTAATTTCGCCGGTGTCATTTTTGATGGTGTACCCTTGGAAAACTTCTTGTGAGCCAGGCTTATCTGCTCGTTGTGATGACGCGGCGAGTTGTGACGGGTCGATAATTGAAGCCGTATCACACCACCAATCGACACTCTTTTTTATTGCTGAAAGACTACCTTTCAACTCTCGATTTTTAATTGATACTTTCCAAACTTGGTTTTCTGTACCGACTGACTTAAGGGTGAATCCCCGATAACTTGCTAAAGCCATAAAGATGCATCTCTTTTTTATAATTGCTACACTTGATATTACCTTCGTATGGTATCAGTTATTTTTTACCAATCAATTGAGTTATAGTGCATTAAGATGAAAAAAGACATCCCCTTGATCACAGAAAAGCATCAAGTTAATAAATTTAAATCATTTTTGGTCGACTCTATAACAGCGGCACAATTTGATGAGTTAACCACTGGTTATTACTCAAAAAGTTCGCTACTTGCTCTTTCAAAAGATTGGCGTTTGTTCAACGAATTCTGTCGCTTAAACGGAGTTAGTAGCATCCCCGCTTCCGTCACAGCAGTACGTCGATTCCTAGACAAAGAAAGAGCCTCACGAAAATACTCAACCTTAAAACGCTACACGGTCACTATTGGTGTCGTGCATACTGTACTTCAACTGAAAGACCCTACGAAAAACCGTGAAGTCGGTTTGTTATTGGGAGCGATTCGAACGGCTGGTGCCGATAAAGTAAAAACGACTAACGCATTTACAGAGATTCATCTAGCTCAACTAGATAAACTATTAGCGAACTCGACTGAACCGAAAGACTTACGGGATTTAGCTATTTATTACGTTATGTTTGAATGTGCAATGAAACGAAGGGACTTGCGCAATCTCAACCTTGACCATATTGAACTCTTAAATCAGTCCATCAATATCTTAATCGAAAGTACACGTTACGTATTAAGCAGTGAAGCCAGTGCTGCACTTGGTGAATGGATGAAACATAATCCCTACACCACGCTTTTTACTTCGATAGACCGACACGGAAACATCAATAATGGCCTGCTGGATGATTCATCCATTTATCGGATACTTAGGCGCGCAAGTGAACTGCTTCACCTTCCCGATAATCTGCGTTTTTCATCACAATCTGGACGTGTCGGTGCGGTAAAAAAACTGTGGAGCGAAGGATACAAAGTTAGAGAAATACAAGAATTTGGTCGATGGGCCAGTCCTGCGATGCCATTGCAATACACCGGCAAGACTGAGCTATCTGACGTCGAAAAAAGTAAGTTTAAACCGTCTAAGGATTACGACTAACGTTATGAGCGCTCGATGCAATCGATGATGAAGTCTGCGAAATTTACACCTGAATGCTCAACCATTTTAGGAAACATCGATATTGGTGTCATCCCTGGAAAAGTATTCACTTCATTTAGATAGATTTCGTTATCTTCGGTGAGGAAAAAGTCGATTCTTGATAGATGACGCAGTTTCATCTGTTTAAATACCTTCTCCGAATACTGTTTAATTAGTACTTGTTGCTCGGCCGTTAGATTACTTGCTTCTACACAGGTGGTCGAGTGACTCTTAGCACTATATTTTTCGTCGTACGAGTAAAACGCACCATCAGGTGCAGTCACCTCGCCTGGCAAGGTAATGTGTAATTCACCTTGATACTCATAGGCTGCCACCTCAAGCTCACGCGGTTTGACGGCTTTTTCAATCACGACTTGATCAGAATAACCAAACGCAGCGTCTAAGCTGGATGACAACTCGCTTTTTTCTGTGACATTGTAACACCCAACTGAGGACCCCTGCTTCGCAGCTTTCACGAAGACTTTTCCCCACTGTTCAAAGGCATCATGAGCTTCGCGATGTGCCGCACTATCATTAGTGGTTAAAAATAAGTAAGGTGTGTTGGGAATAGAAAGTGTGTCATACCAAAGCTTAGAGGTGATTTTATTGAAACTATTGCAGCTAGCTTCAGGATTGCAACCAAAATAAGGAATCCCCGCAATCTCTAAAAGAGATTGAATATCACCAGTTTCTCCAGGAAAGCCATGAATACACGGAACAACATAATCAATCGTGAGATCGTGTTGGTCACTCACAAGTGCCTTCTTATTCACATCTAAAGAAACAAGATGTCCATCACTGCATTTCCATCCGTCTGAAGTAATTTCAACACGTATAACGTCAAAACGAGGATTGGTCTTTAGCTGCATTTCAAGGAAATCAGCGGATAAGAGTGACACTTCATGCTCGGTTGAGCCGCCACCGCATAATAGAAGAATATTCATTTTTGACATCGTACATCTGTCCTTGGTTCGTTTGTCATGAATGATAAACCATAGCGACTTAATAATCTGTTCTAAAAGTGTTAAATAACCCGAATAGGTTGCTGTATGGGTATTTTACATACAAAAATGCATCCATATAGCATCACGTTAGCGAGCGTATCTGAATGCATTTTCTTTTAATTGAAATGGTTAGTTTAACTTACTCAATGTTGGGTAATCTGATTTCTTAATCTTATCGATACTTTTGACAAACGGTTTTAGTGCTTGGAACTCTTTTGGTAGTGTCGCAATAGCCGACTGTGCTTTACTTCGAGTTGCATAGTCACCGTAGAGAACAGAGTACCATTTGGTGCCATTTACAATCTTATAATTCTCCCAAACAGGCTGGCCGTTTTTAGGTAGCTTGTTGGAAAACAGCGCCACCTTTTCTTTTGTTCCAACCGCAGCGACTTGAATCGTGAAGCCATATCGGAAATCTTGATCGGCTTGCTTTTTGGAAGGCGGTACAATTTTAACTACATTTTTGTCAGCAGCGGTCGCTTTCGACGGTTGCGCTTGTGTTTTAGTTACAACAGCTTGCGGCTCAGATTGCTGTTGTGGGGAGCTTTTAACTATTTCAGTTTTAGTCGTTTCTTTCGTTGCATTTGATGTTGAAGCAACCGCAACTGGCGCAACTGCTGTGGCCTCTACCGATGGCGTATAATCTTCTTTATAGCTCTCGGATGTCACTTCACTTACATACTCACCTGATGAGCAGGCGGCTAATAATACGGTGATACTGACGATGATAGTTTTTTTCATAGCTTTACTGCCCAAATATCGATTTTTCTAAATCATGCCGACTGAAATTATTTGATTCAACGATTCCGCATGTCAGCTGTCCATTGCTGTGACATGTTACACATTATTCGAGACACAGCAATATGTTATCTCGAAATTTGAACAATCAAATTCCGGCGACGCTCGTGCTACGCTACTATGTAGCAATAAAAGGCAAGCACACGACTTAGGTAACACATCGACGACTAGATGATGCTGTTTTTAGGCGAATGCTTTCATTGTTCCCGTTACTGACATGCAAGGATGAACTATGTCACTCGATGTACTCTTTAAACCAAAATCAATTGCAGTAATCGGAGCATCTATTAAGCCGCAGCGTGCTGGCGGTGTAGTCATTAAAAATCTATTACTTGGTAGTTTTGAGGGTACGATTTTACCTGTTCACCCAAAGTATAAATCGGTCAACGGTATTCTTTGCTATCGAAGCGTCAGCGAGTTGCCATTTGCACCGGATATTGCGATTCTCTGCACCCAAGGCTCTCGCAATATAGAGCTATTCAACGAACTATCTATTATCGGGGTTAAAGCGGTTATTATTATGGCTTCCGATATGACCCTCGTTGATCACACCAATCCAGATGCGCTCACGATCGAACAACAATGCATTAATATTGCAAAGAATTCAGGCATGCGAGTACTGGGATCAAATAGTCTCGGCCTGTTATTACCTTGGCAAAACTTCAATGCGTCGTTCTCACCGGTCAACTGTAAACGCGGCAAGCTTGCGTTTATTTCTCAGTCGTCGTCAGTTTGCACCACGATTTTGGATTGGGCTAATGATAAGAACATTGGCTTTTCTGCGTTTATTTCGCTTGGCAATGGCGCTGATATTGATTTCGACGACTTACTTGATTATTTGGCTCGCGATAGTAAAACAGAGTCTATCCTGCTGTATGTGGATTCAATTCGAGATGCAAGGCGCTTTATGTCTGCGGCACGTGCTACCTCACGTAATCGACGCATATTAGTATTAAAAGCCGGACGTTCTAAAACCGTCACAAAAGCCGATCACCCCCCCACTAAATTATCATTTGATATTGTTTATGATTCAGCGATTCAACGTGCCGGCATGTTACGAGTTAACAATACACACGAGTTGTTTGCGGCAGTAGAAACGCTAACACACTCCGTTCCGTTAAGGGGAGAACGATTAGCCATTATTACCAACGGCATGGGACCGGCGCTCATGGCACTTGATACCTTGTCCGACCGAGGTGGTAAACTCGCCGAACTGTCTAGTCAAACTATCGACAGTCTGACTGAAATCCTTCCTGCGACCTGGTCTCGATCCAACCCGATAGACCTTGTTGGCGACGCGACTGCACAGAGATATAAAGAAGCCATCAATCGAGTGCTTGATAGTAGCGATATTGACGCTATTTTGATTATGCATAGCCCTTCTGCCGTTTCCAACTCCAAAGAAACGGCACAAATTGTCATCGACACCATCAAACAACATACGAAAGCAAAGCGTTTTAACATCTTGACCAATTGGTCTGGCGAAGCAACCGCAAAACAAGCGAGGCTGTTATTTACTGATAATGGTATTCCCACCTATCGAACGCCAGAAAGTGCTGTTACTGCATTTATGCACCTTGTTGATTATAGGCGCAACCAATGGCAACTGATGGAAACCCCCACTACAACCGACTCGTACACATCATTGCAACTCACTCAAGCGCATGACTGGTTGTCCAAACATGCGACAATCGAACAAACCGAACAAACCGAACAAGCTGAACAAGCTGAACAAGCTGAACAAGCTGAACACAATATTACTTGGCTGGAATCGCATTTGTGTGAACAGCTTTTCACGTTATTTGAATTACCAGTTCTCAAAACATGGCTTGCACATGACCCAAGTGAAGCCATTCATTTAGCCGAACAGATTGGCTATCCAGTCGCATTAAAACTCCGCTCACCTGATATTCAACATAAATCTGATATTCACGGGGTAATGCTCAATCTCCGTGACGTAAATGAGGTATCCAACGCCGCTCAGTCTATATTGGACAGAACAAAGCTGTCATACCCAGAAGCGCGGATTGAAGGGCTCACCGTCCAGAAAATGGCACGAGTGACCGGCGGGCAAGAAATAAGAATTAAAGCGATTACCGACCCAACATTCGGCCCGGTCATATTTATTGGACAAGGTGGTTCCGATTGGAACCTAAGTAAAGAGGCCGTAACCGCACTTCCACCATTGAACACGGCATTAGCGCGCTACTTAATCATCGGCGCTATCAATAATGGTACTTTGCGTTTCCATAAGTCGCCCAACCCTGTCAATTTGGCGAAGTTAGCTGAATTTATCGTTAAAGTATCGCAAATAATTGTGGCCTGTCCTGAGATCTATGAACTCGATATTCACCCGTTGCTACTTAACGGTGATGACCTGACCATTCTTGATGCTTCCATTGCAATTAAACCATTTGACGGTGACCCTCAAGCGCGCTTAGCTATTCGTCCTTATCCAACGGAGATGGAAACATCGATCACCCTCAAGGACCAATCTCAAATATTAATTCGCCCTATCAAACCTGAAGACGAACCACTTCACGCCGACTTCATCAACAACGTTACCAAAGAAGACCTCTATAAGCGTTTTTTTTCTGATGTCGGCGAGTTCAACCATGAAGCTCTAGCGAATTTAACTCAAATTGATTATGACCGAGAAATGGCGTTTGTCGCGGTTGATATCGCACACGCTCCAGCAAGGATTATTGGTGTATCAAGGGTGCTAGTGAACCCAGATAACTCAGATGCTGAGTTCGCAATATTAATTCGCTCTGACCTGAAAGGTGTAGGGTTAGGACGTGTTTTAATGCAGAAAATTATTGATTACTGCCAAGCAAAAGGCACAGTAAAGATTTCGGGAATGACAATGCCAACCAATCGAGGGATGTTAACGCTGGCACAAAAATTAGGGTTTGAACTCGACGTCCAATTTGAAGATGGTGTGGCGGATATGGTGTTGAGATTGCAGTGATATAGCCAAGAATCGCGGCATAAAAGCAGGCGCAATCTTGTGGTCATATCAAGTTCCCCATAATTTTGTGACAACGTGACAAATTTATGGGGTTCTAACTAATTACGAAGAATTAACGTAATACCCAGTTCTTCGTTAAATGTTTGATACACCATGACTTAGCTTCTCCAATTTTATTGCGTTTCCACGCTAACACAATATCAATCTCGGCATGGTCCGTATCTTCAATCGGGAGAAGCTTGCCAGCTTTGATTAATGGTTCAGCCACTTGCTTAGGTAAGGTGCCGATGCCTAAACCACACACCAAAGCCTCCACTTTAGCTTCTAAATTTGAAACCGTCAGTCTTGGCTGCTTTTCCAAAATGTTGACACTTAATGCTGGCTGCTCTCTTGCCGTGTCGGCGATGGCGATCACCCGATACTTTTCTCGCGCGCTGCTGTCAAACGTGCCACTTCGTTTATGGACATAATGGTCCGCTGCCGCTACCCATACCATACTCATGGTGCCAAGCACTTGTGTTTTTACACCCTGCGGTGTCACCTCAGGCTGTGGACAAACAAGTAAGTCACTGCGCTCATCATTCAAGGACTCCCAGCAACCCGCAAGCACTTCTTCTTCAAGCTTGATTCTGGTTTTACTAACCGAGCCAAGCTTATCGACCAATTCAAAAAAGTTGGCCACAGGGATGATGCTGTCGTAGGCGATAGTCAAATCGAGTTCCCACCCGTTAGCAATCAGACGCGCTTCATGAACCATGGATTCCGTCACCTGTAGTATGGCCCGTCCTCTATCTAAAATCAGTTTGCCAGCCTCAGTGAGCACAGCCTTATGCCCAGAGCGGTCAAAAATCATAATATCCAAATCTTGTTCAAGCTTTTGGATTTGATAGCTCAGGGAGGACGTTGCCCTATCCAATTCGACAGCTGCTGCGGAAAATGACCCTCTACGATCAATCGCATCAAGAATATGTAGTGCTTCTAATGTGATGGAATTTTGCACCTAGCGTCCTTATTACTCGTACAGGTAAGTAACTAATACTAAACGCATTACAACAAAAAAGCGACTTCACAATGGAAGTCGCTTGAGGACTAATAATCTGACTAGAACGTGTATTGTGCGTTTAGTCGAACGGAACGACCTGGTTGATAAACCTGGGACCACGCCGTTTGGTAGTTTTCGTCAAAGGCATTGATAAGAGAAAGGTCCACTTTTAACCCTTCTAAATTACTGGTTGGTTCCCATGAAGCATAGAAATCAAACAATTGATACGAATCATATGGACCTTCTGTGTAACCATCTGGAACGCGGTTTTGGCCATTGACGAAGGTCGCCCGTGTACCAATTTTCGTATCGATGTTCCAGAACCCATATTGTAGGTGTGCTACCCACTTATCTGCCGGGATGTTCGTGATCCATTCATCGGTATCGGTGTCTTTGCCACGTGTTTGTCCGTAAGACAGTCCTAACAACATTTGCTGCCAACGATAGTCCGCCGCTACTTCGTAGCCGGTTAACTCAGCGTTGTCGATATTGCTAGAGCTACTAGTGCCAGCACAGCCGACCATAGAACCGCCAACCCCACAACTACTATCAGGTGTCATATCAACATCTAGGTTAATAAAATCTTTTACTTTATTTTGAAATGCTGCGGCGGTAATAGAAAGCGCATCATCACCAATGACATTCTCAAAATCAAATTGCCCTTTTAGCTCTACGTTGTGCGACTTCTCAGGGTTCAGTTCTGGGTTTGGCACAAATATGTTACTTGGGCCGCCTGGATAATAAGCAAAGTGAGTACCACTCATGTAGAGCTCTGACGTATCTGGCGCTCGGAACGCCTCGTCGTAACGAATCGACCATGCCATCCATTGTTGAGCTTGCCACAAAAGACCTACAGATGGTGACCATGACGATTGGTTGTTATCATCGTAGCCCTTCGCTTTTGACGTAAATGAATCGTAACGTACGCCTACATCAGCCGTCAGGGTTTCAAATAGCGCGTAGTTAATATAGCCAAACGCACCGATGGCAGAGGTTTGTGCATCTTCAGGCAATTCAGGTCGACCAGATACTGATGTTGCTCGGCTCGCATCTAATTCATCTAAGTAACCATCTACACCAGTAAATAGCTTCAATTTTCCAGATTCAGACTGGTTAGTAATGTTAAAGCCCGTCGTATTAAGCTGGGAGATGTCCTCACCTGCTACCGATGGATCAACTTCAGTAATTTTAGTGTCATTACGGTAAATTGACGCTTCTAAATTCACCCACGGATTCGCTGGGTTAAAGTTATAGTTAACGCCGTAAGATTGATCGGTAGTTTGACGACTGATCAGCAAGTCAGGGTCATTGAGTTGTCCACTTGAATCGCCAACAACAGGTGGTCGCCCATCCAAGTCCGCATACCGTAAATTAAACCCTAGTTTATGGGCTTGATTTATCTGCCAATTAAATTTTGCCAACCCCGTTTTGTTCGTCGCTTCAGTACCATATAACGTACTACCGTCACCTTGGCTCATGTAACCACTGTCTTTGTAACTGCCTGCAATGATCCAATCAATATCATCATTTTTATTGGCTAGCGCGGCCGTGTTCGTCCAAACATCACCGTTATCTTGATAACCTACTTTTACTCGGCCGCCCAAACCATTTTCTTCAAGAATGTCGTCTGCGGTTAACGTATTTTGCACGACAACACCACCAATAGCGCCCGAGCCATACAAAGAACTAATTGGACCTTTTACTACCTCGACACTTCCTAAGAGTGACGGGTCGAGAAAGTAAGTCGGTCGATGTCCGTACTGCATATTTTGGCGATTGCCATCAATAACCTGCAGTACTTTATTGCCACTTAAACCGCGAATATTAACCGACTGATTTCCCGGTACATTTGCACCTGCAACAGACACGTTTGGTTCGTATTTAATGGCTTCAGCTACGGAGTTAGGCTGAATTTCGTCCAGCTTTTCCATATCGACTTTCACGACCGACCGAGTTTTATCTTGATTAGTTTTGTCAGCCCTTGACGCAGAAACCACCACTTCATTAAGTTGCGTGACCTCTTCTGCTTGAGCGTTAGACGTGAGTGCTAGTACCACTGAGCTAGCCAAAATCGACAATTTTAGTTTCATAGTTCCTTCTTTATTTTTGTTCCAATAACTTGTGTGTATATATTATTGCAAACATAAATGAGAATTACTATCATTATCTTTATCAACTTAATTTTAAGTTGTTGCCTTAAGTGCAATTTGTTGGCGAATACTGATTTTTATTGACTATCATTATCATCCCTAATGATAACAGGCGTGAGTAGTTCGGTATTTTCTGCGCATCCCTCACTTAACACTTCGTCGGGTCTATTGTTCTCGCTTTCTTTGATTCGATAAACAAAAAGAAGAGTCTGTAGTACTTCCTCGCCACGTGGCCTCTCGAAAGAAAGAAAGAAAGAAAGAAAGAAACGTAAAGATCAAAAAAAAGGACCGAAGTCCTTTTTTTCTATATCAATCATATCAATGGTTATGTACGCCTTACCTACGATGCCAATTTTGGCTTCATAACATCAGGGATTGGCATGCGGCTATCTTTAAAGCTAAACCAAAGATAAGTCACTGCGATTAGATAAAACAGATACGACAATGAAAATATAAGCGGTGATGAGATCAATTCAAAAGATATCCCGATACCGACACCGACCACCGTGACAGTGAGTTTTGCCATTGTACCTAAAAGTAACAAACCCATCGCAAATTGTGGATATTTCGTGCTAGCAAACGCGATCAGGTAACATGCCCCTACTGCAAGCGCTGCAATTGAAAATCCAAGCATGTAAGAATGAATATGGTCGGCTGCTATATACCCTGCGCCAAAAGAAAATCCAAGTAACATACCGATTTTTGCAATGAACATAAATCACCTCATAAAGTCATAAAAATAGGAGCGAAACATCCATTTTCATTTTTGAAATCTCATTTTGTATATATTGTCATACGTATTAACGTCGAATACAAGCTCATTAATTAACCAATCCACCCTCTTAAAACTATGTATTATCGATGCTCACATAACCGTAACATTGCGAAATAACTCTTTCCTTAAGTTACAGTATGTTACGTATTATGCGTCACTTATCGTCATGCTATTTAACAAATTATACACATGAAAATAAAATCATATTCATTTGAAAAATTGTGATCACACTAGAGTCTGTAATGGATTTAACGATTAAGATCCTTTTGCTTACATTTAATTTACATTGAGATTCTATTTTCAATTAATTAATAAAAATAGATACCAATCACACTTTTATTGGTTATAATCCGCGCTCTTTGCGATATCTATTGATAAATGCAAACTAAATTTGAAAATTTGTCTAACCCCCGAACATTGTTCGAATTATCAGAGAGCAAAAATGAGCAAGATTGATAAAGCCATGCGAATCCTTATTGCCGGATTCTGTATCAACCTTTGTCTTGGCATCCTGTATGCTTGGAGTGTCTTCAACAAAGCCCTAGTTAGTGAATGGGGCTGGAGTGCCGCTGACGCTTCATCACCTTATGCGATTGCGACTATTACGTTTTCTCTTTGTCTTCTGGTTGCCGGTATTCTTCAAGACCGTATGGGTCCAAGAAACATTCTTATCCTTGGTGCTTCATTAACGGGCATTGGCATGATCGCCTCTAGCTTCGCCGAATCTGTACTTGTTCTTAATATCACGTTTGGTGTCATTACTGGTGCTGGTATTGGTTTTGGTTACGCTTGTTTATCGCCTTCGGCAATGAAGTGGTTCCACCCTTCAAAGAAAGGTATGGTGAATGGATTAATCGCTGCAGGTTTCGGCCTTGCTGCTGTATACCTGGCACCACTAACCTCAGCGTTGATCACTAATATGGGGATCAGCTCTAGCTTTATGGTGTTAGGTGTAGGCATTTTACTTATTGCGGTGCCATTAGCAGCAACGATTAACAATCCACCAGCTGGCTACGTCCCTGCTGAACCAAAAGTTAAACCAGGTCAAGCGCCTGTCAAGGTTAAGCAAGCGGTCGATATCAGTTGGAAAGCGATGCTAAAAACCCCTCAGTTTTATGCATTATGGGTCATGTATGCTCTTGCATCAGCAACGGGTCTAATGATCATTGGTAACATTACTAATATCGCCAGTGTACAAGCGAACCTACCGAATGCCGTTTATCTTGCTTCAATCTTAGCGATATTCAACTCTGGTGGTCGAATTGGTGCTGGTATCCTGTCTGATAAGATTGGTGGCATTCGCACATTGATGCTTGCGTTTATTCTTCAGGGCATCAACATGATCTTATTCGCTACATTTGATAGCGAATTAACGTTGATTATCGGTACTGCACTGGCTGCATTGGGTTACGGCACGTTGCTTGCTGTGTTCCCTTCTCTGACAGCAGAGTTCTACGGCCTTAAGAACTACGGAACCAATTATGGCGTACTTTATACGTCTTGGGGTATCGGTGGTGCTATCGGTGTTGCGGTTGTTGGGTATTCAATGAGTCACGGTGGTGGTTATAACCTCGCGTATACTATCTCTGCAGCCATGATGGGGGTTTGTATCCTACTTTCTTTCTTCACTAAACCTATTACTGAAGAAAAAGCAGCTGAACTCAAAGCGGCGTAAGCAACACTTCTTCCGTTCAAGAATTTGAATCGTAAAGCCTGACCTAGTGTCAGGCTTTTTTTATTTAATGAACAATAAACTAGATATTTTCTCGATTATAAATAAAAATTAGTTTCATAATATCAAAGAATTGAAGCGTGTTATTTGCGCAGTGAGTAATCATTATGAAAATTAAGCAACTGATGGTTTATTCTTGCATCCTCATTTTTTCAGGGTGTGCGGCATATGCTGGATTAAACTACGACCATCTATTTGGGAAACCAGAAGTAAGAGAGAGAGCCGTTGCGTTAAACACAAAAAACGCAGATTTTTTCCGCAACGAAGTTAAACCTATTATTGATAACCGTTGTGTCGTCTGTCACGCGTGTTATGACGCCCCATGTCAGCTGAAAATGTCCTCTGTTGAGGGGATTGATCGTGGCTCCAGCAAAGAAATGGTTTATCAAGGCACACGACTGACCGCCGCTAAACCGAGCCGCCTATTTGAAGACGCTCAAACCACACAAGAATGGCGCGACCGCGGCTTTTTTCCAGTTCTCAATGAAAGAGAACAAACATTGGGCGGCAACTTAGATGCAGGACTTGTATCACGGATGATCACTCAAAAAGCTCGCCATCCTTTACCCCAAACCGATCAACTCGAAGGTTTTGATTTCTCAATATCTCGTACTCAAGTCTGTCCAACCATTGAAGAATACGATGCTTATGAGCAAGACAACCCGCTATGGGGGATGCCGTTTGGATTGCCTAATATCGACTACAAAGAATACGAAACCCTTATTGCTTGGTTGGGCAACGGTGCGTTAATGAATGCCCCGATTCCTTTATCTAATGCTGAACAAGCGATGGTCAATAAGTATGAAACACTGCTTAATGAGTCTTCCCTCAAAAACCAATTAACGGCGAGATACATTTACGAGCATCTATTCCTATCTCATCTTTATTTTTCTGAAATTGAGGGCGACCCACGTTTTTTCACGATTGTTCGTTCTAGTACGCCCCCAGGCACTGATGTTAAACGTATTGTGACCCGCCGACCTTATGATAACCCCAAAAGGGAACGAGTCTATTACCGACTCATACCAGAGCAAGGTACCATCGTTGATAAAACGCATATGCCGTTTAAGCTAAATGACAAAAAGTTAGACCAATGGTATGAATGGTTTATTGAGCCAGACTACGTGGTTGATGAAATGCCGAGTTATGACATTCACGTCGCAGCGAATCCAATGACGGCATTTAAAAGTTTACCTGTTGATGCACGATTTAACTTCATGCTCGATAACGCACAAAATACCATTATGGCTTACATCAAGGGGCCAGTGTGTCGCGGACAATTAGCGCTCAATGTTATCAATGACCGATTTTGGGTATTCTTCTTAGATCCAAAAGGAACGTCTATCCCTCAGGTGGTTCAATTCTATGACGAACAAACACCCAACCTAAAACTGCCTAGTGAGAAGGACAGCAATACCGTCCCTATCACCAACTGGGTTAAGTACTCTAAACAACAAGCCCGTTACTTAGAAGGCAAAGCCGACTTCATGAATCGTTGGTTTACTGGCGGTAAAAACCTCACTACGGACCTGTTATGGAAGGGAAATGGTGAAAACCCCAACGTTGCACTGACCGTTTTTCGCCATTTTGATAGTGCATCGGTGGTGCAAGGTATGGTTGGGTTACCACCAAAAACAGCGTGGATACTCGACTATGCGCTATTAGAGCGAATTCATTACCTGTTGGTTGCCGGCTTTGATGTCTATGGTAACTTCGGTCACCAATTGATCACGCGGATGTTTATGGATTTCTTACGAATGGAAGGTGAGAGTAATTTCTTAGCATTGCTACCTAACACGATGAGACATGAAGAATTTAGCAGCTGGTACAAGGATCAAAGCCCGCAGTTTAGCGAATTTGTACAACGTAACGTACAACCATTTAGTCAGCCAACTCAAGTGCTTTATAAAACAACCGATTACAAGGCTGAATTGTTTGATCTCATTAAAAAAGAAATGGCACCCAACCTGAACGATCGCTATAACATTGTTCAAACTGGCCTATCGGAAAATAACGAAGCATTATTGCGAACCATCGACGACATCAAAGGAGTGGGCTTGGAAACGGTGCCTGAAATCATGATGTTGATGATAAAAACTAATGAGGGTACCGACCAACTCTTTACCATCATTCATAACAATGCTCACACTAATATATCGAGTCTATTTGATGAAAAAGACACTCGAGACTACGCCAACGACAGTTTAACCATCGTACGCGGTGTGGTTGGAAGCTACCCTGCCGCCTATTTCTCAATTACAGAGAATGACGTTGAAAAGTTTGTTAGTCAGTTTAGTAAAATCTCAGACGAAGACGACTACATAAAACTACTCGATAATTATGCGGTTAGGCGTACCTCCCCCGATTTTTGGAGCTTCAGTGATCGAGTCCATGAGTTTTATCAACGTACTCAACCTATCGAGTTTGGGCTTTTGGACTATAATCGGTTTGAGAATAGGTAGAACTGTTTGGTACTAGATGGGTGCTCTTTTAACGCTTAGGAGGTGTATGATGAGCATTAGAGATAGCATTGATGCCATTGAACAGCAGATTTATATTGCTTGTTCTGAGGGTGATTACGACGCTGTGAATCAATTAGAACACCAACTCGAACATCTGCAGGGCCTCCAAAATCGAGGGCTCGAAGAAACGCCAAGTACGCGTTTGCAAGACGAAACAAAATGATGTTATCAAAAGGGCTCATATGAGCCCTTTTTACTGTTCAAATAACCCGATAACGTCACGCGATGAAGGTCCTGGTAACATGCCACGTCATAATCTAGCCAGTATTGCATTCAAAATGCTCATGGACTCAACTCTGACCCTCATGATTTGCTCCACTAACCGAATGTAATCACCAATGGGGTCGTCAGATTTTTCAATCGCTAAGCAATGATCAAACAACGACGTCAACCCGAGTGCACCCGCTGACCCTTTTAGCTTATGTGCCAGGTCTTTAACAGCTTTAGCATCCCCCAACTGAGCCGCGTTTTCCAACGCTGATAAGGTATCTTCGCTGGATGATATAAACGCATCGACTATTTTGGTCATTCTCGCTACACCTAAAACACCGACATCTTGTTCCAAAATACGTTCATCGACAAGCGTATGCGGGTGGGCAATGGTTGTCGATGCATCGGTTATCGTTGTATGCGAGTCGGTCAAGGTTGTCTCTCCGTTCATCGAGCTCAATCTAGATGAGTTTGCATTTAAATCGCGCCCTTGCACATGAGTTTGAATAATCGTCTGTAGCGCTTCTCGGTCGATAGGCTTAGGAAGGTAACCTTCAAACCCTGCGTCCAAATAGCTATCCACCTCTTCGCTAAAGACATGAGCAGACACGGCGATCATTGGCGTTGAGCTGTTAATCGTGAGGCTTTGCTCAAACTGTTTTAAATCTTGCATCAAACTGACGCCATCAGTATCGGGCAAGTTGATGTCTAGCAACGCAATATCGAAGTCATTATCTGTAAATAACTTAATCGCATCAGCGCCATTTTCTGCACAACGCACATGATGCCCCATGTTAACCAAGAAGCCTTCAGCGACCATCAAGTTCACTGGGTTGTCCTCCACTAAAAGTACTCTAGCGCTCACAGCGACGGTACTATCAATTGGTTCGTATACATCTTGTTTTTCAAACTCACAGGTCTCTAGAGGAACGACAAACCAAAATCGACTTCCCTCGGCAAGATAAGAGTCAACATACATGCTCCCGCCCATAGCGAGGACCAGCTTTTGACTAATCGCAAGGCCGAGCCCTGTCCCCCCGGATACGTTGCGACTATTACTGGCTTGTGTGAAAGCATCGAATAATGAAAGTTGATCATCCGGGCTAATGCCTACCCCCGTATCAGAGACTTCGAACACCAAGCAAGTCGCATCATCCGGATCTTTAGTGACATGGATACTGACCTCACCCTCATGAGTAAATTTGATGGCATTACCAACGAGGTTATTGATGACTTGGCTTAAGCGCGTTACATCACCGCAATAAATGGATTGAACATCCGTATCAATACTAAAGCTAAAGTCCAATTGTTTCTCAAGCGCTTTACCGTGCATAAGCTGATAGCAATCACTGATCATACGAGTGAGATCAAATGGGTTATTTCGAATATCAAGGTGCCCCGCTTCAATCTTGGAGTAATCCAATACATCATTAAGTATTGCTAACAGGTTCTGGCCACTTCTGTTAATCACACCTAGATAGTGCTGTTGTTTCGAATCTAACGCCGTTTCTTCCATTAACGCCGCCGTGCCTAAGACACCATTCATTGGTGTACGAATCTCATGGCTCATCGTAGCAAGAAATGCAGTTTTCGCCCTGCTCGCTTGCTCAGCGTCGTTACGTGCCTGAGCATGGTTCTTTACTTCTCGATTTAAGCTCGTGTTAGTCGTTTGTAGTTCTAGCGTTCGATCGGCAATCGTTTGTTCCAGATGGGCCTTGTGCTCTTGTAACGCTTTTTTGGCGTTACTCTCCGCTTCAGCGGTGGTTTTTAGCGACTGTGCCGTATCTCTCGCCGTAACGATGGCTTGTCCCATATGAGCAAGTTCATCGTTACCTTTTACCGTGATATCCACATCTAACTGACCTTTTGCAATAGCCAACAGCGCTGAAGAATACTCAGCTAAACGTTTCACAACAGAGAGGTATACCACGCGCCATACAATCACAACAACAATCACAAAGCTTAAGATGGAAAGCAGTGTCAGTGTCCATTGAGCATAATTTAAGGTTGAAGAAAGCTGAGCAACCGCCGACGAGGTCGCGGCATTAGATTGGTCAACGAGCAAGGCGACGGTTTTATTCAATGACGTCAACTGATCTAATGTCTCTTGGTTCAGATCAACTGAACGTTGTTGCTGAAAGTTGGTTTGTTTAAGTAACGAAAATACGTCACTCCCATCGTCAAGCTGTTGAAGCAATTGTATCATTTGCTGTGATCTTGCGGGGTCTTCTACACCACGAACCCGTCGCTTCATGATCATGATATTCTGCTGATAGCTTACTCGCAGCTCTTCAATTCTATCCAACACAGAAACGGTTCGTGATTCTTCAATCTGGTTTAAGGTCTTAAACGCCAATAAATGCAGCTCATGTAAACGCTCTGAAAGATCTAAATCAATCTCCACGAGACTATCCAAAGCATCCAAAGCTTGCGCCTTTTTATTCGTTTCGAGCAGTGCGTAGATATGGGTAACGTTAGCGACAGCAATCGTACTCGTATTTAAAACTTGAGTTCGAGTTAGTTGTTCTAATTCTTGAGCGAGAATACGCAGCTGATCAACTTTCTGTTCGATCGCTTGATTGAGCTCAATCCTTTGTTCGACAGACAGACCAAGTTCAATGAGTGTATCTAAAATAGCTTGTACATCATGCTCTAACTGCCCTAATAAGGTCGCATCAAATGAATCTGAACCGAGTGTTTTGATGTGAGTAAGAAGAGATTCAAGTTGTGTAAACAGCTTCTTACCGGCTTGTTGATGCTGAGCTTTGGTATTGGCCGTAGATAGGGTTTGCACTGATGAAATAATTTTCGTACTGAGCTCCGACACTTCACGAGCTTCCAGCATAGACGGCATGGCCGTATCAACGACATTTCTTTCCGTTTTTGCCACTAACGAAAAACCTGACACACCAATTACGGTTGAAAACAGCACCAATAATGCCATGACAAAGAATGAGTAAAATAATTTACGCCCGATACTAGCTTTAGCAAGTAGCATTTATAACCCCGTGAAAATCCGCTGTTTTACACTGTGATAATACGCTATATTTTGCATGGTTCGATCTTCAGTTGCCACCAAACGATGAGTCCATGTCAAAAAAAGCGAAAAACCTAGCCATCCTGCGTGTTATTCCGCTCTTATTGAGTGCAATTCCACTCTTATATAGTGTATCTGCCAACAGTGCAGAGGAGAAAATTTGCACTATTTACCCGCATTTAAAGGATTCATATTGGTTATCCGTCAATTATGGCATGGTTAACGAAGCGCAAGCGTTGAACATCGAGCTCAAGGTCTTGGAATCCGGTGGTTATCCAAATATTGACAAACAACGTCAGCAACTCAAATCATGTAAAGATTGGGGGGCTGATGCCATTATTTTAGGCACAGTGTCACCGACAGCATTCGAACACGACCTATCACAGTACACTGGTAGCATCCCTATTTTTGCGACCGTCAACCACCTCATTGTTGACGAAAATCAATCACAATACGTGAAAGGTGTCGTAGGAGTAGACTGGTATTGGATGGGCTATAAAGCCGGTAAATTTCTTGCATCGAAACATCCTAAAGGCAGTGGTCGCGTTGAGTTGGCACTTTTACCAGGCCCCCGCTCAAGCGGAGGTACTAAGCCAGTGATTGTAGGGTTTCGTGAAGCAATCAAGGATACGGATATATTGGTCACTGATACACTCTGGGCAGATAATGACAAGGAGTTACAACGTAACCTTGTGCAGCAAGTTATTGAAACCAGACCTAACTTGAAGTATCTCGTCGGCAGCGCCGTTGCCATAGAAGCGGCAATAAGTGAAGTACGCACGGCGAATCTCCAAGATCAAATCGACCTACTTTCTATTTACCTCAGCCATGGCGTATATCGCGGGTTGTTACGAGATAAAGTTCAATTCGCACCTACTGATAAAATGGTTGAACAAGGTCGTTTGTCAGTGCAACAAGCAACGTTTTATTTAAGAAGTGAGCCTTACGGTTATGATCTGGCACCAGGCATTGAAACCCTCACACCCGCTCACCTTAACCCAAATGCTATCGGTGAGTCTCTGTCTCCAACAGGCTACCGACCTATTTTTGACGTCCAACCCCATTAATCATCACACTTGTTATTCTACACAATTGATTGAAGATTCAAGGACGTTTAACATCGACGTTAATTGTTAATCGATTTCATTATTAAGGACTTGGCATTCTAACGAGGCAATAACGGATATTGTCTCTCATAGAATGCTAATAATCAGGAAATAATCCATGCAGAAAAAAATACGTACTATGCCCGCTCACAAACACATTGCGCTTGTTGCTCATGACCATCACAAGCCAGAGCTACTGCGTTGGGTTTTAGAAAATAAAGATAAGCTACAAAGCCACTTCCTGTATGCAACAGGAACCACAGGCAATATGTTAAGCAAGGATACTGGTCTAGCGATTAAAAGTATGATTAGTGGCCCTATGGGCGGCGACCAACAAATTGGAGCGCTTATATCTGAAGGTAAATTAGACATGCTTATTTTCTTCTGGGATCCACTCAATGCGGTGCCTCATGACCCAGATGTGAAAGCACTACTAAGAATTGCCAGTGTTTGGAATATTCCTGTCGCAACCAACCGTGCGACAGCCAACTTTCTGTTTGAGTCTGATTTATTGGGCAAAGAAGTGGATATCGAAATCCCAGATTATGAAGCTTACTTAGCAGAACGTGTTTAACTGTCTCATAGAATACAATTAATTAGCGTCTTTGTGACTGGTACTGGTCCGCAAAGCACTCGTCGCTATAAGTAAAAAAGGAGTCCAACTGGGCTCCTTTTTTGTTTGCATTCGCTATGTTGATAATCAATTGTTTTAAGCGTGAAGATAACCTGTCGCCATAAGGTAAATTGATATCGCCGCCATTATGACCAGTGCGATCTCAAAGACCTTGTCCTGCACGGCATACACGCGCTCTCCTGATTGAATTCTATCAGCATGGGTATAACGGAAAAAAGGGATGCCAATCGCGTATAAAATCGTCGCCATCAGCAAATACTCTACACCTGCCGCCGTGATCAACCAAACACAAAACGCCGCAGACAACGCCGCGATGATCGCCACGCGCTTGGAGTTTTTATGCCGACCAGAGTGATCATTTATAGCAATCTTAAGTAAGTATAAGCTACTCAGCAGGTAGCACGGTAGAACCATCACAGAAGCGATATTAATTGCGGCAAGATAAACGTTTTCAAACAGTACTACCATCAATACCAGTACTTGCATGAAGCTCGTCGACATATTGAGCGAAGCCGAAGGTGCTCCATTGTCGTTCGTTTTGCTCAAAAAACGTGGGAACTCGCCTACTCTCCCGGCTTCAAATGGCACCTCAGCCACCAGCATCGTCCAAGCCACTAGAGCGCCAAAAACGGAAACCAACACACAAATATTCACTAACAGCCTACCCCATGGTCCAACAGCGTGCGCCAACAATGAAGCAGCAGACGGATTGGATAATTGTGCTAGTTCCGCTTGCGGCAGTATTCCATAGGCTAGCACAGAGATAAGTGTGTACATGGTAATCGCAACTAAAAAGCCAATGAGTGTTGCTTTACCAACATCCGACTTTTTCTTTGCTTTGCCAGATAACACGACCGCACCCTCAATACCAACGAAACACCATAAGGTGACCATCATGGTACTTTGTATTTGAGAAAACACCGTGCCAAGATTGTTTTCCTCACCCCAAACATCTACTACCATACGATCAGAATCAAACGTCGCGAACAGGATGCAAATGATGAGTGTCAATCCCATCAACTTACCGATTGTGGAAATGACATTAATAAGAGAAGACGCTTGAACGCCTCGCAATGCGATAAAATTCATTAACCACAAAAGACTTGAGCAAAGTACAACGGTTTCAACACCATGCTCCAGCAAGACTGGGAAAAATAAACCCAATGAGTCATTAATCATCACAGAGAGCGCTACGTTCCCCATGCAACTCATGATCCAATAACCCCACGCTGATTGGAATCCGACAAACTCTCCAAACCCGGCTTTAGCGTAAGAAAAAATCCCAGAGTTGAGGTCCGGTCTACGTTCAGATAGTTGCTTAAACGTTGTGACTAACAGCAGCATACCAACACCAGTGATCACCCACGCCAATACGACCGCACCCAAGGATGCACTTTCCGCCATATTCTGAGGAATGCTGAATATTCCACTTCCGATCATTGACCCAAATACGATGGCAATGAGTCCAATCAAACCCACAGAGTTCTTTTTCATTCTTAATTCTCAATAAAAAAAGCAGCCGCCCCGAAGTGAAGCGTCTGCTTTATGTTCTTATGGATTATTATATGCATTAGCCATGCATATTCAACACATAACCATGATGATTGCGTTAAGTTATAAAACTTAATCTCGAATTGGTTAATATTGTTAGCATATTAATTCAATAACGTTTCAATTACTCATTAACGTTAGCCTATTGAGGTATATCGTCGCCCGTAATTAACGGAGTCGTAACGACAATACTTGTTAATTAACGTTGCCCAAGTGATTCAAGAGTACACGATTCACTTCACTGGCTCGTTCGTATTGCATCGCATGACCGGCACCATCCATTTTAATGAATGTCGTATTATGTCCTAACAGTTTTTGCACGCGAGGCGCATCTTCAATCCCAATCACCTTATCGCTGCTACCCCAAATTAACAATTTTGCAATCGGTGTTTTGCCAACGGCCTCAAAATCCGGCGTAGGATCTTGAGTAATCAAATACCGTCCGGTGCTTATAATCGCTCGCCTAAACCCTTTATACTGCATCTGGATACGGAATGTCCTTTGCCAATTAGGAAAGCGACTGGGATCGGTAAGATCGTTAAGCTGATTTTTTGGCAAATTAGGAACGAAGAACGAATACCCTAGCCACTTCCCTAAAAATGGGACAGTCAACGGTCCAATATCAATGGGTTGGTTGAACGGTGCGATGTACGCAACACTTAAAACAGTGCTCGGGTATGTTGCTATATAATGGGATGTAATGGCTCCGCCCATTGAGAGCCCTACAATATGAAACGAGGCGCTACCAATCAGCTCACTTGTGAGCTCACGAATTTGTTCCACGAACAATGCTTTGTCATACTTAACAGATGGTCGAGAGGAATAACCCCGTCCATATAAGTCAAACGTAAGAACGCGATAACCCCGAGTAACAAGGGCTTCTACGTTGTTGTCCCACATATAATATGGGGCAGAAAAGCCATGTACTAGCACAACGACGTGACCTTCAGGGACACCGACTAGTTGATAGTGAACCGAACCATGCTTCAACTCGATAAACTGTCCAGGTGCTTGAACCCTATTAACGGCATTTAAAGGATACTTTTCTTTGTTACGTAACCAAGGCAGTAAGAGAATAATTACAACAACAATCAACCCTACACTCAACATTAATACGTCACTATTCAACACACTACTTCCCACAATACGATTACCCTCAATCTTGAACACCGATAGTGTAAACACTTTTATGTGTGGGCGAGCTTAGAGCGTTGTGTCTTCTGTTGAGTACCCTAATACAATGGTGATGGATGTATTGGCAATTGAAATACAACGTCGCTTCAAAACACTGGAAATAAAAAACGCCCCAAGGAAGAGGCGTTTTTTGACAAAACTATGAGCGATATATCGTCACTATTTTCGTTCTACATGAGGTTTTGCATCTCATGCAACAGCTTTTCTCGACGCACGGGTTTAGGTACATAAGCATCCATACCAGCATCGAAACACTTCTGAATATCGTCATCAACGACACTTGCGGTTAAGGCGATGATAGGCGTAGGTCTGATGCCCTGTTGCTTTTCAAAGCTGCGTATATCTTTTGTGGCCGTAAACCCATCTTTGACGGGCATCATGCAGTCCATCAATATGACATCAAAATGAGGGTCACTTTGATAGGCTTCAAGCGCTTGCTGACCATCGTTTGCAATCACATAAGCATAGCCAGCTTTTTGCAGGTGTAATGACGCGACTTTCTGGTTAACCATGTTATCTTCAACCAATAAAACACGAATTGCGCTCTCAACGGCATCAGCCTTAAGAGGCTCGCTCTTCGCCATCGAATCATCAAGCAAAGAGGCGTTGTCTTTTAAGTTGTCGATATTATCTTGCTTAACTTCAACAGCACTTATCAGTTTCTGCTTGAGGATCTCAGCTTTAAAGGGCTTAGGAACGTAATCATCCATACCCGCATCAAAACATTTTTGAATATCATCATCAACCACACTGGCAGTGAGCGCGATGATTGGTGTCTTGGGGAGCTTACCTTTATTTTCATGATCTCTAATGACTTTCGTTGCATTAAAACCATCCATCACAGGCATCATACAATCCATTAACACGGCGCTGTAATTTTTACCCGATTTGTAATGCTCTACCGCTTCAAGTCCATTGTTAGCCACATCATACTCATAACCCAACTTTTTCAGATGCAAACTGGCCACTTTTTGATTAACCAAATTATCTTCGACTAACAGCACAAATATTTTTTGTTCTGTTTGGTTTATTGGTGTAATGATCGACAGCCCCTGCTCCAATACCTTACAACAAGATTCGATCGATTTTAAAAGTCGATTACCAAGGAGCGGATAGGTGATTAATGAGCTGATATTTCTTCCGAAATCTCTATTTACACCTTCGAACTGTCGAATCATACAAAGTGCTGAGCTGCCAGAGTTTAGCTCAGGGAAGTAACGTTCATCCTGTTCAGATGACACACCGCCACCTTCTACATATATGACGATATTCTTCTTGTCAGACATCCCGCGTTTCGCACTCTGAATATCGGGATAAACATGGGCAAGCTCTAAATTGTAGAACGACAGGTCACGCTTAATTCGTTCCTCATATACGCTATCCTGACACACCATAATCAACTCGTCATATTCTAACTCGTGACGGTGTTGATACTGTTTTTCGTCGATAGGTAGGTCGAGTTCAAAGTAAAAACAACTGCCTTCTCCTTTGACTGAATCCAGTTCAATATGTCCACCCATGAGCTCAATCAATTGAGTACTGATTGCCAGTCCTAAACCCGTCCCACCGAACTGTCTTGTCGTTGAGTCATCTTCTTGCGCAAATGCTTCAAATATATTGGCTTGACGATCTTCATCGATGCCAATCCCAGAATCTCTCACATCAAACCGCAATGAAGCAATATTGTCTTTCTCGCCAAGGTGATAGACACCGATAGTCACACTACCTTCGCTGGTAAATTTAACGGCGTTAGACATAAAATTCATTAACACTTGGCGCATGCGGTGATCATCCGCAAGAACTCGAAATGGCACACTGCAATCGATATCAACATTGAGTTTAATGCCCTTTTCTTTCACTTTAGGGGCCACTATCGATGCAATATCGTAAATCGTTTCTCGTATGGAAGTTGAATGAGGGTTTATCTGCAACATACCCGATTCTATTTTCGAAAAATCCAGTATGTCGTTAATCAAGCTTAATAATAGGTGTGACGACGTTTCAATCGTATCAACGTAGTCTTTTTGTGTTGCAGTCAGTTCAGTATCCGACAGTACTTCTGAGATACCGATGACGCCATTCAGCGGTGTTCGTATCTCATGAGACATGTTAGCCAAGAAGCTACTTTTCGCTTTACTTGCCTGAATTGCATCTTCTTTCGCTCGTTCTGCATCTTCTTTGGCTTCAAGTAATCGTTTTTGGCTTTCTTGTCGTTCCAAGGTTAAACGCTCTACTTCTAAAGCGAAACGGCTTAACTCATCATTTCCTCGTACACGGTCGCTAAGAGGTACCTGCTCATCTTGATCACCACGCTCAAGATACTTCAATACCATATTTAAGTTTTTAATCACACGATGAGCGAGACTTATACCCGTTACAATAACGAGCGCGGTTAATAACCCAATGCCAGCGAAAAATGCGGCACGCGTCTGCTCAAAAGTCGCGACCAATCCACGAATTTCTTCACGTAACTGGACTTCAATTGAGTCAGCAACTGATTGTAAAAGGTTAAGCCTTAATGCCAATGCACTAAGACCGGTACTCACTTCGTTTTGGGGCAACGCTACGGAAGGATCGGAGGCCAATAACAACGAGCGAAATTGACTCCCTTGCTCAAAAGCACTATTGGAAAATGTATTGAGAAGTAAGGTGACTTGTTTTTCATCAGCGTTGATAGCCACAAACCGCTCAACAAACAGTTGCTGACTTTGCGTTAAGCTACGAATTTCCTCTTTGATAGCTTCAACGTTACCTTGATTGGCTTCTGCGTTAATAAGTTGCAAAATTTGCCATATTTCTTCATCTGCCCAGAACATCAACCATTCTAGCTGTGCCAACGCGGTCATGTGTCCATCTACGGCTGAAATAGTGCCCCTATAAGGGGCTTTTTCAAGGAACAGTAAAATTTGCTTATAAGTATCAACCTGCCATTCCACAACTTCATTTTTTTCTTCGGCATCGACGACATCAACTAACGACGAAATGCTTTCTTGATAGTCTGAAACTAACCCTTGTAGGTGTTCGAGGTTTTCACCTGTAAATAATGACTCAGACAGCGAATTGAGTTGTTCGACTTGTAAAGTCGTTTCCGCAGGTTCATTAGATAAGCGCGCTGCGTTCGCATTAGATTGAAGATCTGAGAGCACTTGAGAGAAAAGAACCAACCCTTCAACTTTTTCTAAATCAGAGAGTTGGTGGTTCAAGGTGTTAACTTGCCTAGAAGCCAAATAAAGAATTAACAACACTGGCAGAATTACTAGGGCGGATATTTTATGCTTTACCGATAAGCTATTCCAATAGTTTAACATCACCATTCCATTGCCAAACAAAAGTTTAATTAATACTAAGTCTAGAACAGGATTGGTGACCTTCTACTCAATTGACAAATTTTTTGTATATATATGAGCTTAGAGGTGTTTAGATTAAAATCTATGTTGTGGTTTGACCGCAAATTTCACTCTCAGGATCCAAATATGCGTTCAGCTTTTTTAGCTGTCTGTCAAACGTTGATAAATACTTAACAAGCACATCATGTCCGCAACCCGGTGTGGTCGCATCAACAATCTCATTTAAGACTTGGATCGCCGTCTGTAATTCTTGATCGTAAGGATGTGTTGAATACAGCCTCAACTGCTGTAACGCGGCCTTTGCAATTGACAATGGCTTTTCCCTAATACTCCACTCTGGCTTCGAGAATACCTGTGACTTAATGCCTTCTAAATACACTCGATACGTGGTCAGTTCATCTAATGCTAAGAACATTTGTCCTTGTCGCGTTTTGTGAGGATATGGAACCGCGATATGGTCATTGATGTCATACGAAAGCGAAATACACACGCCTTGCGATTCACAGCGCATTTTTAACAAGCGCAATAAGCCCTGAGCATCGAGATATTTCTGTATTTCGACTAAACGTCTGAGATGGTAGTCATTAGATAACAACCGCACGGGAATGTGCCCGCCACGTGCGATTAATTGACTTTCAATAAGAACGCGCGATAACTGTTCAATATTTTCAACGGTGTTTGTTGACTTCTCTTCCAGCAACACGGCCCCAACACGACCCGGCTGAGTATCCGCCATTAAAGAAACAAAAGCGGCATGCATAGCACTGGCCTCAGAAACCGATTGATTGTGAGTTACGCCACCACAGAACGCAACAATAGTCCTAGAACAATCATGCGTCGAAACATAGTTCACCAGTGCTGTTACACGCGACATTCCCTCATCAGTCAATTGGTCTCGATTAAGGCGCTTGCCAAGAACCAACACCAACTCTTTAAATGCCATTTTATTCACTGCTCGTTACTTCACTAAACAATTTCCCAACTGTGTGTCATTTCGACGCCAGCCCCTAGCATAAGGCAAACCGAGCAGTACTTCTCCAACGAATCTTTTGCTACCTGAGCAACAATAGCCGGGTCTAGATCCTCGCCACTGACCTCAAAATGGATGTTAACCTTAGTAAAAATTTTTGGTGCTGTATCACGACGTTCCGTTGTCAGTTTTGCGACACATGATGTGGCCGTTTGATTAGCACTTTGCAGCCCATCCACGACATCGACTGAGCTACAACCGCCCGCAGCCATTAAAACCATTTCCATCGGGCTTGGGGCGGTTTTACCTCCACTTCCGTCCATGACAATCGAGTGGCCGGATTGAGATTCACCTAAAAATTTAAATCCGTCGATCCATTTCACTTCTGCTTGCATATAAACCTCTAAATACTATCTGATTCGTTGTTGCCTGAATTAAGCGACGGTGAGGCCAAAAGCCCGACCATGCAAAGATAAACGTTCCTATCAATACAACTGATTTAAACGTTTATTGCAAGGAGGCATCTGACAAAACTACGCCCTTACTGCGCGCTTACAATGACAAGATAATAACCTGTGGTGAGATTTTTTGAAATTTTTATCCACGCTGCCGTGTCTTATGAGATGAATCACACGATGTTTAAGCGATTGAGGTCCTTATGAAAACACTTCCCAAAATATTATTCGCTGCGTTGTTAGCAACGCCTCTGCTATTTCTAATGACCAGTCAGCCTGGCAATGCAGATTCAAGTAATCCAAGCAACGCATCTAATACAGAGGTGGCGACACTTGCAGGAGGCTGTTTTTGGTGTACAGAATCCGATCTAGAAAAGCTCCCAGGAGTGTTAACGGTAGTTTCCGGATATGCTGGTGGCGATGTAGCAAACCCGACCTATAGACAAGTGTCTAGTGGCAAATCGGGGCACATTGAAGTAATCCAAGTGACTTACGATTCGGATGCTGTTTCATATGAAGAAGTCTTAGATCAATTCTTTAGACACATCGATCCGACCGACAGTAAGGGGTCTTTTGTTGACAGAGGGCCACAATATCGCCCTGCTATTTTCTATCACAATGACGAACAACTTAAAATCGCCGAATCTTTCATGGCAGACATCGAATCATTGGGCATTTATAAAAAACCGCTGGCGACCGAATTGATTGCTTACACTAAGTTCTGGCCAGCAGAAGAGTATCACCAAGATTATTACAAAAAAAGTAGCCTGAAATACAAGTACTACCGTTACAACTCTGGACGTGACCAATACCTTGACGAAATATTTGGTGATGACCGTACTGATATGCCAGTGACACTGCGTATGCTTATTGACGAAAACAATGGCAACGCTAAGCAATACACAAAACCAACAGATGACGTGATTAAGAAAACATTAACCGCTATTCAGTATGATGTGACCCAAGAAGATGGGACCGAACGTCCTTTTGATAATGAATACTGGGATAATAAACAGGAAGGTATTTATGTTGATGTTGTCACAGGAGAACCCCTATTTTCTTCGACGGACAAATACAAATCGGGTACAGGTTGGCCTAGTTTTACCAAACCAATCAACGACAAATACGTGGTGACTACCACCGACTTTAAGCTCATTTACCCAAGGACTGAAGTACGCAGCCGTGTTGGTGACTCTCATCTAGGACATGTCTTTAAAGATGGTCCAAAGCCAACTGGATTACGGTATTGCATGAACTCGGCAGCAATGAAGTTCATTCCAAAAGCGAAACTAGCACAAATGGGTTACGACGAATTCTTACCTCTATTTAAGTAAACCGTTGCGCCTGGGTAACCTGTGATGGTAAAAAACAATAAGCCCTCTGTATCATCACCCGCTTATGACAGGAATAAGATAAACAAAAACCTAAGCGATACTTGAACAATCGAGTGTCGCTTTTTTATTCATTTACCTACGTTGTAAGTATTACCCATGTATCTACAACGAACTCCGTGCTTAACCGTTCAACGTTTTAATTAACAAAAAATCCATGCGAATGTCTATCACATATAGTATAAGTCCTGTAATTTCTTATAATTACATCTGTAACGTTATCTAATAGTGCGACGTTAACGGTATCTCGCTCAAGGACCCACATAACTTATGAACAGTTCTATGGACGCATTTCAGCAGTACATCCAATCTTTCGGATACGACTGGATGAGTAATGTTTTATTGATAACGGCGGCTAGTTTCATCGCCTGGGTAGCATGGCGTATCATTTATCGCCGTTTAGAATCCCTCGCCCAGCGCACGAACTTAGAGTGGGACGACCTTCTGATACGAGCAGTCCAAACCCCTATTAGCATTCTGATATGGCTTTGGCCTGCCACCATATCGATAGGGTTGATCATTGCAACTTATTCTAACGCCGATACAAAATGGATCGGAAAGGTCGATTTACTGCTGGTCATAGCAACCTTTATTTGGGTATCGCTCCGCTTAATTCAAAATGTCGAAGTACACGTTTTGGCTCAAAAGAAACGAGATGAAACGACGGTACAAGCCATTTCCAAAGTTGCTCGGTTGCTGTTCATTACGCTCGGTGTACTCACCGTTATGCAATCGCTAGGGTTAAGTCTCTCTGGGTTGCTTACGTTCGGTGGCGTTGGTGGTTTAATCGTTGGTTTGGCAGCAAAAGATCTCTTATCCAACTTTTTTGGCGGTATGATGATTTACTTCGACCGCCCATTCAAAGTCGGCGATTGGATCCGTTCTCCAGATCGAAACATCGAAGGTACGGTTGAGCGTATTGGGTGGCGCATGACCATCATTCGTACGTTTGACAAACGCCCGCTTTATGTTCCTAACTCAGTATTCAGCAACATTGTGGTAGAGAACCCATCACGAATGCTAAACCGACGCATTTATGAAACGGTGGGGCTACGTTATGACGATAGCGATAAGGTAAGTGCTATCGTGGCTGACGTTAAGTCTATGCTAGAGAATCACAAAGATATCGACAGTAAACAAACATTGATGGTGAACTTCGACACCTTTGGACCGTCTTCCCTGAACTTTTTCATCTATGCCTTCACCAAGACAGTTAACTGGGCAAGATTTCACGAAGTAAAACAAGACGTACTACTCCAAGTCATGGTCATCATCCAAAAACACGATGCTGATATCGCCTACCCAACACAAACGTTGAAGATAGACTCAGGCCCTTTAATGACAGAGCCTGTCTCAATTGAAGCACAGCATATCACTCACCAATAGCCTGATTTATTAGGTTATTTTTCCATTACTAAATCTTTCAATTAATGCCTAGACTTAGCGCCATTAATTGAAAGATTCTCTGACTTACACAACACTAATAATAAGCATAGCAACCGTCCGTGCTCGCGATCCCCCCGTCTCGTATGCTTTATCCTTTGAGCTGCATCGCTTGGTATTTTTCAGACTTAGTGCGACCTTTATGTTGCTTCATTGTCACCTCAACGGAACGACCGCCGTTAGTCACAGTGTAACGAATAACGTGTCTTAGATGATTATCGCTGCGGTTAATCTCACGAGCTTCTAATTGAACCGTTTTAGATCCTCGGTTTAAATCACATCGATAATCCCAATCACTATTGGCTTTCTTCAAAGACAGTAATACACGCGTCCCCTTACCTGCTTGGCTGTTTATAACGCGCGGGCTCTTGTCGAGCGCTAGCGCCAGTCCTGCTTTACACAGTTCTTCGTTGGAAAAACCCGCGGCTTGCGCTTGGGATATTGAGACTATCCCGATTAATACAATTATTGGCGTTGTCATTGTTTTTAACACGCTCATTTTACGTCCTACCTAGTTATAAACTCATGAAATTAAAACACGCCGTACGGTTAACTGCAAATAAAAAAGCCTTTGACGTGAAATCAAAGGCTTCATGTTTTCTATTTTAATTACGCATTGCGACGGGCAACAACAGCGTCCGCGAGCTGGCGTAGTACAACCTCAGTATCTTCCCAACCTATACAAGCGTCCGTAATGGATTGACCGTAAGTTGGAGCAACACCATCGACTAAATCTTGACGGCCCTCAACCAGGTGTGACTCAATCATAACCCCAAAGATAGCGTCTTCACCGTTTGCTAACTGCGAGGAGATATCCTCGGAAACGACTTTTTGACGTGAGAATTGCTTTGAGCTGTTAGCATGGCTGAAATCAATCATAACTTTCGTCGGCAAGCCAGATGCGTTTAGCTCTTCTTTTATTGCAGACACGTGCTGCGCACTGTAGTTAGGCTCTTTACCACCACGTAAAATAATGTGGCAATCTGGGTTACCCGCAGTTTCAACAATAGCTGAATGGCCGTATTTCGTCACAGATAAGAAATGGTGAGATGAACCCGCAGAACGAATTGCATCGGTTGCAATCTTAATGTTGCCGTCTGTACCATTTTTAAATCCTACTGGGCATGAAAGTCCCGAAGCCAATTCCCTGTGTACTTGAGATTCAGTAGTACGAGCACCAATCGCTCCCCAGCTGATAAGGTCCGCGACATACTGCGGTGTAATCATATCTAGGAATTCACTTGCGGTTGGCATACCCATATCAGTCAGGTCCAATAAAAGTTTACGACCCATACGTAGACCATCATTAATTTTAAATGTGTCATTCATATGAGGGTCATTGATTAGCCCTTTCCAACCAACGGTAGTACGTGGTTTTTCAAAGTAAACTCTCATTACAATTTCAAGGCGATCACCCAGTTCGTCTCGCAGTGTCTTAAGACGCTTGCCATATTCGACAGCAGCCTCTGTATCATGAATCGAGCATGGACCCACGATAACCAATAATCGGTCGTCTTCGCCTGTTAAAATATTATGAATAGCTTGGCGTGCATTAAACGTTGTTGAAGAAGCAACATCACTCGCAGGAAACTTCTCAAAAACTGCAACTGGTGGCAATAGTTCTTTTACTTTATTAATTCTTACGTCATCAGTTTGAAACATCGCTTACTTCTTCCTATTCGTAGTATCTATACTGCATATATATTCGGTCACTTTTCCTTTTTCAGACCGACTTCATGCTCTTTCCATGTAACTTATCGTCTTAAAACGCTTTGTGCAATCATTAATTATCTTTAAAGGCAATATTTCTGCATATTAAATAATTTACACACAGTGTAAACAAAAAATTACACCTCATAACCTTATGAATTAAAACAAAACATTCACTTTAATTCTGCATGTATTACCTTATTCATATAAAGGTAAGTTGTCTACTTCAATCAATTTTACGTGCTTATTGCGTGACCAATTTCAAATTTACCCTCGCTGTCAATGAATTGATCGCGGCGATAATATCGGTGTTAACCTATTTTTTCATATGGCGAGTTCATCGTGTCATGTTACGCTCAACCCACTCTATGAATGAAAATAAAGCGTCGATGTTACCAAGTACTTCACTACCAGCAACGTATTATGTAGACAACTTTTTTAAGTTGCTGACACATGTCGAATCTTATTATATGGATTTACTCAACGGTGATGAGGTTCATTGGCTACAGCGGTTTAAAAGCTTAACTAAAAACAGTCAATGTCTTTTGGTTCGCATGTTAACGCGTAAAGGCGAATGGTTTCGAAGTGACAAGCTTTACTATGATGAGATTGGTGAGCCAAGTAAATGGCTGCAAGAGTTGGCGGGCTGCGGTTTTGTAGCCATTAACCAAACGATGCAAGCCGACATTCTGGCTCAAGAGTTACTGACTAAGCCAGAACTGATTCGAACCTACCCGTTCATCAGCCCGCGGTTAAAAAAGTCAGAGCAAATACTCGCCCTTTCTCAATATGATATTAGTGCTAAGCCATCACTTAACTTTGACGTCATTCAGCTTTTGGATGCCAATCATTACCGTCTAATGTGCCAATTATTTTTCGGAAATGGGCGTCAGGACCTCAGTCAGTTTGTTTTGGCTGACCTCGGCCTACAAAACTTTGAAGATTACGTACTTACCTCCTCTATTCGGTATTTTAAGTGCCGCGACGACGTTGATACCGCCCTCCTACTGAGTAAACTATACGATCATTACTATCAATCTAAACTGAATCCTGTCGAGACGTTACATCAGCTGATCGCTCTATTGCCGGATGTTAAGACTCATCATGATTTAGAACGGCGTAGACAAAAGCTCATCAACCTCATCGCTCGTGATTTCGAACGCCACTCTCACGCCTTCGATTCGCTAGCACTCTACGACAAAACAACGCAACCGCCTTCTCGCGAACGTAGAGTACGTTTACACCTTGCACTTAACACGCCAGAAAAGAGCTGGCCAATTATAACGTCTATGCTGAATTCACCTCTTGATATTGAAGAGTATGAGGTTGCATTAAGGCTTAAACCTAAGATTCAAAAGGCGCTTTCGTTACCACAAGATAAACGCGTCATTATGTGCCAACCGACTCGGCATCTCGAGATGGACCTAACAAAGGCAAGCGTTGAGCTAGCGGTAAAGCACTATATGGAGTCAGAGGGCTGGGAGGTGTTTTACCTCGAAAATCATTTTTTGAACACTTTGTTTGGGCTGTGTTTTTGGGACATCATTTTTAGTCCAGTCGATGGCGTATTTATCAACGCTTATCAACAACAACCACTCGATCTTTATCAGCCTGACTTTTCATCACGTCGTCGCCGCTTACTTGATGAAAGACTTAACGTTATCGAATGCTCAGGGGTTACTCCGTTCCTGTGTCTTGCAGATTCTAAACGTGGGATAAGCAACCCATTCGTTTATTGGCCTTACGTAGACGAGCGTTGGCTTAAACTTGCCGAACAAACAATCGATGGTCGACTGCTTCGCCAACTGTTCACGGTAATGCTGAAGGATCTTAAAAAATTCAGAACTGGCATGCCCGATCTCATCGCATTTAAAGATGGGCAATTCATGTGGTGTGAAGTGAAAGGACCGGGAGATAAGTTACAAGGTAACCAAAAACGTTGGATGCAGGAATACGAACAATTAGGCGTCGCTTATCAAGTTTGCTACGTCACTCACATGGAATAGGCCGTGCATTGATTAACGAAAACCTCATACGAAATAAACTAGATAATAAAAAAGCCAGTGACATCACTGGCTTTAAAAACTCTAAATCGAAAAATTAGAAGTGGAGGTGTATAACCGATACGGCAATACAAGCAGGTCGTCGAACCCCTTCTATCTCAACGCGAATTTCACGCTCAATTTCCAAGCCTTTTCTGATTGGAGTTACCTTTAGCAAGGTACTCTTCGCGCGTAGGTTGCTCTCAGCTTTGACGGGATACGGGAATCTCACTTGATTCAGACCAATATTGACCATCATTTTTGCTGTTGGAAACATTGGTTTATTCGCATCAACACTGTCCGTCAGTGCTGGTAATAGCGAAAGCGTAAGAAAGCCGTGAGCAATCGTAGTTTTGAATGGCGATTCAGCCGCTGCACGCTCAGGATCCGTATGAATCCACTGGTTATCCTCAGTGACTAAGCCAAATTGATTAATGCGGTCTTGCCCTACATTCAACCAATCGCCTTCATGAATAACCGTTCCAATTTGGTCTTGTAGCTCTAAATACAATTTTTGTGCATCAGGCTTTAATACTATTTCCGGAGTAAGATCGGATGCATCAGGTTCATTTACCGCTGGCTTATGGTAGTCTCTAACCCAAGCAAGAAAATTGCGGTTTTGTGTCTTATCAACGAACTCCGACCAATACTCACGAAGCGCAGGCGACATCCATTGCATAAGCTCAGACTGATGCTTGATAGAATCAGCGCTTTGTTTAAACAATTTTACCACTTTCATATTGACCTCAGATTACAGTCTTTCAAAACTAACTGTAATATTTTGAACCAGTTCACAACTCTGTGCAAACTCTTTTGAGCTAACACGCGTATTCTGAACAGTGTTTTATATTTAAAATTCAATAAGTTAGCTAAAAAAACAATATTTTATTAGTTTGTGACCGATTTCATATAGCAACGATTTGAAAGCATTATCGTGTGTTTCAGTTCTTAAAATGGCAGATTTGGTTATTCAAAGTACAAAGTGATTATGATTTAAGCAAACAGTTCGTTCTGGTCACATTTACGCTTTACAGTACCTAATCATATGAATATTATAAGCGCCAACAACGGAGAGATGGCTGAGTGGTCGAAAGCACCGGTCTTGAAAACCGGCAAGGGTTAATAGCCCTTCTAGGGTTCAAATCCCTATCTCTCCGCCATATTCTAAAACGCATTAAGCCCTTGAATTTCAAGGGCTTTTTCGTATCTAAACATTGCAAATCCCCTATCTTCTCCGATGAGGTGGACCAATGTACCTTTTAAAATCTACAAACGGCTTATATTTCTCTCGCGTTTGCACTCCTAAACCCCTTCTGAAACAGGGTTACCCGTTCGATATTAAAGTTTCGCTCATGACCAAAGATCGTCATGTGGCTATCCAGCGTAACTTTGATATCGCAGCTTGTATCAAGCAAGCGTTCTTTGCGTGCCAAACATTACACCCTATTCCATACAAAGACTTCAAATCCGCGCTTAACCAGCGTATTCAGGCTATTAGAGAGCAGTCTTTCTACATCATCCCGTCGTCGCCACCAAGACCGATTCAAAAACCTGTTGTTGCAAAGCCAACTGTTTTCGACACTGATGTCGATTTTGAGGATGAGTTTGGATCAGACCTTCCTGAAGGTAGTACTAGCGAAGATGTGCACAACCCTTTTCCGTATCGAGGCTATCTGAAGCTCTTCATTGATAGTAAAAAAGCATCACGGGTTAATCATTTAACCTGCCATCAACTAGAGCAACGTATTAATCACTTTATTCAGTACACAGAGAAGCACTACATCGCAGAAGCAACGTCCGCTGATATCATGCGTTATCTCGATGTGCTCAATAGTGAAAAACGTGCTCCAAAAACAAACAAAGACTACTTCGCCTCGACAAAACAATTCCTAAAATGGTTAAACATCATGGGTTACGCTTCGCCAAATCCAGCAGAGTCCATCACGGGTAAATTCAAAGCAATAAAACATGCTAGTGAAGAGCGAGATCGCTGGACACAAGAGGAGCTTCAATTTCTCTTTGCTCACCCTGAGTACCTTAGAAAAAATGACGACTTTAAATGGGTCACACTGCTTCAGCTTTATCATGGTTTGCGCCCGAATGAAGCATGTCAGCTGCATACAAACGATATTAAGCATCAAGGTGGTATCTGCTACCTTTCCATTACAGACAATGCTTCTAAGCAGCATTTAAAGAATGAGCATGCTGTTAGACCCATCCCGCTGCACTCCGAGATTTTAGCGAACGGGTTTATTGAGTTTGTTGAGCAGAGAACCAAGCGTCGTAATCGTGCAATTTTCAACTTTGTTCCGTTTGGGAGAGATGATGACTGGTCAAAACACTACCGAAGTGTGTTCGGAAAAATGCAGACCAAAATAGGCATGAAACCTGGCAAGCGCCCAACTCCCTATGGTTTACGCCATACGTTTATTGATGAGCTAAAGATCGCTCGTATTTTAGATCATGAAGTAGCAGAGATCGTCGGACATGTTAATGCGAACATGACGTTTGGTCGATACGGAAAGAAACTTGAACTGCCAAAACTGCGAGTAATCGTCAATGCATTCAAAGTGAACCTTGACGGGGAGAAATCGTAATGACTCGATTAAACAATCACTATCGTACTCAACTCATCAATGCTCTACAGAATGGGGCGAGTTATCGTGACACGCTTGATTTGTCTTACTTTCTTCATCAGGGTATCACTCAAGCTGAAATCGGTATTATTGACTATGTATGCGATCAACTAACTAAGTGCCCGTGGCTCGAAGAGCTTGATTTTATAACCGAAAGTCTTTCATCTAGGCAATGCAATATCGTCCTTGGTGGATTCGAGAACTTCAAAGCACTACTAGGCATTAAAGACTACTCATTTATAGATTGGCTTGAACAGCAAGATACAACCAACGGGTTAGCAATTCCCTACTTTCTTTATCAAAAGTTCGCGAGTGAGATTCGACAATATTTCATGACAGGCAAACGGCTTCAGCACTATTTGAAAGTTGTACTCAGCAGCGAGCATCAATTCCAGTACATAAACGTTCACGATGTCGCTGAATGCGTCATCCCCGCGACAGACATAGAAGCTGCTGTTGCCACTATTGTTTTGCGTCACTCACAAATACAAATCACTTGATACAACGCGAAGTATTCTGGAGATTGAAGATAAGACCACTAAACAAGTCATATCCATCGAAGTAAAGTGCCTAGCCAGTAAATTTAACGAACGCACTGACTTGTCTGTTTGTGTTATCGACGATACGACACCTAAAAAAGGAATGCCAAAATTACGCAACATCACGCTTTTGCAAGATTTAGCTAGTACTTAATTGGTTATTGAATTGGCGAGGCTTGCCTCGCCTACTCGGAGGAGCAACACATGAAAATTGAACATATTGATAGGAACATAAGGGCAAGATTACTTCAGTTATTTGAAGGTGATAGGCTAATGGCGGAAGAGTGGCTCACAACACCGAAAGTTGTCTTCAATAATGAAACACCGCTGGATGTTCTAGATACGCCACAGGGACACCACAAAGTACTGGAAGTCATTAGTAGAATTGAGCTTGGTGACTTATCTTAACTGGCACTAATGCAATGAGGGCAACCAATGCAAGCACCAACCTTAGATAGCATAGAGTTCAACTTCAATGATTACGATCTAGGCTTAGAGCGTTACGTCAGAGGTATTTGGGAACTACAGATGCTAAGGTTTCATGTTCTTGATGAACAACTCGATTCTTCTCTAGTCGACGAAATCAATCGAATTAACGAGTCACTTGGTATTACGGTTATAAGCATTGATTTAGTTGAGCTTACCGACTTATATGCTGAGTCTGAAGAGCTTAATGAGGCGATTGAGCAAAGTGAGCATCCAAAATGGCTTTGGCTTCATGGCGTCGATGCTTTGAAAGATACTAATTGTGCTGGATGGTTACGGTCACTTTTGACCGTTCGCTCGGTAGAGAACGTGCGAGTTGTCTTTGTTGCGCATTCTCAAAAGGATCTTCACGCGGTATTTCATGACATAACAACCCCGTTTTTTCAATCGACGATTCCCTTAGATGTCAGCTTTAGTAGGCCATCAAAGTAACGGATGCATAGGTCGGCTTTGTTACTTAATTCGGTGAGAAGATATGGCAATCCAATATTGTTCAGCTCTTGACCAATATACTAAGTTTCACGCATACCAAAGTTAGCTTTCTCGCTGCCTGCGATGCGCAACCAGTCTCTTCCCAACATATGAGTACGCTAGAATCATCCCTGCAAACAGACCTAAGCCAACGCCCAGCAGAAGAGCAAGGTTGTTGTTGATGAAATCTATCATGTCCAATTCTTCCTACTTAGTCGAATCACTTTCTAAGCATACATCAACTGAGACCGAACTCAACAGAATCGCTTGATGATCACACAGCTGATAAAAACCGAACTGACACTTTTCTGGACGTAAATGATTTATGAGGCATTGCCTTAAATTACTTGCATCAGATTGGAAAAAGTATTTTGAAACCTTCAACGCTTGTGAGGTGACTTAACTAAAACTATTCAAGGTTGGTCTGTAACTTACACTGACTCAAATAAAATTAAGAAGAAGATACATCTAGAACAAACACATCAATAACCCCTTTTAATTCAGTAGGTAAAGTTGACTCAATAGATAGCTTCAGCTCCTGAGCACTAGTTATGCCATGTTTTTTAGAGTTAGCTACCATCTCATCAGTGCCAAACCAAAAAACTAGATAGATACCTTGCTGTTCCGCATCTGGATGAATTGAATATCGCTCATAAAGTTGAGTTGAAGCGGCACTATATAGTTCTTTATGCCATTGCCCTTTAGCTTCAATGACAAGCAAGCAGCGGCGTCCTCCTAACAATTTAGTAGCCGTAATATCTATACGGTTTTGACTCTTAGTCTAATGCTCTTTCACTATAGAAATATCCTTAGCCCTAAGACTGGTACTAAGGTACTCAGCAACTATGTTGACAGATTCGACTTCGCCTAATCGCCTAAGTTTGCCTTGTTTATCTCTCGTGTAGAAGCGACTAGATGTGTTGAACTCACCGCCCAAGATTTGCCTCTGATAATCATCTAACTCCTGAACAATTTGTTGACGTAGACCTTCAACTGTAACCACTGCACCATTATCGAGAAAACCCACAACCTCTCTCATTTCAGGAGGCTCAAAGTCTCGTAACGCGTGAACCGCTAACCACAACGATCTAGTCTTTAGCCAAGTTCCAAGGTAGTAGCGCTTCTATTTACTCAAGATTTTCAGCGTAGGGTAGCTGAGTAAGAAGGGTATGTAGGTAGTTGTATGGTTCCAGTCCGTTCAACTTAACAGTTTCAGCCAAACTGTAGCAGACAGCACTTGCTTTGGCACCTTGTGATATATCGGAGAACAGCCAAGCCTTGCGACCGACCACGGACGGATAGCATTTTCAGCCGTGATGTTACTGATACGCAGCTCGTGATGACCTGAGTAAACCACCAGTTTCGACCATTGGTTGAGCGTATAGTTGTAGTGACTCCTGTTGATCAATTTGGAATCTGTAACTATGTTGATAGTGATGAACTATTCACCACTATAGAATATTCTTGGAGACTCTACGATGCACAAAGGAAAACTAACGCGTTATTTCATTGGGTTGATTTTTGCTTTCAACCTCACTTTGGCCAACGCTGATGGTCAAGACCAAACTACGCAGACCTTAGAGGTTGCTCAGGCGTTCTTAATGGCTGCTGGCTCGGGTGACATGGACAAGCTAAAAGAATTGATGGCCGATGATTTTGTTTGGCATAATGAAGGTGACTCACAAATCCCTTGGATCGGCACATGGGAATCAAAGAAAACCGTTCTTGAAACCTTCCTGCCACGCTTTGGTGCAGGCTTAAAGGTAACCAGCTGGACAACTGACTACAGCTTTGTGAATGGTGACCAGGCTGTGTTTATGGGTACGATGAGTGCGATAGCCAATGAAACTGGAAAGGATACTGGTGTATTCAGTTGGGCCGTTCGTGTACATGTTGAGGATGGCAGTGTTAAGAGTTGGAACTGGTTCGAGAACAGCTACGCAGTTTCTCTGGCCTATCATGACAAAAATTAGGTCTTCGTTCTCGAGTCATCACTCTCAGTGGCAGTTTATATATACCACTGAGAGCGTTGAAAACACGTTAAAACTTACCGCCGTTTACCCATTCCACCTTAGGTGGCACAAGCTCTTGATTAACCCACAACTCTCTTATTTTACCCCCCTGCAAACTGAAAATATCAAAACGAGCGATCTCTTGACCTTCTTGTTTTACTCGACTGAAAGCGACAACAAAGTTGCCTTGTCCGATGATCTTAAAGACGTGGTCATAGCTACCAACATAGTCATCAAACACGCCAACCCCCTTTGAAGCATGAACAACTAGCTCATCTAGATCAATGTAATCGGCTAGCCTTTCACGGTGTCCTAACACCATTACATCGCACAAAAAATTGCGCACGGTTTCTTTATTGGTATCCGTCTTCTCAAGATCATGGATCTCCGTTGGTCCGTTGACCGCATCATTGCTAGAGCCAACAATAGGCTCAAAAGCCGAGATTACATCCCAATGTTCAATAATTTTGTCCAGGTTATCAGTATCGAATAGATCCGTGGTCACCCATTTTGCGTCACCATTGTTGATGTCCTGATATGCCTGTAAAAACACATACTGACCATCAACGATAGAGCGAACAATCTGAATATCCCTAATCGGGCAACGCACCAAAAAGGGCTCGAAGAATTCAATAAAGCCTTCGATGCCATTCTTCACACCGGTACTATGTTGCGTATAGCGTCGGCCTGTATTATCTCTCACAGCCTGTTGGATATTGCCATCACGGATACCATCGAGATAAAGGTTAGATGCACTCTTTAGTTTTTTGCTCATTCACAATCACCATCTTAAAGTCGGATGTTCTCACAAAAGTAGACCCCCACTACATTTTTTGCAACTTCTGTACATCAGATCACTTATCTGCCGAGTCACCCTCTTACATTAGAGAATATCGGTCTGAAATGGATTAGCAAATTTGACCACATAGTTAGATGCTCTAGGCATGACGAAAACTAAGTCAAATTGCGAGGATTGAAATCAGGTTCAACACCGAGCTAGCTCACTTTGGAGCATAAATAACTCAGCACTTGCCTCGTTGACTCGAAGGTCTACTAGACGAAGAAAGTATCGTTCGTGATGGTTTAATCAACATGCAAAACAAAAAAGCGAGCCACTTGGGCTCGCTTTTCATTATCTGATTTTCTTAGAATCTATTACAGTAGTTCTACCGACTGCTGAGCAATCACAAATTCTTCATTGGTTGGGATAACCATAGCCACCGCACCCAAAAGCTCAGACTTACCTACGATACCAGCAGCACCGAAGCGCGCGTCTTCGTTACCCTTCTCGTCTTCGACAAAGCCAAGCAATTTAAGGTTACGCATGATTTCACGACGAATTGGTAGTGAGTTTTCACCAATACCACCGGTGAAGATAACCGCGTCTAGGTGATCTAGAGGAATCAAGTAAGAACCAATGTACTTCGCTACACGGTATGTGAAGACTTCAAAGGCAAGCTTAGCACCTTCATGACCGTCTTCCATCGCCTCTAGCACGCCACGAGCGTCAGAAGTAATGCCTGACACACCTAAGAAGCCAGACTTCTTGTTTAGTGTCTCAAAGACCTTCTCTTGGCTCCAACCTTTCTTCATCAAGAATTCAATAATGCCTGGGTCTAAATCTCCGCAACGCGTACCCATCATCAAACCAGATAAAGGAGTGAAGCCCATAGACGTATCGACACTCTCACCATTACTAATTGCACAAACAGACGCACCATTACCAAGGTGAACCGAGATAAAGCTCGATTGTTCTACTGGCTTGTTGAGCATCTTCGCCGCTTCACGACTAACGAAGTAGTGACTTGTTCCATGGAAACCGTAGCGACGGATGCCGTATTCTGTGTACAACTCATTTGAGATAGCGCCAGTGAACGCCTTCTCTGGCATTGTTTGGTGGAAAGCAGTATCAAATACAGCGAATTGCGGAAGCGCTGGGAATGCTTCAATAGCCGCGCGGATACCAATGGCACCTGCTGGATTATGCAGCGGAGCAAGGTCAGCAAGTTTTTCAATTTCTTGTGTCACCGTCTCGTCGATGCGAACCGTCGAAGTGAATTTCTCACCACCGTGAACAATTCGGTGGCCAATCGCGACGATGTTATCAGAAAAACCTAATTCTTCAGTTAGGCCAACCAACTTACCAATAGCAAGTTTGTGGTGGTTACCTTCACCTTCAACGGCAACTTCGGTTTTTTGTCCATTAAATTTCCAAGCCATGCGTGCATCAGGCAAACCGAAACACTCACCTAACCCACTTAATACAGCCTCTCCACTTTGAGAATCGATGACGGCGAATTTAAGAGATGAACTACCGGAGTTGATGACGAGAACAAACGAATCAGACATGAAAATGTATCCTGTTGTTGAGCGAAAAGGGGAAAGAAGCCTTCCCATATAATCTTATTGTATTATTCAATAATTTTTGAATCTTTCAAATTTGTTTTATAAGAATATTTGTTTCAAAATGATATTTCTTGACGAAGATCAAATTTTAAATTAATTCACCCATTGAATTTAATCGTGTTTTTTATCACTAGTAGCCATTCACTTAGAAAATTTATTAACAGACACAAAAAAGCCGAGCATTTGCTCGGCTTTCATTTAGTGCTTAATGTTTAATGACATTAAGACTCAGTGTTACGTGATTGACCACGTTCGCCACGGTGGCTTCCACGTTGGTCGCTGCCACGGTTACGATCGAAACGACGTTCACCTTCAGCACGTTGACCACGGTTAGCACCGTCACGGTTACCACGGTAGCCGCCGCCTTCACGATTGCCGCCTTCACGGTTTCCATCACGTTGACCACGATGGCCTTCACGACGAGCGCCACGGTGGTTGTCACGACCACCAGCACCACCGCCATCGCGACGAGGACCACGAGACTCACGGAAATCATTGAATTCAACAACAACAGCGCCCGCTTCTTTCTGACGAATGCGAAGCTTACGAAGCTTACCTGCTACATCAGTAGTCATCTGCTTAGGCAGTTGAACGTACGTTTGGCCTTTATCAAGTTTGATAGCACCAATAGAGCCTTTAGTTAGGCCTAATTCGTTCGCTAGCGCACCAACGATATCTTTAACTTGAACGCCTTGCTCACGACCAACCTGAAGTTGGTAAGTATCCCAATCTTGAGTGTTGAAGCTACGACCACCTTCACGACGACCTGCATCAGGATTGTCACGGCGTTCTTTACGACGTTTTTTGTCACGCTCGATAGCTTCAATCATTGGATCAGCACCAACGTAGAACAAAGGACGTTTGCCTTGTTGACGTTTAAGCAGAATCGCAGCAAGTGTCGCAGCATCGATCTCTAGGCTTTCTTGAAGCTTTTCGATTAGCTCAGCAAAGCTTTCTAGTGATTTGTGGCCTTTCTCAGTTTCTAGCTCAGCACCAAGCTTAACTAGACGAGCTTCAGCAACTTGGTCACGTGGTGGAAGTTGAATTTCTTCCATTTGAGACTTAGTTACACGCTCAATCGTACGCAGCATACGGATTTGGTTAGTACGAACAAGAAGGATAGCTTTACCCTTACGTCCAGCACGACCAGTACGACCGATACGGTGAATGTATGACTCAACATCGAATGGGATGTCGTAGTTAAATACGTGAGTGATACGTGGTACATCAAGACCACGAGCAACAACGTCAGTCGCGACTAGGATATCGATTGAACCCTGTTTGATGTTGTCAACAGTACGCTCACGTTGAGACTGAGGGATGTCGCCGTGTAGTGCTGCCGCGCTAAAGCCACGTGCAGTTAACCAGTCAGCTAGACGCTCAGTGTCTTGACGAGTACGAACGAAAACGATAGACGCATCGATTTCTTCAGTTTCAAGAAGGCGAGCCATTGCTTCGTCTTTCTCTACGCCTTTTACTACCCAGTAGTTTTGAGCAACTTTATCAACCGTGTGGTTAGTACCTGCAACATCAACACGAGCTGGATCACGCAAGTAGCGATCAACAATCGTTTTTACCATTGGAGGCATAGTTGCAGAGAACAGAACACGTTGAGCGGTTTCTGGTGCTTTCTCTAGAATCCAAGTAACGTCATCTACGAAACCCATTTTTAGCATTTCATCCGCTTCATCAAGAACGAATGTATGTGCTTGGTCTAAGTGTAGACGGTCACGGTTTAGAAGGTCTTTAACACGACCAGGTGTACCCACAACAATGTGAGCACCGCGGCTTAGAGCACGCATTTGATCAACGATAGAAGCGCCACCGTAGATCTCTAATACTTTCAAGCCCTTGATGTCACGACCAAGGTTTTTGATTTCAGCAGCAACCTGGATAGCAAGCTCACGTGTTGGTGCCATGATGATTGCTTGAGGCTTATGCTGATTAAGATCGATTTTGTTAAGAAGCGGCAAAGAGAATGCTGCTGTCTTGCCCGTACCCGTCTGAGCTTTACCTAACGCATCTCTTCCTTCTAACAATAGAGGAATTGCAGCCGCCTGGATTGGAGTTGGCGATACAAAGCCCATAGAGTCTAGAGCAGAAAGAATGTTGTCGTTAAGAGCTAATTCATTGAATTGAATTGCAGATTCTTGCATTGGGATCCCATTAAAGTAAATATAAACACAGGTCCCATGAGCTCTACCAATTCCAAACTGATCCAATACTGCTTTAAAAACAGTAGATAAGAGCTGATTCCATTCAGATGCGGAAAAGTGAAAATCGCATCAAGCCACTAGGGACGTAAACAAGGAGGCGGATTATTCACTAAAAGCACAAAAAAAGCCAGAAAAAATTGAAATACATCACAATTTTATTCTTGAACTGTCATTTTTGAGTAATGTGCCATCAATGTGGCAAAACTTTAGGCATTTCGTTACGTTATTGCTGCATGATAGGTGCGCGACTACACTTGAGTTTGAACTAGGCAATAACCAAGCGTTTGGGTATAGTGAGGGCACTTTCATTATTAAGAAGTAGATACATGTTTCAAGATAACCCGCTACTCGCCCAACTCAAACAGCAGATTCAAGAGAACCTTCCTAAAAAAGAAGGCACAATCAAAGCAACCGAGAAAGGATTTGGCTTTTTAGAAGTCGACGCGAAAACCAGTTTCTTTATCCCACCACCGTATATGAAAAAATGCATGCACGGCGATAAAGTGGTTGCCATTATACGCACGGATAAAGATCGCGAACTAGCAGAGCCTCAAGAACTTGTTGAACAAGGTGTTACCCGCTTTATTGCCCGCGTAAAGCGCTTTAAAGGCCGCCTTAATATCACACCGGATCATCCGCAGCTTAAAAAACTGTCTTTAAAAGCAAAAACTCAAAAAGGCATTAAGAGCGATGATCTTAATGACGGAGATTGGGTGGTCGCTCATGTTATCAATCACCCTTTAAAAGGTGACAACGGATTTTTGGCAGAAATTTCTCAAAAAATCACCGACGGCGATGACAAAATTGCGCCATGGTGGGTCACCTTAGCGCAAAATGATTTACCCAACACTGAGCCAGCTGGCTTAGACGCATGGGAAATAAAAGACGATGCAGCGCTCACACGTACCGACATGACGTCTATGCCATTCGTTACTATTGACGGCGAATCGACCAAAGATATGGACGATGCGCTATTTGCTAAGAAGAAAGACAATGGCGACTTCGAAGTAACAATCGCCATTGCTGACCCAACGGCCTATATTACTCCCGAAGATGAAATGGACATTGTGGCTCGCCAACGCGGCTACACCATCTATCTCCCAGGGCGTAATATTCCAATGTTACCGCGCGACTTAGCAGACGATGTATGCTCATTGCTTGAAAATGCCGAGCGTCCTGCCCTTTGCTGCTCTGTCACGGTCAATAAAGACGGTGTTATTCAAGATGACATCAAATTTTTTGCTGCGAACATGAAATCTCACGCGCGACTTGCTTACCAACATGTCTCTGATTGGTTAGAGAATGGCTCAAGCGAAGCATGGCAACCAAGTGAAGAAATTGCTGAGGTTGTTCGTGACTTGTACGATTTCTCATTGGCGCGTGCAGCTTGGCGTCAAGCTAACGCAGTTGTGTTCCCAGACCGCCCAGATTATCGATTTGAACTCAGCGAAGATAATGACGTTGTTGCGATTCATGCGGACTCTCGACGTAGCGCTAATCGCCTTGTAGAAGAAGCGATGATTACCGCCAACATCTGTGCAGGTCGCACTCTAAAAGAAGCCTTTGGTTACGGTGTATTTAACACCCATGCTGGTTTTAAACCAGAGAAGGTAAAAGACGTTCTTGAGTTGGTCAACCCACCGAATGAAGAACCCATCTACACTGAAGAGCAAATCATGTCTTTGGACGGCTTTGCTGCCTTGCGCCGTGATTTAGGCGGATTGGACTCAAGCTACCTAGACAACCGAGTACGTAAGTACCAAGCATACAGCGAAGTAGGCAATGAACCTCTACCGCATTATGCGATGGGCCTCGATGTTTATGCGACATGGACATCACCGATTCGTAAATACGGCGACATGGTCAACCACCGACTTCTAAAAGCGCACATTACTAACGCGGAACCAATACAAAAGCCGGATGATGTCTTGGGTGATGAGCTAGCCGTTCACCGCAAACATCATAGAATGGCAGAGCGTAATGTCGGAGATTGGTTGTACGCTCGAACTCTTGCAAACGAACCAAAGAACGGCACCGAATTTTTGGCAGAAATCTTTGACATTAATCGTGCGGGTATGCGAGCTCGATTGACTGAAAACGGCGCTGCCGTGTTCATTCCAAACTCGCTAATAGTAAACAACAAAGACCGAATCGTTAGCAATAACGAAAATGGCACTGTCACTATCGACCAAAATTTGGTGTATCGATTAGGTGATACACTCAAAGTCGTCTTAAATGATGTGAACCAAGAAACACGCAGTATTGTTGCAAAGCCCGTTGAAGTGTTTGCTGAACCAGTGACGACAACGGAAGACAGCGCTTCTTCTGAGTCAGAATAATCAGCCTATAGTCCGGTGACAACATTGGACTAAATGTACAAGACGAATAAAAAAGCCAGTTGGAGGACCAACTGGCTTTTTTTATAACACGGATCTCGACGTCTATTGCCTAGCCATCTACATCATTCACTCTGCTATACCGAATGTGCGTTCTCTCGCGGTAGAAGTACCGTAACTTGATAGCAACCACCTGATTGAAGCCCTGGCAGTATATTAGTCGTTAGTTTCTTACCATCCATGATCACCTCAACCTTCGTTACCTCTGAGGTACGTTGATACGTCACATGTAGCTGCGCACCACGAAACGATCGTTTGACCGAAAAATTTGACCATTCAGAAGGTACTTTAGGTTGAATGGAAAGGCCTTCTTCACATCCCTTAAGACCGAGCATTTCTTCAATAATCATGCGATAAAACCATGCACCAGTACCCGTATTAAACAAGTTACTGGAACGACCTGCCGTGTCGGGGTATTGATAATATGCACCACGATAATAATTGGGAATATAGACAGGCAATTGGCCTCTACGCTCAAAGGTATCACTTTGCGGATCAGCAACCATTTTCCTCAATACTGAAAATGCTCGGTCAGGTTCATCTATGGCATAAAGACTCGCGGCATAAAACGCGGCGGCATGATTGTAAATAGAACCATTCTCCCCTGAGCCTGGCCACTTTTGTGTCACACGACCCACATCTTCTCGCATTTGAGTAAACGCAGGCGCACATAACATGACGCCATAAGGTGTATCAAGTTGCTCGTCAATCGCGGTTAACATTTTTGCTTTCTGTTCCGCATTAGGCATATTGGCCATAAATGCCCAGCTTTGGGTATTCAAAAAGATACGCCCTTCACTATCTTCTGGGACACCAAACGTTACGCCGTCATCCGTGATACCACGCGCGTACCAATCCCCTTTCCACAGATACTCATGTGAAATGGTGGCCAATTCTTCAACCATAGATTCAAATTGCTGAATTATGGATTCATCATTGTATTTTCTAGATATTCTTATCCAAGTTTGCAACGCAACGCTTAGCGCTTGCGCTAGCCAACCCGAGACGCCTTTTCCTTTCGGACCCACCATGTTCATCGGGTCGCACCAGTCACCTTGAGCAATGAATGGCAAGCCTCGATAATCTCTCGCTTCACACATGTGGTTCATGGCACGATTCATATGTTCGAGTACTGACGCACTAGCGTCATCATCTACCCACGCGACGTCCTGTTGTAAGAGGCCCCAATCATTCGTCTCATTGAGGTAGGCATCAAGAATTAATGCCAACCATACAGAGTGGTCAGTGTGAGGGATTTGATTAATGTACTTCAAGGTGGCTTCTGGCGTCAGTAATACGCCATCAGGCATTTCTCCATCCATCTTTTGTTGAGACAATGAGGTAAGGATCACAGCTCGTGTAGCGTCACTTTTCACGTACGCCATCCCCATCCCATCTTGCAGGTAATTGCGAGTCTGAGGATCAGTCGTCAATCGATTGGTGTCACCATGATAAAAAACCTGTCTTGGTAACCAGTGATTCACAAAATGATTTAACGCAACATCAGATGTCTCTATTTCTACCACACCGGAGCCTGACGATATATATTCTTCATACGCTTGGGTTGCCGCCACTTTTTCATCTCCGGAATGACGGGCAACAACATGGCTAATCTCGGACTTATCAAGCGCCGGACCAAAGACGAAATTCAGTTGTTTCTTTTGCTCATGTTCGAGGTCTAGCTTAAATTGCATCGCACAAATAGGCATCTCGTAATGGGCTTCTTTACTGCAGAGATCCGCAAATCCTTGCAATGCCGCCGGGTTATGTAAGCCGCTTTGCCCTTCAAAACGAGGGAGACTGGTCTCATAAGCATCAGGGATAACGTCAGACGCAAAAAATGTCATATCTTTTAAGTGCTTGTTCTTTTCGTAATCTTCTAGCTTTTGGTAAGGGGTGATTGAAGTACAAACAATCGCATTGAGCGACTCATCATAATGTGCGCCCATGTTCATCCACGACATGTAACCAACTGGAAAATAAGGAATGACAGAGAGCTTACGCGGTGTGGCCCCCTTGTTAGACACTTCGACATGCCACAATTCAGCGGCTTCATCTTCACCTAACGTAAGAGTAATCGTCAGTTCAATGCCTTGATGTTTAACGATCCACTTAACGTCGCTTAGACCTGGTTGGAAATCAAAGCTATCCAGCTTGGATTTAATCGGCGCAAATGGTGCGGAAAACAACTCGCCCGTTTCATCATCTCGCACATAAAAAAAGCGACCTGGATGATGGGCAAAATAAGGCTGTTCCGGCTGCATAAAACTCGTCGCGGCTAGATTTGGTACATGCGTATATTTTTTTGGTTCTGGATTCATGTATTGCGCGACAACGTAACCTTGGCAATTAACATGAATCATCATCTTACGATTCCAGAGATAACCCGCCGAATTAGGAAGAAGCGTTGGATCCGTTAATGAAAATCGGGTTCCCTGATCGAGAAATGTTGACATGAATGAGACCTCTTTACACGTAATAGTTTTTATCTATCTAGACGGGCTTGTTAACGTACTAAGCCCACGAATTTTCTAGTAATTTAGGATGATTTCTTCAATGGCATTCTTCGAACCACATTCATTAAATACGGTTTATGAACCCGTGTATTATTACGCTACGTATTGTTATTTTTGCACTGAACCCGTCGAATCACGAACATTAAGTGTCGGTTCAAAATGGGAGGCAATAGGCAGCTTTTCGTCGTAACATAAGTTCAATAATTGATGACAAGCATTACGAGATATTTCTTCTAACGGCACATGAACGCTCGTCATTGCTGGCGATGTATAACTCGATATATCGATGTCGTCATAACCAATAACTGAGATGTCTACGCCAACACGAATGCCTTGTCGATGTAGTGTTGCCATCGCGGCCATTGCACTGTTGTCATTACCACAAAACAACGCGGTAAACGGCTTGTCTTTAGCCAATAATTTTTGTGTGGCCACCGCGCCTTGTTCAAAACTGTAGCCACCAGATTCAACTAGGTCGGCATCTACCTCTATCCCTGAGGCTCTCAACTCATCGATAAACCCTTGGTGACGCATTTTTGCATCTTGCGCGCTCATTCGTCCGCTCACAACGGCAATATTCTTATGCCCCAACTCAACCAAATGACGAGCCGCTAACTTGCCTCCCTGATAATGATCGGCGCTAAAGGTTTTTTGCTCGAGTTCGTCGATATCACGGTTAATGAACACCACTTTCGGGTACCGTGCTTCAATTTTTGCTAGTTCAACCACGGACAACTCTGGACACGACATTAGAATGCCATCGCAGTCTCTCTCAATGAGATAATCTAAGCACGCTATCCGCTCTTTATCCGTCGTTGCATCCTCCGCATTGGCAAGGATGATGTGCTTATCGCGTTTCCGTAGTTCTCTTTCGATGGTTTGCAGCATCTTTCGATGAAACGACCCAGAGAATGATGGCACCCATAATCCAATGATATTCGACTTTTTCGACGATAATGAGCGTGCCATGCTGTTTGGCCGATAATTGAGATCCGACATTGCGGCGGCCACTTTATCCATTGTCTTAGCTGAAATAGAGGCATTACCAGAAAGGTATCTGGAAACAGTTCCAACTCCAACTCCTGCCAGTTTTGCTACATCTTTTATCGTCGCCATTTGTTGTCACCCTATGGACTAGTCACTACTATATTTCACTTATATTAGTGAAATTACACCGTTTAAGACATCAATTTTTACACTTAACACACAAATACGCAGAATTCGTGACCAATTTCTCATGTTTATAATTTACTCAAAAAGTTCCTAGATCTGATGAGAAAGAAGCGCTATAAAATAATAAATGGAATCGATTCCATTATAGAAATACTACTTAGGACTATAACAAAACAACGAAAGGGTATTCTCATGATCAAGAACGTGACACTTGCTGCTGCTATCGCTATCGCCGTCTCCCCCGCTTTTGCTAAAGAAGAAGCAGAAGTTATGCACTGGTGGACATCGGGCGGTGAATCTGCGGCGATTAAAGTACTTGCGGACGCTTATGAAGCGGACGGCGGAACATGGAAAGACAGCGCCGTCGCAGGCGGGTCTAATGCACGATCGGCGGCCATCAACCGTATGATTGGTGGCTCTCCAACAACCGCCGCACTGTTTAACACCTCGCAGCAGTATCACGAGATGATTGCGGAAGACATGCTCAATAATATTGATGCCGTCGCTAAAGCAAATAACTGGGACCAAATCCTACCTCAACCTACCCTGGACGCGATTAAAGTTAACGGCCATTTTTATGCTGCGCCGGTCAATATCCACATGCCTGGCTGGTTCTGGTATTCAAAAGAAGCGTTTGATAAAGCTGGTATTGAGCAAGAGCCCCAAACTCCTGAAGAATTGTTCTCTGCCCTTGATAAGCTAAAAGAGGCCGGTTATATCCCACTCGCACTGGGAGGACAAAACTGGCAAGAAAATCTACTGTTCGCCACGGTGCTCAGTAACATAGGGGGTAAACAACTCTATCTCGATGCCTTAGGTAAAAGAGACGCTGAGACATTAAACTCTGATGGATTTAAAACGGTTGTCGATACTTTCCTAAAACTTAAACCTTATGTTGACACAGGGTCCCCAGGTCGTAACTGGAATGACACCACCAGCCTAGTTATTAACGATAAAGCCGGTATTCAAGTCATGGGGGACTGGGCAAAAGGCGAGTTTACTCAGGCCAACAAAATTCCGGGCCAAGATTACGGTTGTTTCCCAGGTTTAGGCGATGACTCGCTTTACATCGTTGGTGGCGACGTGTTCGTCTTCCCTAAAACCGATGATAAAGACCAAATCGCCGCTCAGCAGAGTCTCGTTGAATCCATGCTTAAACCAGCGACACAAGTCGAATTCAATAACCTGAAAGGTTCAGTTCCAGTTCGAACCGATATTGATGTGTCCTCAATGGATATTTGTGCACAAAAAGGCGCAGCCATTCTAAAAGTCGCTGACCGCCAAATCCCAGATGGGTCAATGTTAATGGAAGAATATTTGTACGGTTCGTTAAAAGATGCCGTGACCGAGGTTTGGAACTCACCAAACATCACCACCGCGCAAGCCGTGACAATTTTCGAGCGCGCACTTCGCGACTAAACGCACTTGGCACCTTACACTTGGCACCTTCCCTCAAGGACGGTGCCTATTTTATCTCTCATCTAACTAAATAAGGGAGATCCCGCATGGATCTAGTCGCCATTAAGCGGCACATTCGAAGAAACACATTGGCTTATGTAGCAATACTACCAATGGCTTTTACTGTCATTGTCGCTTACATGGGTACGATGTTTTGGTCGGTAAGGCTATCATTTACCAGCTCAAGAATGCTGCCTAAGTATGACTTTGTCGGATTCTCTCAATATGAACGTCTATTCGAGACATCACGTTGGGTCACATCGTTAGAAAACCTATTAGTCATCGCCTTTTTGTTTCTCGCTATTTGTTTTGTTCTCGGCTTTTTACTTTCTATTTTTATTGATCAAAAAATTAAAGCGGAAAGTTTCTTTAGGACTGTCTTTCTTTTCCCTTATGCCATGTCCTTTATCGTTACCGGACTCGTTTGGCAATGGATATTCAACCCACAGCTCGGTATTCAAAACGCCATGCACAACTTGGGCTGGGAATCGTTTACTTTTGACTGGATCGTCAATCCTGACATGGTGATCTACACCGTTATTATTGCAGCCGTTTGGCAAGGCTCTGGCCTAGTGATGGCGCTATTATTAGCAGGGTTAAGAGGTATTGATGAAGACTTATGGAAAGCAACAAAAATAGACGGTATTCCGACGTGGCGAGTTTATTTCAGCATCATCTTACCGATGCTGCGTCCAATGATTATTACCACCGTCGTACTGCTGTCCATCAGTATCATCAAGATGTATGACGTTGTTGTAGCCATGACGTTAGGCGGACCGGGTGTCGCCAGTGAAGTACCGGCGAAGTTTATTATGGATAACCTCTTTGAGCGCGCCAATATTGGCATTGCGACCGCCGCATCTACTGTCATGCTCACCACCGTACTGTGTTTAATCGCACCGTTTATTTACACCAACTACATCAAGAAACAAGGTAGGTAAGCTATGAGTATTCTCTCACCTACGATGACGCCAGCTGCCACTAAACGCCCAACCTCGGTTAAGGCACGATGGGGACGCATCGGCATCTATGGTTTTCTAACCATTACCGCGCTCTTTTTCCTATTGCCACTGTATGTCATGATCGTCACGTCATTTAAAGAACTCGACGAAATTCGCATGAGCAGTATTTTTGCCTTGCCACAGCAGCTGTCCTTTGATTCATGGAAAGTAGCATGGAGCAGCGCCTGTACTGGCTTAGAATGTAACGGCTTACAAGTGGGCTTTTGGAACTCAGTAAAGATATTGATCCCTAGTGTCATTATTTCTGTTTTATTTGGTGCAATAAATGGTTATGCCCTCTCCTTTTGGAAAATAAAAGGCGCAAACCTGCTGTTTGCTTGCTTGTTGCTGGGCGCATTCATTCCGTACCAAGTGTTCATCTACCCATTGATTCGTGTTTATGCCGATTTAGGTATCTACGGCACTTTAACAGGCGTTGTAGTCTCACACGTTATTTTTGGTATGCCTATCATGACGCTACTGTTTCGCAATTATTACAGTACCTTACCAATGGAACTGTTCAATGCCGCTCGTATTGATGGTGCAGGATTCTTTAAAGTATTTTTCTCCATCATGCTACCGATGTCGGTACCTATCATCATCGTAGCAGTCATTATGCAAGTGACGAATATCTGGAACGATTTCTTGATCGGGTTAGTCTTTGCAGGCACAGACAATCTACCGATGACCGTGCAACTTAACAATATCGTCAACACCACAACCGGTGAGCGTGCCTACAACGTCAACATGGCCGCTACCATTCTTACTTCTTTGGTCCCTCTTATCATCTATGTGGCGTCGGGACGTTGGTTTGTTAGAGGCATAGCTTCTGGCGCAGTAAAAGGATAATCATCATGGGTATAGTTAACATCAACAAGCTCGACATTAGTTATGAGAGCACAAAAGTCGTCAAGCAGTTAGACCTGTATATTAATGATGGTGAGTTTTTGGTTCTACTGGGGCCCTCAGGGTGTGGTAAGTCCACATTGCTTAACGCTATCGGTGGCCTTATTGACTCAAGTGGCGGCAGCATTTCATTTGACGGCAAAGATGTCACATGGACCGATCCAAAGGACCGCGGTATTGGGATGGTTTTTCAATCCTATGCCCTTTATCCAACCATGTCGGTTGAGCGAAATATGTCGTTCGGGTTGCGGATTGCGGGTGTCGACAAAGATACGATCAATAAGAAGGTACAATGGGCGGCTAAACTATTGCAGCTTGAACCCTTGCTTGATCGAAAACCCTCCGCGCTTTCCGGGGGCCAACGCCAGCGTGTTGCCATAGGGCGAGCCCTTGTTCGAGATGCTGACATCTATCTGTTTGACGAACCATTATCAAACCTTGATGCCAAGCTGCGTGCAGAGCTTAGATTGGAAATCAAAAAACTGCATAATACATTGAAGTCCACCATGATTTACGTCACTCATGACCAGATCGAAGCACTGACGCTGGCTGACCGAATTGCAGTGATGAAAGATGGTATTATCCAGCAGTTGGATACCCCTCACAATGTCTATAACAAACCCGCTAACTTGTTTGTCGCCACGTTTTTAGGTTCTCCAGCGATGAACTGTGTTGAAGGGAAGCTTGAGGTAGAGGGTGACATTACTTACTTCCGTTCTAAAGATTTGGTGCTAAACGTTACGTCTTATCCATTTAAGTCATTAATCACTGACGGAAAAGCCGTAACATTAGGCATGCGACCAGAACATTTATTCACGTCTCTAGAGCATAATGATGAGGAAAATAGTATTACAGGCACGATAGAGTTGGTTGAACCCATGGGATCAGATACCCTCGTTTGGACTCAGTTTGATGCTGACCACACACTGTCTCACCGCACGACCACTGAATTTGAGATCCATGCTGGCGATCAAATTACCGTCAAGGTTGATGCGACGCGTTGTTCAATCTTTGACTCAGAAACCACGCAAAGGATGTGATTTTTTGTGACCTACTCTCTATGTAAACCACATAGAAAATCAGGTTATTAAGTTGATACTTAAGCCGTGTTGCTCAAACAGCAGCGCGGCTTTTTCGGCCCATTAGGGTGACAATATGAAGCTAAACAGACTCGCAATGTCTAACTTCTACGTCGAAACATTCACGGACTCTAATTCAAACCGCTGTACGTATCGGTCACTTGAAATATCGGTTTGAAGATAGCTATGATGAAGCATAAGAATCGATTTTACGATTTTCGTTCCGATACCTAGACTGCCATTTTTTGCTTGGGGTTCAATGCTATTAACGAGACTGAATTCAATTCGTCTGCCTTCTGTATTCTCCAATACCGTAGCGATAATTTGCCCCCCAAAAGGGCTATGTCGTATCGCATTTTCCAAGAGGTTTAACAACATTCGCTCTAAAAGTGACTCATCTCCAATCGTCCAAATTTCACGATTTGTATCCATATATAAGGTTAACGCGCGCCGGTTTAGCTCAACTTGAATCGTTTGTTTGCAGGTGTGTAACACCTTAGAAAGATTAACGGATTCATATTGATAAACCGGTAACGCCGGTTGCTGTTTCGCAGCCTCAAGCAGAGACTGCAACTGAGCTGAGAGTTTGACACTATTATTGAAAGCAATATCGATTAATGGATCAGGGGTCGAGCTTTGTAAGCGCCAAGTTTCTAAATAACCCAACACACTCGACAGAGGCGTTTTCAGATCGTGACTTAATGTCATAAGAGATTCACGCTGTGCACTGGATTGATATTCAAGCTGCAAAAATTGTTGTTGTATCCGTTTTGCCATGAGTTGATATTGCTCTGCAATCGGCACTAGTTCAGGCACTTGATGCGTAAAATCAGGGGTTAAACGAAAGTCTTGTTCTGCCTGCTCTTGCAAGTTTCTCGTCACACGTTCCATCGGCAACAATAAACTGCGCTTAACGAGCCAATACGCAAGTAGGCTGAAACCCAAAATAGACAAGAGAATGAGTGACGCGAGTGCTAGGTAGGGTGTATCCAGTTGCGAATTAGCAATGTCGGTATGTCGACTACTGCCAATAACCACGTATAAATATCCGATGGTCGAGCCTAATTCAGTAATTGCAGCCACTGAAAACACTTTCTTTTGGTCGCGGTGTCGGGGATCATCACCAAGAATAGGAAACGGCTCGTTGATCAGAAAACGTTGGATCGGAGCCGTGTCCACTTTATCCATTAGCTCGGCGCCTTCTGGCGCGGCATGACTGGTAATATTGCCTTGGCTATCGAGAAAATAAATCTCAAAGTCGGGACCTATCAACATCAAAGTATGAAAAATAGACTTGAGTGCCACTGGATTATAATCGGTGCCAATCATCAAAGGGTTATCGTCGCGCATATGCGAAGCCAGCTCTTTATGTAGGCTCTGTTTTGTTCGGAGTTCCGTCGTTTTTCTTTGCCAATCGTAAGTGAAGGCGATAAGTGCCGACGCCAATAAAAACCACACACTGGTTAGCAAAATTAAGCGAGATTTAAAACTCATCGCAGCCTTGTTACCTGGCACCATGACTTCCTCCATTGCATCGAATTTCAAAACGATTTTTTATTTTTAGCGCCCACATCAACTCCAAAGCACTCGAAAGATTGTGTTATGGCTGATTTTCACAAGCATGCATCACACACTATCCGGCAAAAATTTGTACCCCACGCCCCACACCGTTTGAATATAATTATGTACGCTATGAGCCTTGTGTAGCTTGGTTCGTAGGCGGTTAATGGTGCTACAAACCGTGTGATGATAACCACTATGATGCGTATCCCAAACATGTTCCAGCAACTCATCCTTGCTGTATACGCGACCGGGACGACGTGCAAGAAAATGCAAGAGCGTGAATTCGGTCGCCGTTAAATCAAGATGTTGACCTGCAAGTGCTACCGTGTGTTGCTCAGGATAAATAGACAATGAGCCTAAACTTAATGCTGGCGACTCGTGTTTTGTTTCTGAATGGATGGGCGTTAGGTGTTCGGTCTTATGCTGGCGATGATGACGTCGAAGAGTATTTCGTACCCTCGCCTGAAACTCGAGTACACTAAAAGGCTTAGTAATATAGTCGTCCACCCCTGCTTCTAGTCCATCAACTTTGTCCATCTCTGAATCGCGCGCCGTCATCATGATTATTGGCACCCAGTCGTTTTGATGTCTCAGCTGCAAGCAGACATCTAATCCATCACCATCAGGAAGACCGCGATCCAGTACCAGCATATCAATGGATTGTTCACTATAGCGCTCAATGCCTTCTTTGACACTTGTCGCTCGAATGACGCGATGGCCCTGAAATTTAAGGTGCATTTGTATCAAGCCGGCGAGGTCTTCGTCGTCCTCCACTAGCATGATCGTCGCGGCGTCAGGGTTTAATACTTCAGTGACTGGTCTTTCCTTTGTGACCATGCTCGCTCCTTGCTTTGGTTTAGTGAAATAACGCGAATTTAATCACGCAGTAGAAAACCAGACCGAAGCAAGGCGCGATATCTTTCACTTGGTACGAATTATCGTCAACAAGGCACCGGTGCTTGCAAAGCGGTGACTGGCATTCAATGCAGAGCCAACTAATCCGTCATCAACAGAGATAACCCCCGCATGAAACGCAAGTCTATCTATATCGTCACGAGCCGCATTAAAACCTTCCCCTCCACCAGCAGGACCCGGGATGGTGCTGGAAGACTCGCTATCGCCCTCTGTCCCCGCGTCCCATACGCTCATTGCCATCTCGTAGCTCTCATTCACACTTAATGAGTCGAGACTAATACCTGTCTCCCCAATAAATGCATCATTGGTGTTAACCAACATTGATGCCAATGACAATTCATTTGCACTAGAGGAATCAATACTAAAAGTCACGGTATCTGATGACCCTGGAAGGATCAGTCCATTACCAGAAATCCCCAATTCCACATTACTTTGGGTGGTTTGCAAGCTTAGAATGTCACTATTGCTGCCCGATTCTGCGAGTTTTTCAAGCTCAAGCGATACAGGAACGCCAACAGAAAATAGTTCGTACTGGTTATTATGAGCAAGTACCGCGAGAGGAGACATGGGTTGATTGGCCGTCGTATTCTTCACCGTTACGGTGTACGTTCGCATCGTGTCGGCGCTCGTATTGTTTGAATCATCCGGACAACCTGCTAGTAAAGCGACGGAACTGGCAATCATGAATAGTTTATATTTCATAATAATCCCTTACTTAACAACAACAGTTAAAGTGGCAACCGGATTTAACCAACGATGGCTTGCACTGTCTAAATCACTGATGCCTGCGGCAGGATCACTATCACCAAGATTTCCCGCATGAACGTGGACCTTGGCGTTTGTCACGGTTGTTTCAACACCAGTGCCCCCAGCACCGAAAGTAATGAATGGTGGATTAGGCATGCTCGCTGCTAATTCATCATTTGCTTCTGTACCCGCATCGTACCCACGGAGTCGCACCTTATAAGTCCCGGCTTCGCTCGGTATTTCCCAACTATCAAGTCCAACAAACCCATCATTTGTCGGCAGTAACATAGCCGAAATTGACAAGTAACTCATTGTGCCGGTGTCGATAGAGAATGTTGTTTGATCACCTGGGTTAAGAATGCCACTTGCTGGGTTTTCTACGACGACACCACCGGCATTCGCTATTACGGATGAAAGCCCAGAAATATCGCCACCTTCTGCCATCGCTTCAAGTTCAGGAGAAGCACTTTCGCCTGTTCTAAACATCACGAGGGTTGAATCGTGTGCCGCGACAATCAACGGCGTAAAGTAAATGCCCTTAGTGGCGTTGGTTAGCGTAATATCGAGTTCAGCGGCTTGTGCGGAAACACCGGAAAGTGCGGCCGTCACCGATGTAAAAATAAGTCCTAGCTGAGTATGTTTGTTCATGTCAATTCCATCCTTATTGGTTTGATCGTTCTTAATACCCAATAAGCATGCACCTTATATCTATCTCCCCTTTCACACAGTTCTCATAAAAATCTCACAAGTTTATCCATGAATACTCACCATACTTTGGATGGGTATCATCCTACAAAACCGATTACTGATTTCTACAACACACTTATAAACTCTCTACTAGTCAAGTGAGTTAGTGTTAAATGTCGACATCACTCACTTATCATTTCAACAAGATGAATGAGAAACCAATGCCATATTCACTCGTTTCGATGCCTCATGAACTTGAGCTGGGAGGGATCTATTTCCCCCCTTTCTTGTTAGTGTGCGTTCTGAGTTATCTGCTTACGCTGTTGACCAGCAAAGTCGTTATTTATATGAAGTGGCACCGATGTTTTTATGCGTATGCTGTCGTAGAAGTCGCGATTGCCACCATTTATGCACTATTAATCAGCCAATACTTGCTTCTCTTTTAGATCCAGCTTGAGCGTAAAAAAGGTACTCCCCATGTCAAAAAAAATACTCTCATCGTTATTAATTGTTGTCATCGCCGCTTACTTCGGTATACAGCGTTACACTGATTATATCGAAAACCCATGGACCAGAGACGGACAGATTCGAGCACATATCATCGAGGTCACACCGCGAGTAACAGGGCCGGTTACCCAAGTAAATGTCGAAGACAATCATTTTGTTAAAGCCGGAGACGTATTATTTGAAATAGACCAAAGCGTCTTTATCGCATCACTTGATCAAGCCCGTGCAAATTTACTGCAAGCCAAAGCCTTACTCGACCGTGCAAAAAACCAGGAACATCGCTCTGCGGCACTTGAAAAAATCAAACCCGGATCAGTCCCTGTATTAACGTTAAACAACCTAGAGAATGACATACAAACCGCGAGTGCCAACGTTAAAGCGGCAGCGGCAGCAACAAAAGTCGCTGAACTTAACCTAGAGTTCACAACAGTCGTTGCACCAACAGATGGATTCATTACCAACCTGAATCTACAGCAGGGCTCTCAAGTTGTCGCTAATCAACCCGTCGTAGCCTTGATCGAAGATGACAGTTTTTGGGTGGAAGGTTTTTTTGAAGAAACCGATCTTCGCAACATCCGACTGGGTTCTGAAGCACAAGTGACACTCATGTCACACCCAGATACCCCATTACATGGGTATGTAGAAAGCATGGGGTTTGGTATTTCAAAACAAGACGGGAGCACTGGTTCTTTCCTACTTCCGACCGTTAATCCAAATTTCCAATGGATTCGCTTGGCTCAACGTGTGCCGGTTAAAGTTAAACTCACAGAAACACCTGATGACTTTAACCTCATTGTTGGAACCACAGCGTCTGTCTTAGTGCATAAATCTCAGTAGGTTGATATGGGTAAGTTAGATATAAGAGAAGCATTAAAAATTAGCATAGCGGTTCCTACTGCCCTGTTAATTGCCTTGTGGCTTGGATGGGAAAAGCCATATTGGGCTGCCGCCACCATCGTCATTCTCGCAACCAATGAATCATTTGGGCATTCAATTAAAACAGGCAAGGAACGCATACTCGGTGCCGCGCTCGGCAGTATACTTGCTGTTATTCTCGTCGCATTGTTCCCACAAAGCCCTATTTACTTTATGGCGACGTTTATCTCGGTATCTTCAATTCTGGTCTATTTATCAGGCTGCCAATATCACGGCTACCTGTTTAAAATGGCGCTGACCGTTTGTACCTTAATCGCGATGGTTGGCGGTCTTGATAACGTGGCAACGTTTCAGATAGCAGTGACTCGTTTACAAGAAACCATACTAGGCGTTCTCGTCTTCACGTTTGTCTACACCTTCTTAGGGCAACAAGAAACCCAGCAGTTGGTCAAAAGTTCGTTTGAAGATGCACTTGAAGCGATACGGAAAAAAATCGTAAGTGCCCGGTACCCTAGTTTCTTCGATAAATCGTCAACAGACATCGAGTTTTCCACGGCAAAAAAACGCCTTATTTCCTTGTTATCTTTACCACTTAACGGAAGCCATGATCTAGCAAGTAACAAGAAAAACTATCAGATTTTGCTTGCTGCGTTGATAGAAAGTGCGGAACGAGAAATAGAATCGTCAGAATCTGAGCAGTTATTGATACACCGCTACTCAACAATAAAGCGCCTTCTCACTCAAAATGCCATAAGCGATTGTTCAAGCAAGACGCTACCAGCCTTATTAGAGCTAACGGAACGTGAAAGTAAAGTGCTCATTAAACAAACTAAGCCAACACTCACTGTATTTACTAATTACCAAGCACGGCTCATGACCGTTCTACAAAACGCATGTATTGTCGCAACAAGTTTTTTGATATGGATACACCTACCGGTACCAGGCGGCACAACGTTCCCAATGTTAGCGTGTGTGCTTGCTAATTCACTGGTTACCATGCCTAAATCCATGATTAAACATGTCATCGGCGGCTTCTTAGTATTTTCGGTCGTCATTTTGATTCAATTTGTATTGATTATGCCAGTACTGACTGAAGCGTGGCAGCTTGCTGCTTTCTATTTCGCTAATTTATTTTGTATTTGGTTAATATGCGACATACTTAAACAACCCTTACAAAAAATGTTAGGTGGGCAACTGCTTGTCGTTTTGACTAATGGAACGTTGCACCTGACTCCAACATACGATATCCAAACACCAATCATCATGATTATTCTTGTGTTCATGTCTCTGGCTATTTGTAAGTTTTTTATAGATTTAATTCAGACCGAGGTATTATTTCCTCATCGAATTATCCCTACATAAAACGAACAAAATAATTCGCAAACGTAAAATAAGACAATAGCATTAATGCCACTACTTGCATAAACCTATATATTTAACATATCATGGGAATTTACAATAACTTACAAACAACCCACGAACGTAACAATCTACAAAAATGACAATCTAAAAAAACAATAATTGATTGCCTGATGCATAAGAGAAAACCTAATTTGCGATGGTTTCGCCCATCAAAAACGATTATTTTAAATATCATGATTACTTTATTATAGGATCCTATAAAGGGAAGGGATCTACAATTAGCAAACAGATTCAACCCTAATAAATTAAAACAAAACACTGATAAAAAGTACTGATGTAGATATGAACATCATTCAGAATTTAACTATAAGGTTATATTAAATTCATCTGATTTTCATTATGTTGCCTAACAAGTATGGCCACTATCACTCTGAAAGACGTCGTGTTCTCGATAACTACTTTGCTCAGTTCAACACTCAACTTTTAATCTAACTCATAATTAAGTAGGCATATTATGAAAGGTATTATCTCCATTCAATCCCATGTGGTTTACGGACGTGCTGGCAACAGCGCTGCAGTCTTTCCGTTGCAACGTTTGGGGTTCGAAGTATGGCCAATCCATACCGTACAATTTTCAAATAACGCACAATACAAACAAGGTTGGACAGGAACCAAATTTAACGCCAGTTTAATCGGTGAATTGACGTTAGGACTCGACCGAATTGGCGCATTAAGTGAATGCCAAGGTGTATTGTCCGGTTATTTAACTAACGGCGCTCAAGCACTTGAGATTAGAAAGTTAGTAAAGCAAGTAAAACGCTCAAACCCAAATGCAATCTACGTTTGCGATCCCGTGATGGGCGGCCCCAACAAAGAAGACGTTATTAGTGATGATGTCACCAATGCTATCATCGAACACCTAACACCGATTGCCGACGTTCTCGTACCCAATCAATTTGAGTTAACGGCCATTACTGGCATTACTATTGAGTCCTTACAAGATGCGATTTCAGCATGCCGAAAAGCATTGACGCTAGGTCCCACAATGGTCGTGGTGAAACACCTTCATAGTATTTCAGACAATGTCTTCACCATGTTATTCGCAATGAAAGACCTATGTTATATGGTTCAAAGGCCTTTCATTGAGTTCGACGAACAACCCGTTGGAGTTGGTGATTTAATCTCCGCACTTTTCACCGCAGGTTTGTTAAGTGGACTAGAAGCGCACAAAGCATTCGAATACGCTAACAATGCTTGCTACGGCATACTAAAAGAAACTCATATACAGAATGTACGAGAGCTTCAAATTGTTTCTGCACAAGATTGCCTCATCGAACCCAAAGACCGCTTTATGGTTCAACGCATCTACTAGATATAATACCTTGTGTTCTCGCAAGGTATTGCTCTTCAAAACAGACGATACGGAATATTCTAAACACGGTTATCGGACCGTTCGTTTTGACTTCTCAAACGCTCATTATGTAGTGAGCACTGCTGCTCACTACTGACTCCTCACTTTAGTTCAAATACATGCCTGATACGTCTCTTCGTAAACAGCGCGTTATCACTCCCCTTTCTGCTAATCTAGAAACAGGCAATTTGAAGGGCTTAATCCTTCAAATACGATTATCACGTTGACCCATACCCACTTATAATCTGACGACCAAGTTAACTACACTTCTTGGTAATGTAATGAATTTTTGTGAATGGACATAACGTTTTGAGCCATGCTCTTGTATTGGGAAAGGATGCCCAATTTTTCTGCTATCATTCCCTCACGAGCGCCGCCAAAGCACCCCGCAGATATCAATCGAGACCGTGTGTTGATGTACCTCATTAAATAATTCTCTGTGGTCGCTTAATCGGAATGTCATGTACTTAACAGCCCTGCTGACCGTCCGTTCATTTCCCTATCAGAGACTACGGTGCCACTCCTTACTCAACATCGCTCAAAGCACACCTTGGCTCACTTTCTATATCCAAAACGCTAGCCACACGATTTACCACTACCATTTATTTATTACAGTCACAGTCACAGTCACAGTCACAGTCACAGTCACAGTCACAGTCACAGGTATAAAAAAGCCGTGCCTTATAATAAGCCACGGCAATAACAACATTGTTTTAAATCAATCCCGGTATAGGAGAGGTTTAACTCAACTAAAAACCTGTCCCAACTTGAAAATAAAGTGTGCCTTCACCTTCGCTGATAGCGTAGTCCATACCGACATTTAATCCATAGCGACGCGCAATGTTGTATCTAAAACCAGCACCATACGCACTTACCGTACTTTCATACAGCGCTTCGGACTCTTCTGCCGCCGACCCGACGCCATAAAAACCAGTTAAAGTCCATCTTGAAGTCATGTGCCACATCGCTTGCGCTTGCAGAGTGCTGACTTCATTGCCTTGATATTTATACGCCGCCACCCCTCGCATATTGATATACGGATTAGACAGTGGAGGCAAAAACGCTTCTTCCGTTTTTAGTGAACTGTACGAGCCTGCAAACCCCAGTGTCAGCGAGTCATTCACGGGCACATATTTGAACGCGTCCACATCCAAAGTGTGATAGTTGTAATCACTACCCAGTGCCTCATCATAAATCATATACTCAGCGACAATCGACGCCCCTTTGGTTGGAAAAAACAAGTTGTTCCTTGTATCCAGTTCCGCTATCACACCAAGAGAAGATACAGTGCTTTGCAATGACGGTGAAATATTGGGGATATCGATAATATGACCTGATAAGTCAACCGACGCACTATTTATACTGGTAGAGAACGTTGACACGCTTTGTGAAACACCCAAAAAAAGCTGAGTTTTGGGTAGCCGGAATTCAACATGTTGTTTTAGTAGAAAACCTTCGCTAGCCGTCGACATTTGCAGTGATGCATCAATAGGCCAGTTATCAGGGGCACGACGAAAAACATCGATATTGGCATGGCCATATCCCATTCCTCCCAAGTATCTAATGCTATCATCATTCCACGTATGACGATGAGCAACCAAAGCCATCCAGGTTCCGTTGTCAGTAACGGCACCACCTGCGACAGTAATCGCGGGCGCTAGTAATTGCGCCCCACCGTCCGGTGAGCTTAAAGCATGTGCTTTTCTATCCTGTTTGTCTTTCTCTGATTCATGGAGAAACATGCCTAAAAACCCGCCCCCGACCCCTACTGCAGGTTCAGTGATCAGTATTGGTATCGGCATAAAGCCGTATGCATTATTGGCCAAGTAGTCGCCCATATCAAATTGGCCGTCAATCGGGTCTAAAAAATTTGCAAACGTTGGTGTAGAAAACAGACCAATTATAGTAAATAAAAAAAGTTGATGATGTTTAATAGGCATAATATTGTCTTGCGTAAAAAAGCTCGATTAATATTGAAAATTTTCTTTTCTTGAATATTAATCGAGCTAAAATTAAAGTGTTTGTTCTTTCATATATAAAAGAATTAATCGTTATTGAGGAACTTCTTTAGTCCAAAGATTTAAACCTTGTGCTTTCCTATAACCATAGTTGTACAGGTTAACCATATACTCAGCATCAAACATTTTTTTGCTCTGTTTGTGCGCTTTAAACTCAGGATCCACATAAGTAAAATCTATATCTAAATCACTTTCTTTACTCATATAGAGCATTCGATACATATCTCCACGAGTTTGTTGTAACGTCAAACTCGTGATGCTTCGAGTTAATAAGTCGACCCCCTTATCGGCAACGCGTTGATATGAGCTTTTCAACGTCCCGTTTCTGATTACATGGACCTGTGGCTTATTTTTTAGCCCCATCGCCTTGCTCATTTGTCCATAGTCGTAATTCGCTGGGTCAAAGAACATTTGGTAGGTTAACCCGCCATCAACGTGTAACTCTTCCAGCGTCTCACCTTCGTAATTTACCGAAATAAATTGTGGTGGAAAAACGCCGGGTATCGACGCACTTGCTGCCAGTATTTGATGAATGAGATCCGCCTTGTTTTCAAGGTTGCTGTCAGCTATTTGGCCAATATTCCATACCGATTGCTGACCAGAATCAAAATGTGTTGTGCCAATGAAAAGACGCTTGCCTTGTCTATGTCGCTCCGCCATACGCTCAATCATTTCGGAGTCATAGATCTCTTGCATTAATAACAACAAACTCTGGCCATTGGTAAAGGCATCTTTGAACAACGTATTAAGGAAGTTCTTTTTCCCCAACACTCTGTCATCATCTAACCCCAGCATGACTTCTTTAAGTTGGTGAATATCCTCGCCTCCCGTATAGACAAACGGAGCGATGAGTGCGCCAGCGCTTATGCCTGTAATGATTGAATAATCAGGGAGTTCACCAGCATCGTATAAACCATTTATCACGCCGGCACCAAATGCGCCATTCGCCCCTCCGCCAGAAAGCGCCAAGATGTTTAAGCGGTCACCATTTACCGTAATCACAGGTGAATGCGCGACATCAGAGGTAAGAAAGTCGGGTTTTTCACCACCCCAAAATCGAACCGGTTCTTCTAAATTTAGTTTTTCTGTCCCACTAACGGTAACGAGTTGATAATTTTCTTTAGTAACACGCTCATCAAAAGCGTGATGTGTTGAACATGCAGACAGCAATACTGACAGCACAACGATGCCAAATTTGGTTTTCATAATAGAACTCAAACAAAATAATATAAATAAGATTAAGAAACAGACGAGTTAATCCAACTAGAATCGATAACCCAAGTTAACGGTTAGCGCATTTCTTGTTTCGCCTCGGTTATATAACATCGTTAAATTATAGTGCTTGCCTATTTGCTTATTGAAACCGACGAGGTAAGCCCACTGATTTAGATTCACACCTACGTCATAATCAAATTCTTTTTCGCCAATAACGGGAATATCGACCATACCTAGGTTACCGCTCATGCGTGGTTTTAATGCTTGATACTCAGCACCAATAAATATTTGCGCTCGATAGTCAAGTAGCTGATAACCTAACATCGGTTGGACCGTTACAATACCATCCCCCCAATCAGCATTATTGTTACCCTTAAGTCTAGTCAGCGAGTATGTACCCGTTACTGAAGCGAAAAATTCTTTATAGCCCATCGACAATGTCGTACCAGCGCCGATTAAGTCGTACCGAAGATGAAGCGGCACATCAAATTGCACCGATGGCAAGTCAGGCAAAGGCCAAGGAGTATCCAGTCCTTTAAATGTCGCATCAATGACTGCATTTACATCGATTTGTCCTACGTACCCAAACACATTCCAAAAAGGTAGAATATTGACATCACCCCGAATCGTTAGAGACTCCGCCGTCACATGTGCTATTGTTTGTTCGGGATCAAAAAATTCATTGAGCCCCATCCCCATAATATTAAAATCAGTAAAATTAAAGTCCATATCTTGATTACGATAAGCGATTGAAATACCAAACGGTAGTGGTACATCAATACCCTGACGTCTTACCATATCAGCCATTAGCGGGAAGGTACGGTCCAACTCTACGTATTCTTCTCTCATACGTGGATCCGAAACTTTAGTGAGCAGTGCTTCATCCTTCACTACGGCCCCCAAGTTATCGTCGTAATAAACGACCGGGGTTAAATCAATTTCAATTTTCGCCGCTTTTTTCTTATGTTTACCAATCGCTGTTATTTTTTTATCTTTAATCACCGTGCGCCCGTTAAGCAAGGTAGCAAAAAACGTCGTCTGTTGATAAGTCTCAATCGAGTATTTATCCTGCATAAACGGCTGGCGATTAGTCACAATTAAAGATACGGGTTGGCCATCGGTTAACAACAACTTGCCTTGCATGAATCTAAAATACGCCAAATCTTGTGGCAACGTATATTTTGAATAATCAAACGTTATTTCAAGGTCACCATTACCAATATCTTTAATTTTCACCGACTCTTTATCATACATTTCAGCGTATTGGCGCATTTGATATTCGGCCTTTGTAATAGATTCAATGTTCTCTAACAAATCTTCATTTTCGTTCACATTATCTGGGTTATATTTAATTCGTAAATCAATATTCCCTTTTTTATCCGTAGTCTGAACAAGGAAAACTTCTGATTCGCGAACTTTATCACCAATCGTTACTTTTTTTCGCGCATGTTCAACAAAGTGTAACTCCTGTACCATCGCGCTAATTCCCAACTTTGGTAGATACTTAGGAACCCCATATTCTTCCATCGTTGCTGGCTTTGATGGTAAAGCGTCAACATTTTCAGCATCGGTATTCGCAATAACTGCACCAGAAAAAGCCAAAGGGAAAATAGAAATAAGAGTGCGAGTCATTTTATTTTTAAGCTTGAACATTTAATTACCTTAATTAACGGAAGTCAAAACTATAAGTCCGTTAGTTAATTATTTTACGATATACAATTCCTTGTATCCGTAATTATAAATAAAGTGTTATCTTGGCGCGCTAAAACTGCATTAATAAAATGAAACGCACACAAACAAGTAACCACTTCGTTGTTGGGCATATAATATGCTTGATACCCAAAAGTGGTGAATCGCGTTTGTAGGATGTAACCCTCATGACTATACTCGTTCATGTTCGGTTCGCAGTGTTGATCATCTTGACTACATGTTATCTTGTTGACAATTATGCGGCTGATCGACACATTACAGGATTGGGAACAAACACTATGAATTTTAGCATTGAGCAGTTAAACAGCTTCGTGGCAGTCTATGAACAAGGATCATTTAGCAAAGCAGCGGTTCAACTCGACAAGCACCGAACCACTATCGGGCAAGTCATCAATAACCTTGAGGATGAATTGGCGGTTGAGCTGTTCCAAAGAATAGGCCGAACAGCCAAACCTACTGAAGATGCTAAGCTTCTTTATTCCTACGCAAAGCTCGTTGTAGAACAAGCTCGCTCATTCGATAAAGTGGCGCTTAGCCTATCTTTTGGTGAGCTAGAAAGCATTAATATTGCTTATAATAGCTTTATTCCACCCAGTGCAATCCGTGCAATTCGAGTCCGATTACTCGAACTTCATCCCACAATGAAAGTGAATTTCTCGGTAAAAAGTCGGCAAGAGATTCGTGATGGTATTTTGGCGGATGAAATTCAGTTCGGGCTTATCAATGCGGACGACCGACGCATGATTAGTAGCATCCAATCGACCTTGATTAATAACCTCACTTTCAGCATCTATACCTCAGAAGACAGCGACATAGTCAAAGCGCCTAAATCCGAACGCTGGGGTTTACTCAAAACGAAGAAACAACTGATTATAAAAAGCCTACTTGATGACAAAATGGGAGAAAAAATTATTATGTCTGCGGATCATGAGTATGTTGATCAGCTTACTGTCGCGATGGAACTCGTTCAACACAATGTTGGCTGGGCAATGCTACCCAGAGCTATTACTTACACCGACTTTGATGGCCACGGGCTTGTTGAAATTGAAACCGACGTAGTAAGAGAGCCTTTTCGAGTCCCTGTGGCGATTTGCTCCCCTCATTCCAAGCAGCTAAGCACATTACATAGCGAGATTGCCAGCGCATTAGTCAGTTATGTAGAGCGCGTGAACAAAAATGCAGGCCTAAGCTAATTTTAAGCTTGCATGTACCGTTTGCGAGGCTTTAGTCCTCCATAAGCGATTGTCTTTATTTTATTTGTCCGATTATTATCCTTTCGAGTTCTACACCACATTTTCGAAAGGATACCCATGAACAAACTACTTTTTTCGGCCATGATCGCAAGTGCCTCTGCCAGTGTATTTGCACAACCACACCTTAGCGCTGAGCAAAATCTCGATATCATTAATGAAGAAATGAGCCACCTTGAGCAACAAACTGCTGATGTTGGCCTTTTCATTGTTACGGAACAATCAGCAAACTTCGAAACGATCCAATATGTCGGTACATTAGAAGAAAACTTCAGTGAACGATACATTTCGTCAGTTCAAGCTAAAGAAATGAACTTGGAAAAAATCAAAAAGTTCCATGTTTACAGCGCGATCAATCCAAATCAAATTAGCAAAAACATTATTAAGCACATCGAACGTGATCAACCTAAATATTTCTCGGTCGACTTCTATCAAAACACGGTCGGTAATTCAGATATGGTTGAGTTTGTCGCGAAAGTGATCGAATACAAGTAACCACCCTGCCCTACGATGTAATAGAGCCTGTTTCTGTATTAGAAACAGGCTAAATAGTCATGATAAGAAAACAATTTTCACTTTTCATCAGCATACTAATAACGCCGTTCACTTTAGCTCAGTCCACTGATAGTACGACATTAACTGGACAACTTTCTGACCAGTTTATTAAAGGCGAACATCTTTATTGCGAGTATAAATATGAATTCGAGGTTTTTTATGTCGTAAAACGACATATTGAAACCTGTTCACCAACTGCTATTGGTGATGTCGTCGCTAAGAAAAAGGTTAAAAAACCGACACTCAAAGTACCACGTGTGTGGAAGGACGTTCGGTAGCACTTTGGGAGCGATGTTTTGCCACCGTTTAATCAAAAATCACACCTCATTGAATGGACTCAATTACTAGGAAAGCCAATGAATTTAATGAGCTCTATTCTTCAGAAAACAAACCGTCAATTAATCACGGTATTATTTCTCTTCGCTTTAATCTCAGGTTGTGCCACCCATCAGCCGCAGGTAGACAATAATTTTGAAAGTGATTGGCAATATCAGACCTTCCACGGAGAAGTGTCATTAATTTCTTCTGCGCCTCAGGCGTTTGCACAACGTTTAGCCCTTGTTCGTACCGCGCAAAAATCAATCGACATCGAATATTTTTCGTGGACTAAGGACGTATCAGGTTTAATGCTAATGGACGCATTAACACAAGCGGCAAAGCGCGGAGTAAAGGTACGAATTATCCTTGATGATTTACTCATATTTAACGAAACATGGCTGGCGTCCGCTAACCAAACCCCCAATCTCGACATCCGTATTTTCAACCCTTTTAAGTCGAGAAAAACAAACTGGTTAGGTCGGTCGTTTGATTATCAAAGCAACAAAGCACAACTCAACCACCGTCTACATGAAAAATACTTCAACATCGATGGCGAGGTGCTGATTCTAGGGGGGCGCAACATTGGTGATGATTACTTTAGTTTCAAACCTAAAAATAATTTTTTCGATTTAGATACCCTAATTAAGGGCCAAGTCATTAACCCTTTCGAAGAAAACTTTTTGGCATTGTGGGAGAACGACTTAGTCACACCGATAGAAGCACTAATAACATCAAAAAAACAAAATAGTGACGAATTGACTCAAGCGGTCACCAAGTCAGTGGAACAAAATCAGGCATTGGTCACCCGTATTGAATCTGAAGTCAATGCGCTTGATGACGCTATTTACGTCCCGGCCAAAATCACCCCTATTTTTGACTCGGTAGACAAGGTCGGCACCTCCATGCCTTACTTCAAAAAGCGCTTAGAACATTTTGTTTATCGCTATCCAAGTAAAAAAGAGGAGTTGATTATTTCGACCCCCTATTTGATACCGCATAATGATGGGTTTAAGGTCATCCCTGATTTTATTAATCATGGTGCCGATGTCACGCTGTTTACCAATTCAGCCGCATCAAACGACTCACCATTTGTACCTGCTTATTACGCGCAGCATCGTCAGGGGTTGCTTGATTTAGGTGTTAATATTTATGAATATGACACCGACGCGACCCATCGCGACAACTATCATTCTGCTAGCGGACACTTCCACAATAAAGCGTTTATCTTGGACAGCATTTTGAGTTACGTCGGTTCGTCAAATTTCGATCCTCGCTCAGATTTTCTTAACCTTGAGTTTGGAATAGTCATTGAAAGCGAAGCGTTTGCCGAACAATTAAAGCGTTACTTGTTCTCCGAAGACCATTCTTATTATTGGCATGTTCAACAAGATAAAAACGACACATCATGGGAAAGCGATATACAAAAAATCACCAAAGAACCTGGTACAACGCTACTAAGCCCAGTAAGCAACGCCCTATTTCGAAGCTTAAACATTGAATCTGAACTTTAATCTATCTGAGTGATTTCACTTCTTATGGCTTTGCTGACGTTCACCTAGAGTAGGAGGTACGTAATAAGCACCTTCAATAGATGGACAACTTGTGCGCCACTTCTTTATTGCATCGCTTCACCGCAACGTGTCTTTGCCAGTAGGTACTCCTGCCAAGTCCTGGGTCCTAGCTCCTAGCTCCTAGCTCCTAGCTCCTAGCTCCTAGCTCCTAGCTCCTAAAGAAAATTAGCATTTGTGGCTTGTTGTTCAAACAAACGAACATTACTGAGCGTCACATCCGCAATGTTCGCTAACGCATCTTGAGTCAAAAATGCTTGATGACCCGTAAATATCACATTATGACAAGCTGACAAGCGGCGGAAAATATCGTCTACTATCACGTCATTTGAGTTGTCTTGGAAAAATAGCTCTTTTTCATTGTCGTAAACATCAAGACCTAATGCCCCTATCTTGCCTTGTTTTAGGGCCTCAATAGCGGCACTCGAATCCAGTAACTCCCCGCGACTGGTGTTGATTAACATCACGCCTTTTTTCATTTTACTAAACGCGGTTTCATCAAGAAGGTGATAATTCTCAGGCGTCATCGGACAATGCAGAGAAATGACATCAGATTTCGAAAACAGCGTATCGAGATCCACATAGGTTGCGCCAAGATCGGTAACCAGCGGATTAGGATAAGGGTCGAAACACAGGACATTCATACCAAGGCCACGAAGAATTCGAATAGTCGCTAAGCCTATTTTTCCCGTACCGACGATACCCGCAGTCTTACCATGAAAATTAAAGCCAACTAATCCTTCAAGATTAAAATTAGCGTCGCGAGTACGCTGATACGCCTTATGAAAACGACGATTCAAGGTCATCATCAGTCCCACAGCATGCTCAGCAATGGCTTCTGGTGAGTAGGCAGGCACTCGCGCGACTTGAATACCCAGCGCTTTTGCTGCTTCAACGTCAACATTATTGAAACCGGCACATCGCATAACAATGAGCTTCACACCTCTTACTGATAGGTGCTCTAATACCGGCTTGGACAAGTCATCATTGACGAAGGCGCAAACAACCTCACATCCTTTTGCTAGCTTTGCGGTTTTCTCAGTTAAGCGGAAATCGTAAAAGTGAAAGGTCATCTGACTTGTGTCATTTGAGCGATTAAAAGACTGCTCATCGTATGATTTAGTACTAAAGAATGCGACGTTCAACATAATGACTCCTAACTAGAACATAGGCATTTGTTATATCAGACATTTAGCAATTAAAACACTGATAACCTGCAGGGGCATAATGCAAATGGTAAATAGTCACCATTTGGCCATTTGATATTTTGAGTACGACCGCCATAAAAAAGCCCAAGCGACTAGGCTTGGGCTTGGGTTTAGCATTGATGGCTGATGGCGACTATACGATCGCCATATTCACGTTTCTAACTTTCTGTTTCAATGCGGGCAACAACGTCGAGCTGGCACTGAATTTCCTCAGACCAAAACTAAGCAGTAACTCTGTTGCAGTCACATCTCCCGCCATTTCACCGCACATACTGACCGGAATACCGGCTCTGTTAGCCGCCTCGATCGTTATTTTTATGGCATTAAGGACCGCCGGTTCAAAGTAATTCACCAACTCAGCAACATCGCTATTGCCTCGATCTGCGGCCATAACATATTGAGTTAAATCGTTGGTGCCAATCGAGAAGAAATCCACTTCTTTTGCTAATGCATCTGCATTAAATACCGCAGCCGGTACCTCAATCATAATGCCAACTGGTAGCGCGTTGCCTACAATATGAAGTTGCTCTTGTACTCGATTAATCAGCGCTTTGACGCGATGAATTTCACCAACCGTCGCTATCATCGGAATCATCAACTGTATATTGGATTGCTCAGCATGAGCACGGAGCACGGCTCTTAATTGGGTTTCAAAAAGCGCTTCATGTGTTAAGCATAAACGCACGCCTCGAAGTCCCAAAAATGGGTTCTCTTCTTGTGGCATTGGGTACGCGGCTAATGGTTTATCTCCACCAACATCGAGGCTGCGGATTGTGATTGGTTTATCGCCAAATGATTGCGCGATATCTCGGTAAATTTGGAACTGTTCGTCTTCTGTTGGCAGTGCATCACTTGCCTGAAATAGAAACTCAGTTCTAAATAAACCCACACCTTCCGCACCATTCTCTAGTGCTTGTGCCACATCTTCAGGACCGCCAATATTGGCCAGAGCTTGAATCGCGGTACCGTCTTGAGTGGCCGCTGCTTCAAGTGCATTCTTTAACGCGGCCTCTTGCTTGGCAAGCCATTCTTGACGTTTATTGTTTAGTTCTTCTTGTATCGATGTGGAAGGCGTGACCCACAACAAACCACTAAAGCCATCAACGGTCACCTGGGCACCGGTTTTTACTTGGTCCGTGCAGCCTGTCGCTTTAACAATGGCAGGGATACCCATCGCACGCGCTAGAATGGCGCTGTGCGACGTTTTTCCGCCTTCACTTAAACAAATTGCTAGCACTTTCGACTTGTCTAATCCTGCTACATCAGATGGCATCAGATCTCGAGCTAACAAGATACTCGGTTCACTTATAGTGAGCGCTTTTGGTACTGCTCCCGTGAGCGCAATCATGACTTGTCGAGCAATATCATAAACATCAGCTTCACGCTCACGCATATAATCACTTTCAGCGCGTTTATACTGCAGTGCCAATTCAGTAGTCACATCACACCATGCTCGCTCTGCAATGTTGCCCTCTAGAATCAATCGCTCGGCATGAAGATGTAACTCGGGATCATCGAGCATCATGGCATGTGCAGCAAATATTTCACCATGTGGTAGCTTAGCTTGCTGCTCTAAGTGTTGCTTGACCGAAGACATTGCATTGTTTAGCTTAGACTGCTCACCTTCCGCCCCAATAAAAGCACGCGTCGGAACATCCGGCACTTCTTGAGCAAAGAGCACAGCGGGCGCAGTGACAATGCCACCATTTACGCTAAGCCCTACAATGGCTCCTTCAATGTCTTGCTGAGATTGCTCAGCAACATCATCGTCATGGTGCTCGTTTGCCACCATTGGCGTCGGGTTATTCACCGCTTCAGCCTCACCAAAGTGTTGCTGTGCAAGCAAAGTAAAGGCATCAATCGCCAGCTGTGCGTCATCACCAGACGCAAACAGCGTCATACTTTCATCACATCGAACACCAAGCTTAGCGATACTATTTAGACTTTTCGCATTCGCTTTTTTGCCTTCTTTATCTAGCTGAAGGTCACCACTAAAACTGGCAAGGCAGCCAACAATTGCAGCAGCCGGACGCGCGTGAATACCATGAGGGTTCTTAACAAGCCATTTAAACGATAATACTTCGCCTTCATGGGATAGACAGTCCATCTCTGTGATTTTACTCGTCGCCGCTTCTTCTCCTAAATGTTCTTTCTTAACATCTAATGCGTTCGTGGCTTCTGCAATAACGTCATGAATAGAAAGCCCAGCAGCGGCGGCAACACTTGCTGCCATCGTTCCCTCAACAATCGGTGCCGAGACCAACACCACTTTATCGCGAATGTCATCATCGAGGAGCTCCAGCGCCATTTCTGTACTCAGTAATGCGCTCCCTAAGTCCATCAATACAATCGCGCCGCCGTCGTCACACACTTCTTCAATGGCGCCCATGACAGCAATCGCGTCAGTACCAATTGGGTTTTCAGGATCATCGATCCCTGCTGCTATCGCTAGATTCGCTTTGCCTTGCGTCATTTGAGTGGCCAATTCGGCCACTCCTTCAGCTAACAGGCGGCTATGCGATACGACTACAATGCCTACCATGCTTTATTTCCCTGCTATTGCCTGTCTTAGCGCTTTAATCATTAGAAGTGACGATGTCGCGCCAGGGTCTTGATGACCTATACTGCGTTCGCCAAGGTAACTTGCACGTCCTTTTCTGGCTTGCATCTCAATAGTTGAAACCACACTTTTCTCTGCAAGCAACACCATCTCGTCCAATAGATGGTCAGGGCTTACCCCTTCTTCTAAAGACGCTTTAGTACCATTAAGCACAGGCAACCAAACATCACACATGGTTTTGTCACCTTGCTCCGCTTTACCACGTGAAATCACGCCATCAACGCCACTTTTTAGATCATCAATCAATTCTTGAAAAGTAAGGGATTCTCGACTGCCAACTGAGGCTGCCGTGCGAATAAACAGAGTACCGTATAGAGGGCCACTGGCACCGCCAACGCTAGAAAGAAGCGTCATACCGGTATTTTTCAATATTGCGCCGATGTTTTGTTTTTCAACTTTTGGCAGTGTTTCTTTAACCTTCTTAAAACCACGATTCATATTAAGACCATGGTCAGCATCACCGATATCACGATCAAGATCCGTTAAGAAATCTTGGTTCTCTTCGTATGACACCGCACAAAGCTCAAGCCAGTTTAAAATGTGTTGTTTTTCAATTTGCATAATTTGACCTCGAATTACCACTTAATCGCCGCTGTATCAACCGGAGCATCAAACAGTTCTAGCATTTCGGAATCTGCTTTAAGCAGCGTAATAGATACCCCTTCCATATTGAGCGAGGTGCAATAGTTACCCACCATGTTGCGCGCAATATTAAAGCCTGCCTTTTCACAGTTTTGCGCCAAGCGACGATACACACCGTACAACTCAGATTCCGGCGTTGCTCCAAGGCCATTTACAATGGCGATATACTCTTGATTCGCTTCAAAATCTTCAATTTTTGATGATGTTTCATCCCATTGACCTTCGACACGGTTCCACAAACGCAAAGTGCGGCTGTATCCGTCATTTTCAGACAGCTCAACAAACATTTTGTCGACAAGCTCGTCAGCGTTGGTAAATTTAATACGCTCGATGCCTGGCTCACCATGGATGCCTACACCAAATTCAACTTCATCATCCGCCAGTGTGAATGATGGCTTACCAGCGGCAGGTACAACGCACGCATCTAACGCCACCCCAAACGAACGGCAACGATTGTTTATCCGAGTCGCTAGCGCTTCACATTGCTCTAGTGAGTAACCTTTGGCTGCAGCTGCGCCCACAATTTTTTCAACGAGGACCGTACCAGCGACGCCACGTCGACCTGCGGTGTACAAGCTATCTTTTACCGCAACATCATCATCGATCAGTACTGAACCGACTTTAATACCATCGAAATGCAGTAGTTCAACAGCGGTTTCAAAGTTAAGAACATCACCGGTGTAGTTCTTGATAAAAAACAACACGCCCTCACCCGTATTCACCTGGTTACCACATTCATACATTTGGTCCGGTGTTGGCGAAGTGAACACCTCACCTGGACAAGCCCCCGTCAGCATACCTTTGCCAATGAAGCCCGCATGTAATGGTTCATGACCACAACCGCCGCCTGAAACAAGGGCAACTTGACCCGGAGTTTCTTCATGCCACATATAACGCGGCTCGTAATTCACTTTAAGTTCAGGGCGAGAAGCGGCAAGACCTTCCATCTGCTCTCTAACAACGTCTTCGACACTATTAATTAATTTTTTCATCTTTTGTTTCTCTTATATTTTTATGTTCGTTAATTGGATACTGGTAACTTTTCATCCATCATAAAAATAAATGGCTACTCGACAATAAAAAACAAACCGTTCCAAAATGGAACAAATAACAAAATCAAACGTTCCAAAATGAAACGTAACTTTCAGTAAAATGACGCTTTGGTGATCTCACCCTGCATAATTGCCAAATCCAATTCTCGTACGAAACGCGCTTTGTTAGCCACGTCAAACAATCGGATCTCACTTTGGTAAATGCTTTCGATAATGCACTGCCCCTCTTTAAGATGAAGCCAACGTTGAAACAAAAATAACTATTAACTTAAAATAAAAGGTCTAGAAAAATGGACAAGATTATTATTAGCCCAAGTAAGTATGTTCAAGGTGAAAACGTATTAGGCTCTATTGCGACATATGTCAAAGCCCTCGGCGCAAACCCTCTAGCGATTGCCGATGAGTTCGTAACAGGCCTAGTCGGCGACACAGTAAAAGATAGCTTTATTAATGAAGACATGCCGCTTGCGATGGACATATTTAATGGTGAGTGCTCACGCTTAGAAATTGACCGCCTAACGGATATCTGCGCAACACAGAAAAATGATGTCATCATCGGCATTGGTGGTGGTAAAACGCTTGATACTGCGAAATCTGTTGCTTTCTATACGAAGATTCCTGTGGTTGTGGTCCCTACTATTGCCTCTACCGACGCTCCAACAAGTGCGCTTGCTGTTATCTACACCCCAGAAGGCGAGTTTGCAGAATATCTGCTGTTCCCACAAAACCCAGATATGGTCGTAATGGATACGAAAGTCATTGCTGGTGCACCGGTAAGGCTGTTGGTATCTGGTATGGGTGACGCGCTTTCTACGTACTTTGAAGCCCGTGCAAACATGACATCAGGAAAACCAACGATGGCAGGTGGCGCGCCGACCCGCTCTGCACAAGCGCTCGCAAAACTGTGTTATGAGACGTTGCTTGAAGATGGTGTGAAAGCAAAAATCGCAGTAGAAAATGGCGTAAGTACAACCGCCGTAGAAAACATCATCGAAGCGAACACATACCTTAGTGGCATCGGGTTTGAAAGTAGTGGTCTCGCCGCAGCGCATGCCATCCATAATGGTTTAACCAAATTAGAAGAATGCCATCACTTGTACCATGGTGAAAAAGTGGCATTCGGAACCCTCGTTCAACTAGTGTTAGAAAATGCGCCAATGGAAGAAATCCAAACCGTGCTCACTTTCTGTCGCGAAGTGGGATTACCTACCAACTTGTTTGATATGGGTGTCAAAGAGATCAACAAAGAGAAACTATTTGAAGTTGCTGAAGGTGCGACCGCAGAAGGTGAAACCATTCATAATATGCCGTTCCCAGTCACCGCAGATAGCGTATTTGCCGCTATTTTGACTGCGCATCAATTAGGCCAATAGTACCACTCATAATAATGTCTTAATTGGCGTCAACGCCCAAAAGACAAGGTCAGCATTATGCTGGCCTTTTTTGTGCCGTTAAATAATGTTTGTCCAAACAATACCCAACCAATGCACACATTAGATATATTATAAATACAATATTTAAGCACAGCTATTGATTCACCAAGGAAATAAAAACTTACAATTATTAAACATTAATTTCAATTAAATCTCTTTTATCATCTTAATAATGATTTGGATTAATTTTCCTCCACTTAATAACTAGTAATGTTGTTTTACAATGATGAAGTTAGAGCTGAGTTTGTGCTCGAAATATAAATGAACACCGCATTAATTTATCCGTAAAGAACGTGGTAATAACGCTCATCATTGATTAAGAACAACTAATTTATATAATAAAAACTAAGGACAGCATAATGAAACTAGTCTCAACACTAGCAGTAGGTACATTAGCGTTATTCCCTCTCTTTTCACTGGCAGAGCACACCGTAATAGATGGCCTCGAATTTGGTCCTCTCGCACAACTCGTGGGGACTTGGAAAACCGTCGACACCGGGGTTGATCTCTCTCCCGCTCAAGCCGGCACAGAGCAGGGAAAAGGCGCACCCGCAATTACTCCTTTTTACGAAGTCATGACTTTTGAAGTGGCCGCTGACGCAGTCAATGCGAGTGAACAAACACTGGTGGCGCTCTACTACAAACAAGAAGTCTTTAGAAAAGCTGATGACTCTAAATTTCATGATCAACGCGGTTACTTCATATACGATCAAGAAAATCAGGTCGTTTATAACTCTTTCTGTGTGCCAAGAACCACTTGTGTCACCGCAGAAGGACCGGCAGGCAATAACATGACACTGACCATGTCAGACCGTGGTGTTGCTGAGTCTAATTTTATGCAACAAAAAGCAAGCACAACAGGGTTTACCATGAACCTTAACATAGAGGGTGATACACTGACGTACTCTCAATCCACCATGTTGAAGATCTACGACGGCGAATTTGCCCACACTGACTCTTCTGTGCTTGAACGTGTAAAAGCCAATAATTAGCGTACGATAGAGACCTAATTGTATCTTACACATATAGAGAGCGAGGGAATGGCAGATTGTGTGGCATCCCTCGTCATCAGTACTGATGTAAGTCGAAAGCCTCTCATTGGCACGTTATGAATAGAGACTTTTCATCCGCAGTCGACCAACCTAAAGACCATTTAACAAATGATGACAATACAACCTTGTTGCGTTGTTATCCTTTATTCTGACTTAAGTGATATCAATTCATCCTATGAACGAAAAACAAAAGATGCTGTCTGGTGTTAATTATGACCCTAGTGAACAAGCACTAAAATCCGAGCGTACGAACGCCAAGTTATTGTGTTTTAAATTAAACCAGAGCCACCCTGACGATCCCACAATTCCTGATACCATCAATTCACTATTGGGCTATGAGACCGATGCCGATCTCAACGTGCCATTTCATTGTGATTATGGTTACAACATTAAAGTCGGCAAAGGGTTTTATGCCAACCACGGCTGCACATTTCTTGATTGCAACACGATTACCGCAGGTGACAATTGCCTTCTTGGCCCAGGCGTTATTCTCGCGACCGCGATACACCCTCTTGACGCAAAAGAACGCGCTTCCGGTATTGAATCAGCATTGCCGATAACACTTGGTCATGACGTTTGGCTTGGCGCCAATGTCACGGTCTGTCCAGGCGTAACCATTGGAAACAATGTCGTTGTTGGCGCTGGTAGCGTCGTAGTAAAGGATTTACCCTCTAACACAGTGTGTGTGGGCAACCCTGCCAAAGTCATTCGCAGCAACTGATCGTCGAGGCACCGATACAAATCGATCCAGTGACTGATGTTAAACATTCAGCATCAGTCGATGGTTATACACCCAGTATAATTATAATAACGCTCTTTACGCTAAGCCTAACGCTGTCAGCATCAACGATGCCTATTTGCACTAACGGCGTTCTTGTCTATTCTTGTCATCGTCATTAGCGCAGAGAAAATTGCAGATCAACCCTTTAACGTGCCGTGTCTTCAAGCCCATATTTTTGAATCTTTCTCCATAATGTCGTGCGACCAATATCCAATGCTTTGGCCATATCTTGCATTTTTCCGTCGTATACTTTCCAAGCTTGAATGATGGCTTTTTTTTCTACGTCTTCCAATGTAAGTATCGATTTTCCATCTCGACTGCCTTCGTCGCTTAAATTGTGCTTAATCTCTTCCGGAATATCACTCAGGGTAATCAAGTTGCCATTGCGATTGAGAAGGATCCGTTCCATTCGGCTTTTTAATTCAGAATTATTACCCGCCCAGCTGAATTTGACTAACGCGTCCATCACGGTTTTTTCAATCGATACCGCCACATTGTGACGCTTTTCATAATTGTGAATAATCACCATAATAAGATGTTCAATATCTTCTTTACGTTTTCTCAACGGCGGTATTGATAGCTCATTCGATGACAGTTCATAATACAGCTGTCGCCCGAAAGATCGCCGGGCAACATACTCACTAATATCCGACGACGTGCTGGTAATAAGTTGAAAGCTTACCGGTATTAACCGTGCACTATCACAACGGCTCACTAAACCCGTTTTTAGTAGTTTCAGCAATACAGATTGCAACTCTGGGCTCAGATATTCGATCTTTTCTAAATACAACGTTCCGTTATGTGCTAACTCAAACTTAGAAGGCAAGCCCTGACCATCTTCGTCATCAAAACCAAGCATTTCTTTGACCATGGCTTCGGATGTCAAAGAGCGGCAATTCAGCGTGATAAATGGGCCGTTTTTTGCGTTACTTTCGTTGTGAATCGCCATAGCAAGATCGGACTTCCCTACCCCTTCTTCGCCATTGATTAAGATAGGTGCTTTTGACTTAACGGCACGTTTAGCAATCGTTAACACATGCTTCATTCCGCGAGACTGAGCATTAATGTTGGCAAATGTATACTTAGCATTTCCCCCTATCTGTTGTTGCGCGAGCTCTCTAATTTTATCGATAGGATGAATGAATAATAGATTTGAGCCATCAACCAACGGTTTCAACGTCACAATCGACTCGATAAACTCACCATTTACCTCAACGATGGTTTGTTTACGCCTAATCATGCTGTGTGTTTCTATACTTCTTTGAATATTTGGTGCAAAACGAACCACCGAAAAGATGTCTTTATCGATAATGTCTAAGGTTTTGAAATTGAGCAATTCCTCGGCTTGGTGATTAGCCATCGTGATCCGATTATCTTCATTCCAAGACAATAACCCGTCATCCATACACTCCAATGTAGCATTGTAAGCATTGAGTAACCGGTTCATTGTCTCTTGCTCATTTTGAACGTGGATCTGAAGCGCAATCTCTTTCGCACAAGACGCAATAATGACGTGGTTTTCTTTTGTGTACTCGGTGGCTTTTTTGAATAACGAGATGGTTCCTCGTAAGCGACCAAACGTATCGAATATGGGTGCGGCGGTGGTTGCGTAACAATGCAAATGACGGTTGAAATGCTCTGCCGCAAATACTTCTGTCGGTAAATGTGTGTTAAGTGTCAAACTGATCGCGTTGGTACCAATTTTCCCTTCTGAAAAAAAACAGCCTTTCTTAAAACCCAACGCACTGACTTCACGCAACAAAGCATCATGCCCGACAGTAAATAACACGCAGCCGCTATCGTCCGTCACAAATAGAACCAGTTCTTCGCTTCGCAGTAAGTCGTAGGTGTCTTCTATCACTGTGGTGGCTGAGGTAATAACACGCTCATTTCTCTTAATCAGAGATTTAAGCGTATAGCCAGAAGCAATATGCGGTTTGGACCAGTTGTAAGGGCTCGACTGTTTAGCGCATCTTTCCCAAGATTCCAGGATCGGCGACAGCATAAAGTCAGGTGATACCCAGTGATGCTTTTGAAAAAAGTCCCACTTCTTTTTATTGTCTTCAATCGACAGCATAGATAAACCAATTTAGGCGCCGTTGCAGACGCTCAGTGTTGCGGACCGACTATGATACCGCGACATTTCGGCCGCTAGAGTGATCCTATTCACACTGACAAACTCAATATTAAACTAATCGATACATCACTGATCTGGGTTGGTGTTTTGATGATTTGTGAAAGAAACATTCAGCCAAACACGGTTATCTCATCCACCAAAACCATTGTTCACCGCGCACAAAGTTTACGGAAATACATTGAAGAGGAGCCGCTGGCTAAAAGCAAGCGATGAGCAATAGGACGATCACGGTTAACGTCGTAAGTTGGACGTCTGAAGTTAGAGGTTAGAGGTTAGAGGTTAGATGTTAGATGTTAGATGTTAGATGTTAGAAAAATACTATCAATAACGGACGCACATCCTTTGTGCGCTGCTTTCCGGTACAGTGAGTGGTTAAATCCACGCCAGAGAAAGCAATAATAGTGGGACAGCAACCAAAGATGCCATTTTCATCAATGACAATACTTCACGTAAGACGATTTTAGTTTTTGAATCAATCAGTTGAATTGGTTGTTGTAGCGTTGCGGTGTTATTCATGTCAGATGCCTTTGGTACGTTGAGTAAAATTGACTAATCAATGTGATTTATATCGCAATTTTGCATCTTTACGTGACCTTCGTCAACTTAATTTTGTCCACAATTGTACATTTTTGTAATTTTAACTACAAAAAAAGCCTCGCGATAATGGCGAGGCTATATAGCAAGAATGTAACTCTATAATTTAAATGGTTTTTATCTCATCTAACAACGTACGATACGGTGAAGATTCTCTATAAAACACGGCAGGTTCACCAATCGGGGCATCAATATCAATCCAACCTCCTGTAAACACCTTCCCTGTCCATGCATGAATCCAGTTATCTTCTGGCAAATACACGGTTTTAACCGTTTCGCCTTCGTTGTAGACAGGTGCAACTAGGATATCTCGACCAAAGAGGTATTGGTACTTAATCTCATACGTTTCAGCTTCCTGCTCGTAATGCATAAACAGCGGGCGCTGTACTGGCATACCTTGTTTCGCATTTAAGGCAACAGCCTCTTTAATATACGGCTTCAAATGCTTGAACACTTTCGTCATTTTAGCTAGGTGCGCTAACGTGTCGGCATCGGTATCATATTGATGATTATCACCAGGTCTATTACCTTCATGACTGCGCATAATCGGAGTGAATGCGGCCATTTCTGACCAGCGCTGGAACAGTTCTTTCGTTCGCTTCATACCGTGTAACGTGGTATATCCGCCAATATCGCTGTGATGAATGCCGTTCCCCATCAATCCTGAAGACAATGCCGCTGGAATCACCGACGCTAAACCGTCGTCAAGAGACCAGTTGACCGATTGATCTCCGCCCCATAAGGTGTGGCAATACCCTTGAATCCCGGTACCACCAGCACGCATAAAGAATAAGATATCATCCGTTTTACCCGCTTCTTCAATCGCTTCATGCTGTACTTTCGCCCAACGATATGGCCATTTATTATGCTCTATTTCTGCACTAACTCCGTTACTCAATGCACAATCTGTCGGTAAGTATTCTCCAAAATCGCCCATCCAGCCATCAAGCCCAAAGTCGATCATGTTCGTTTTAATCACACCCTTGTACCATTCGCAGGCATCTGGGTTAGTGAAATCAACCACACCACAGTAAAACTCACCAAAATCGACGACATATTTAGAACCATCTTGTTGAGTGGCCAAATAACCTTTTTCTTTCGCTTCGTTATATAGAGGAAAGTCTTCGAGCACATACGGGTTTATGTAACCAAGAAAGCGAACGCCCTCTTCTTTCATTTGATGAATTTTACTATCAAGCTCTGGGTATAGTTCTTTGTTCCACTGCCAATCCCACTGCAAGCGCTTGCCAAAAGAGGTCATCTTAATGCCTTGCCAATCTTGGCACCACGCTCCAGCGACTTCGATACCGGCTTCTTTCGCGGCTGCTACCTTTTCAATGGTGATCTCGGTACCACCTTGGATCCCAATAATTAAGCCGTTGTATACCCATTCTGGCATTTCTGGTTGTCGGCCAAATACACCCGTAATGTTTTCCATTAGGTCTGAATAATTATCTTCGCTGTCTAGCAGCAAATAACGAGGGATATCCCAACACTGAAGCTCATGAAAATCATCGTTTGTGAAATTGAAATCCGCATAGGCAGTGGTTTCTAAATGGCAAAAGTACTTTTTGTCCGATACGAATGTGGGTTGTGGATAGTTCGTGGTGTAATAATCGCCACCAGCTCTATCATGCACATCAGCTTGCCAAGTTACATAACTATTTTTGTTACGACCCACACCCGGTTCACTCGACCATAATGGGAAGTTTTTTCCACGTAGATTTAAATAAGTCAGTTGCTCACCACAGCCAAATACTCGCTCATCAGGTGTAGCTGAAACACGGATCCAGAAACGATTATATGAATGATCCACCGCTTCAAATTCAGACAGCAAGCGTCCTTCTTCCGTTTCAGACACAATCATGCGAATAACGTCGTTTCCGTCAAACTTAAACGTAATACAAAAACGGTTCTCTCCTGCCTCTGTGACGTCAAATTGTCTCAAAGGCAGACGCTCTACAACGTAGTCAGTAATATCAAAGTTCCCACGGTACATATCGAAGTTGCCTTCGCCAGTACCAAGAAATAGGGCGGGTGCTTGTAGAGAGTGCGTAAATACGGTTCTATTTTTATGTTTTATGGTTAGCGTATTTCCACTGGTAATCAGTTCCATCGTTATCTCCAATAATTCGACTCTTAGGCTAAAAAAAGGCGCACAATTGTGCGCCCTAACTAAATGGTATGTTTATTTGAATTGTAAGTTGTAGTCGGCATCAATCGCGGCTTCACATGTTTTGATCTCATTTTCAAAACGCTGTAACCATTTCTGACCTTCTGGTCCTGAAGATTTTAAGAAGTAATCTTTAACTGGTGCAGATGCGGTTTTAAACGCTTCTTTTTCAGCAGCCGTTGGGTTATAGATGGTGCCATCTGCTTTCTTAAATTCTTCGTAAGCTGAGTATTCTTTGTGCTTAGGGTACGCTCGTAGGTATTGATTTTGAGCAGAAATGCCATCAATAACGACTTTCTTCAGGTCATCTGGGAATGAGTTAAATTTGTTGTCGTTAAATACCCATGCCCCACCCATGTACGCATGGCCGTCTAAGATCATATAATTCAGGCTTTCATGGAAGCGATTCATGATAATATCAACGATGCCATTTTTAGTGCCATCAACCACGCCTGTCGACAAAGCAGTATAGACCTCAGGCCAGGCGATTGGTGTTGGCGAACCACCTAGATCTTTGACAAGTTCTTGTTGAATCTTGGCTGGAACCGTACGAAGTTTTAGGCCTTTCACATCATCTGGTGTTTTCACTTGCTTCTTGGTCGTTGCAATATTTCGCCATCCACCCGAGTTTGAAACCATCATCAGACGCACATTCGGCGCTTTTTTCAGTACTTCACTACGTACATCACCAATGAATTTTTCATTGTCATACACACATTCAGCCACACGGTCATTGGGTAATAAGTACGGTAAGTCAAATGCCCCTACCGGTTGCCAAAAGTTTGCGAGCTCTGCCGTCGTCGTTTGGAAGTAATCAAACATGCCAGCTTGAACCCCAGCAATACACTCTTTAGCGTTACCACATAGTTGACCAGAAGGATAAATATCGACACTGATTTGGCCATTAGAACGCGACTCTACGTAGTTTTTAAACACCAATAGTGATTGGTGGTTGTAACCATCAAGATTGGTAACATGAGGGACGGTTAACTTGTAATCTGCCGCATTAACTGCGCCCGCTGTAAACATTGCCGCTGCTGCTAATCCTAGAAGTGTCTTTTTCATAAGATGTTCCTTTCAATTTATCGTTATAATTTAATTTATTTCAATATTTCACATGTAGGGGTATTAATATTTATTGTTTATTAGTTGAGAGCCAACACCGATAGCGTTGGCCTCTGGGTTACATCACGCCTAATAATTTTGGTAATCCGATGACGAGCTGCGGGAAGAACGAAATCATAAAGATGATTAGGAACTCAACCGCTAAGAACGGAATAATCGCCTTTGATATTTTCTGCAATGGCACACCTGATACACCGGATGCCACAAACAACACCAAACCCATTGGCGGTGTCGCCAATCCAATCGATAGGTTGGCACACATCACAACACCAAAATGCACTGGGTCGATACCCGCATTAATCATGATTGGGCCAATAATTGGAGCAAAAATCAGAATCGCAGGGCCTGCATCTAAAAACATACCTACGATGAATAAAAAGATGTTGATGATAAAGAACAGCAAGTAAGGATTATCTGTAATACCGTTAATCAATTCAGACACATGATTTGAGATACCAGAGAAGCTGATCGCAGAAGCAAATCCACTTGCGGCAGCAACGATAATCAAAATAGCAGCGGCGTTAACAGCGACCTTCGAGAATAATACGTACGTGGCCTTAATGGTGGTTGCTTTAATAACATACACCGAAATAACAATGGCATAAGCCACCGCAACAGCAGCTGCTTCTGTCGGTGTAAAGATGCCACCGTAGATGCCGCCTAGAATAATAACGGGCGTCAGCAAAGGTAGAATAGCCATTTTTAGACTTTTACTACGCTCTATCTTCGTCGCCCTCTCCATTGGTTGAACCTCTGGATAATGACGAATCTGAATACGGTTAACGATCATTAAACCAACACAGAAGATAAAGCCTGGAACAATCCCTGATAAGAACATTGCTGCCACTGATGTATTCATGACAAAAGCGTAGATCAGCATGATACCTGACGGCGGAATAATCGTACCTAACACGGTAGCGGCGGCGGTCAAAGCAGCAGAGTAAGCTTTGTCGTAACGGTATTTAGACATCTCAGGGATTAACATATTGCCAATCGCTGAGGTGGCCGCTACCGCTGAGCCCGTTAGTGCACCAAACAACGTCGCCGCTAGGATGACTACATGCCCTAACCCACCTTTAAGGTGTTGAACACGAGTCTGTGCAAACGAAATAATACGAGGGGTAATGCCGCCACTCGACATACATTCGCCTGCCAACATGAAAAACGGCAATGCAAGCAACAAAAAATTATCTAAACCAGAATATAGACGCTGGTATAGCATGTTAATAAATAATGTTTGGTCATTCTGAAAAAAAGTAATTACTGGCGCTAACCCAAGTGCAAATAAAACTGGCACACCAACAATTAAGAAAAATAGAAAATAAAGTAAAAAAACTGGAGAAATCATAACAACACCTATTATTCCGCTACTTCAGCTGAAACCAATTTTTCTTGTTCTGGTTTAAAGTGAATAAACTGATGAATTGAAGCAACTAATTTCTGGATAGCGAACGAACATGACACAGTCAGCATAACCGGCGGTATCGCGTAGATAACAAACATCGGTATCGGCAGACTATCGGCCATTACCGACCCTGTCTTGAAAAACGCATACCCGAAGTAAATCCAGATAGAAAAAAGAACAAGCGCGATAAGGTGCGTTAGCATCATGAATACCTCATAAATTCGGCGCCCTTTTAACTTATCCGTTACAAATGTCATTGCGATATTCTTGTCTTCTAAATAAATAATCGGAAGACACAAATAAGTCATGTATATCATTAAAAATCTTGAAGATTCGTCAGTCCAACTCAACGGAATATTGAGAACATAACGACAAAAAACTTGTAGAAGAACAATAATTGTCATTATCAACAATAAAATTCCAGAAATATGAGCGGTTACTTTTGCAAGTGGTGCATTCACTTTGTTTAATGCACTTTCTATAGCTTTAAGCACAAAATCACCATCAAACCAATATTGGTATAGTTATTAAAACGACATATCGTTTACTGAGTTTCTATTGATAACCTAGTTAATTAATCTAATCCGTGATTTCATTCACAGGCAGACACAACATGTCGTTTTTTGTAGGGTTTATGTCACATAAGAGACATTTAGAGGCTTGTTATGCCGCTTTTCCGTTGGAGCCGAATAAACGAATTTTATGTTGTACAACTTCTTTCATTGAGTCGATACCTGTGTTCATTACATCCGCTAAAATGTAATCGGTTCCACGTTCTTTCCAATGCGCTTGAATTCCATCAATGAAACCCTGACGAAGCTCTGTATCAACATTAATTTTTGCCACGCCACGCTTAACCGCTTCTAGGACCTGGTCGTCTGGCACACCCGAACCGCCATGCAAAACAATCGGTTTTTTGACGGCTTCTTTAATTTCAGACAATCGCTCAAATTTTAGCTCTGGGGTCGTTTTGTAAACGCCGTGCGCAGTGCCAATCGACACCGCTAAATAGTCAACACCGGTACGCTCAGAAAAATCTAACGCTTCTTCTACCGTGGTAATCATCGCGTCTTTTTCGTCAACGGTGATGTCGTCTTCTGTGCCACCAATTTTACCAATCTCTCCTTCCGAACCCAGGCCAAGCGCTGCGGCGACATCGACAACCGCTTTAGTGATTCGAATATTATCTTCAAATGGCAGCGCAGAACCATCAAACATCAACGATTGAAAATCGCGGGTCGCAGCTTCCATACATTGTTCAAATTTACGGCTGTGGTCTAGATGGATACAAATAGGGACTGAAATTTGGTGGTGCTCTATCAGTGAATCAATAGCATCACGCAATGGTTTCATGCCCATTTCGTTAATCGCCTTTTGGCCAATTTGAATCATAATCGGTGATTGCTCTTCTTGAGCTGCAAGCAATACCGCTTTAATCGTTTCAAGGTTATGTGCAGTGAAAGCACCGATAGCATAGCCATTGTTCCATGCTTCATTGATCATCGTTTTACCAGATACGTAAGGCATTTTAAGTCGTCCTATTGAATTAACTTTTCGTTCGTCGTGGTGATAAATTATCAGTCTAAAGCGCTCAATTCTGTTAGATATGTATCACTTTCCAACACAAACGTACAAATTAGGACAAAAGTGAGTGTTGAGACACAGTTTAAATGTCCATATGTACAAAATCTCGCAATCTAAAAAAGTGAACATAAAAAAAGATGACAACCAAAGGTTGTCATCTTCATGAAATCACCAAGTGTAAACGTTAACAAAGCGTTTATGAGAGGTTAGCGCATACTTTCGTCTAAGCGACCTTCTGCTAGTGCAGGCGCTAATCCAGGCGTTAACGGCAGCCTAGGGATAACTAAGCAGTGCATCAAATGATAGATGTCTTGTTTACCGTCCCAGACTTTACTTGTGCCAGCTTGGTTGTTTACATCGAGCTCCTGCCACCAAGAACACCCCTCATAATCAATAAGATAAGTACGACAGTAATCCCACCAAGTTTGATAGAATTCTTCGTATTTTTTATCGCCAGTGACCGTGAAAAGCGCATAAGCGGTACCAATAGCTTCGACAGGAGCCCAACGAATACGCTCACGTACCACGGGTTTACCATCCCAATCCACTGAATAGACAAAACCTGGGGCCCCATCCACGGCCCACGCGTCGCGCACGGTTGCATCAAACAGCCCTTTCGCATCATCCAGTAACCACTCTGGAGTCTCGGCTCCAATTTCAAGCAACGTTGCTCGAAGGTGGCAGATTAGACGGCCCCATTCAATCCAATGGCCCGGTGTACCGCCGTAAGCACGAAAATGACTTGCAGGCGTATCTTTGTTGTAGTCCGGTAGTGGATTCCAACTAGAGTCGAAATGTTCATTAACACGATAACTCAGATTTTTCGCCGTTTTGTGAATCATGAATTCAGTGATATGGAGCGCTCGGTCTAGCCACTTTTTATCTTTAGTCACGTCATATACAATAAGAAATGCCTCAACCGCATGCATGCTGGCATTACCGCCACGGTAGTCTTCTGTCTCAGAGAACGCTTCATCCCAAGATTCAAGTACCATCTGTTCTTCTTCGTTCCAAAAGTACTTTTCAATCACAGCAATTGACTCGTCTAAAAGAGCGCGAGCACGTGGGTGACCCGTCGTCACGGCACTCGCCGCCCCTAATAATACGAAGCAGTGTTGATAGCCCTGTTTCGAAGCATCAACGATACCATTGCCTTCGTTATCAATGGTTGCATACCAACCACCATGAGTATCGTCTTTAAGAGGTCCTTCAAGTGCCGCGATCCCATGTTCCACTAGATCAAACGCCCCTGGTCTTCCCATTAATGCGGCTAGAGAATAACAATGCAACATACGAGCAGTGATCCACAAACGTGTTCCCATTTCTTCGCGAACGTTGCCATTATTACCAATCCAACCAAACCCATTAGGGACGACAGCATTTCTTCCAAATTCAAAAATTCGGTCAGTTTCTGTATCCAACCAAGCATTATGGGATCGGGTATTAATCCATTTCATAGGGTATTTCCTCGTTATTTTTATTGTTACTGACGTTACCAGTCAGCAGCGTTGAATTATGTTAATTGACCATCATTTTTGTGACACAAATAATCAAATATGGACATTTTTGATCACTAGCACACAACCAATAACAAGAAGTAGGCCATGCACGATGTGGTGGTAGTTGATTTTGTATTTTTGTAGAAAGTGGTAGCCCACCATGCCGCCAGTCATACCGACAAGAAATGCAGGCATCGCGGATAAAACCAGCTCTTGTACGTCAGGCGTAATCAAGCCCTCATTCCAAAAGCTCGCAATCGCCCCTATCATTTGCAACATGAAAAAGAACACCAGCGTCGACTTTGCCTGATCGGCTGTCCAAGGTTGCATTGATGTGTAAGCGATCACCGGCGGACCAGCCTCACCAACACTCGCCCCTAATACGCCAGAAGCAAAACCAGTCCCTACGGTCACCGGTACCGAGGTCTTTGAGAACGCAGGCTTAGCACTTCTCATCGAATGAATACTCGATAAGATCAATACCACCCCCATCGTAATCAAGATGTATTGTGACGGCAGACTCGCCAACAGCTTTGCGCCAACAAATGATGCCGGTAATGACCCTGCAACAAGAATTAATCCCACTTTGTATTGGATGGAATGACGCATTTTCCAAACAATCGGAAACGTCACTAACCAGCCAAATATTCCAGCGATGGGGACTGCCATTTTTGCATCGATAACCAGTGAAAGTAATGGTACAGAAACGAGCGCTAACCCAAACCCGGTCAAGCCTTGTGTAAAGCCCCCTAATGCAATGATTAAGGAGACGAGAATAACGGTGATATCCATAATTAAATCCTAAATAAGGGCGAGAACTCACCCTTAAGTGATAACTGACAGTTGTTATTTTACGGAGAAGCGGTGAATGGTTTTTTCTTCGAACACTTCACCAGGATTCAAGCGCACACTTGGAAAGTGCGGCTGATTTGGGCTGTCGGGGAAATGTTGCGTTTCCAAACATAGCCCCTCCCGTGCCTTATAATGTCGACCATGACGGCCTAACCATGGTTTGTTTGATAACTTAAAACCGTTATAAAACTGAACAGCAGGCTGGGTGCTTAACACCGTCATCATCCGCCCACTATGCGCGTCATATAGTTCCGCAGCGTAATGGTACTCACCTTCTCGTTTACGCCCATTCAGGACAAAATTATGATCGTATTCACCCGACCCAATTTGAGTGGCGGTAGTAAAATCGAGCCCCGTGTCTTTTACTGACTTGATTTCGCCAGTAGGAATCATCTCCTCAGTCGTTGGCGTGTATAGATTGGCATGAAGTACAAGTTCATGCTCATCGACGGCGCCCGAATCATGGCCACCCAAGTTGTAGTAGCTGTGATTGACTAAATTGACAACGGTCGGTTTGTCGGTCATTGCTTTGAAGTTGTAATGGAGTTGATTGCCTTCATCCAAACCCACCGAGTGAGTGACATTCATCGTCCCGCCATAGCCAGACTCACCATCCACAGAAACTCGACTGAGATGCAGATAAATCGCTTCAGGTTGTTCTTCAATCGAAAAATCCCAAACGTACTTATCAAAGCCTTTCGTCCCGCCATGTAAATGTTGGCGAGTTGGTGGTTCATTGGTCTCCAATTGAAAGCTTTCACCACCGAGTTCATAGCGACCATCTTTAATACGGTTGGCATAACGCCCGGCGACAGCACCAAAGAACGGGTGCCCTTTTAGGTATTGTTCTAAGTTGTCATAACCTAAAACCACGTTCGCCTTCGCACCCTCTCGGTCGGGGGCTTCAATTGAGGTCACGATGCAGCCGTAGTTGGTGACTTGCACTTTCAAACCTTGTCGATTTTCTAGGGTAAATAGTTTGACTGGCAATGCTTGGCCTTCGACTTGACCCCAATTCTCTACCGTAATTTTCACGTTATGGCCTCTAATATTTATTATTGGATTTTTACTTCAAGGCCGGAAGTAACACGAAGCTGTTCGAATATAGACGTCCAGTCTTGGCGTCCGCGTCCAGCAGCTCGAGCGATACTATACAACTCACGCGATGCCGCACCGCAAGGCATAGGTACATTCACTTGATTCGCTAGATCAAGGGCAATCCCTAAATCTTTATGTGCGAGGTCAACCATAAATGCAGGAGATAAGTCGCCAGCAAGCACCTTACCAGGCCATGTTGTTGTGAAGTGTCCTTTACCCGCAGGGGTGCCGCTCATCACTTTCATCGCAGCATCAAACTCAAGTCCAATCGCTTCTGACAGCGTTGCCGCTTCAGCAGATAACGCATTGAGCGCGATACTCATGTAGTTATTAATGATCTTGACCCTAATCCCTTTCCCTGGACCACCAGCGTCAATAGTTTCCGAGCCCATGCAATCAAATAGAGGCTGTGCTTTAGCAATTTGTTTCGCGGTTCCACCAGCCAGAATTAACAATTCGCCTTTGATTGCATGATCAGATGTACGCCCCACTGGCGCTTCCATCATTGAATAACCTTCATTCGACATATCTTTAATCAAGGCATCAGTTTCAAATGGATGAATCGTCGACATATCAATAAGTAGAGCTTGCGTATCTAGGCGCTCTGTCACACCTCCATCACCAAAAAGGACCTCTCTTACTAACGCCCCATTGGGTAGCATGGTAATAACAAATTCAGCATCGGTTGCCGCTTCGGCTGGTGACGACGCTGCGGTTGCCCCCAATTCAACCATACGGCTAACCGCGTCTTTATTCACGTCAAACACACGTAATGAGTGCCCACCTTTAATGAGATTTGCAGCCATAGGGCTACCCATTTGACCAAGACCGATAAATCCTACTGTTGCCATGAAAAATCCTTAACTGTTGTTGGTTATAGTTGTTGAATTGCTATTTACTATAATCATTCGAGAGTTTATAACCACAACACTTGTCACATTTTGTTGTTTTATGTCCATTTATTGTCTTTTTGTGAGAATACTCTCATCCAAACTGATTTTGCGCTTTATAATAGTGTCCATGAGCTGACTTTTAAGCTCGTCGCATTCGAGATAGCGTTAAGGGTTACTTTGCTATGGTTGATGGCGCGATGAATGGTAGTGTTAAAGCCTAACGAGCTAAAAACTAAAGCATGCAAAGAAAACGCGCGAAGCGGCACTCCTTATTTTCCAATGATGTAAAAACAATAAGAGATAAATGATGGCGATAGCTTGTGTTGGTATTACAGTATTAGACCGGGTCCAATTGGTTTCTCAGCTTCCAAACTCTGGTGGGAAGTATGTTGCACACAATTATTTTGAAGTGGGTGGTGGCCCAGCAGCAACCGCATCGGTAGCCGTTGCTAAACTTGGCCATAGTGTTGATTTTATTGGTCGCGTGGGTTGTGATGGTGTGGCAGATACCATGCTATCTGAGTTAGCGGGATACGGCGTTGGTGTTGACCGTACTATAAAAATTCCCGGTGCTTCATCAGCATTCTCCGCCGTGATCGTGGACAACGAGGGTGAACGAATGATCATCAACTACCAAGACGAGTCTTTATCGAAAGATATTACGCCGTTAAAAAATGTTGATTTTTCGACATATTCCACAATTCTTACAGATGTTCGTTGGTTGGAAGGGGCAACATATGCTTTAGAACAAGCAAAAAAATTCGGGATACCTTCGGTTCTCGATGCAGACCTAACGCCCGAACCCATTGATGTTCTTGTTAAATTAGCCGATCACGTTGCATTTAGCGAACCAGGACTGGAAAAATTCACAGGAACAAAGGATCCTATAGAAGGCCTCAAACTCGCTCAAAAAAAGACACCCGGCAGAGTTTATGTTACAGTCGGTTCAAAAGGATGTTACTGGCTTGAAAACGGCGAACTCGCTCATCAAGTAGGCCTCAAAGTAGACGTCGTCGACACTACAGGTGCTGGAGATGTTTTTCACGGAGCCCTTGCTGTCGCCGTGGCAGAGCAAATGGAAACGCGTCAATCTATTATCTTTTCTAATACTGTCGCAGCCCTCAAGTGCCAAAAACTTGGTGGTCGTGAAGGTATCCCGAACCGAAAAGACGTAGACATTAATATTGTAAACAAATAATAAAAAAGAAGGGTTATCGTGACTAATCCAAGACAAGATAAGTTATTGCAGCTAGTTGACGACAAAGGCTATTACACTGTTGAAGAACTGGCGGAAATGTTAGACGTCTCGACGCAAACCATTCGTCGTGATATTAAAAAGCTCAGTGAAGATCGCTTGGTTATTCGCCATCATGGTGGTGCCAGTTCTCCATCAACGAAAACGAACCTAGATTATGAAGTTCGTAAAGTATCAGAGACCGATCAAAAAAATGCGATTGCAAAACGAATTGCGGACATTATTCCTGATAACTCAACCGTTTTTATTACCATAGGTACAACCGCTGAGGTTATTGCTAGCCACCTTCTTAATAAGAATAATCTGCAGATCATTACTAATAGTTTACGTGTGGCCAATGTGTTACACGGTAACAAAACATTTGATGTGTTGATACCAAGTGGCAAGGTAAAAGCATTCAATGGAGGTATTGTTGGAACAGAAGCAATGGATTTTATTTCTAACTTTAGATTCGACTACCTCATCACAAGCGCAGCCTCCATTGATGTCGATGGAACGTTACTCGAATATGATCTCAGCGAGACACTTATTACACAAACCGTCATGAAGTCAGCACGACACATAATGGTTGCATTGGACTCGACTAAGTTTATACCAAAGGGTTCCATTGAGTTGGGTCCGATCAGCAAAGCGACTTACCTGTTCACTGACTCTCCTCTTACCGAGGAGTTAAGCTCAATCGTTAGCAAGGGACAAACGGCGGTAGAGGTGTGTAATCCATAGTCATCCCAAAATCAATAAACTCTCTTTAATGAGAGTTTATTGATACATTTCCATCCCTAATTTAAAACTCATGACATCGAGTTTATCTACAATATTTTCGTAGCTATTGGCTTATGGCTTATGGCTTATGGCTTATGACTGTACTGTTATTAATCACGCCCCATCGTTGTTATACAACGCCTATATGTTATCGACTACCTAGCTAATGCATTCATGAATGCCGCTTTTATTTTATCTCTACCCTCTTTATGTTGTGGGTCGGATTTGTACTGTTTGTGATAAAACATCTTGTACTCTACAGGCTTAATATTTATAGGCATTTCTAATACTTGTAGGCCTAAGACTGGCCCCCAACGGTGAGCAAATGAACTCGACACGATTCCAATATTATTGGAACATTGAACTTGAAGCAGTATCTCCGCTAAAGAAGAGACTGATATCATTGAATTACGTGCTTGCACACCACCTTGTGCAAGTAACTCAAATCCCGTAAGACCGTTTCTGTGTCTAGTAAGTAGGATATGATTTTCGTTATAAAACTGCGCTTCAGTACACGTACCATTAATACGCGGATGGTTTTCTCTACAAACTACATATAATGGGTCGTTTAGCAATGGTTCGGCAATTAGCGTACTGTTGTGATTCACTAAAGCATCAACCACTATGTCTGCTTTTTGAGTTCTAAAAAGGTCAAAAATCTCTGAGGTATCGTACGGCTTTTCGACCAATTGCAAGCCATTAATATCGTTAATAATATTAAGTGCGATCTCATCACAATGAACGATTAACTTACGATCATTGTTAATCGTCCCGTAAATGACCCCTAAAGCATCTTTGAAATGCTGCGCCGCATGGTCAGCGGATGAAGTCGGGACAATTTTCTGCCCTTTACGCAAAAACAAAGTATAACCTAATGACTTCTCCAATCGTTTGATCGCAGAGCTCACCGCCGGTTGTGTCACCTCAAGCTGATTTGCGGCTTTAGTAAACGAGAGATGTTCGTGTACTACTATAAAAGTTCGTATTAAATTCAGATCAATCATCTTCAGCACTCTTACATTCTGGCCGGGACTAAACGTCGCTAAACGGGGTTCTAGACATTAATTTACCCAAGTAAAAAGTCAGAGACCAATTACTTCTAGTATAAACCATATTAATACTAGAAGTAATTGGCACTATCTACTCAGTCCTCGCCAGCTTTATTACCATGTCCGAATCATAAATCAGTAAAGGACTGTTCACTTGAAATCTCTGACTAAGAAGAAGCTCGCGACGGCTTGTGCGCTTGCAGCTGGTACTCTCTCAGCCAACGCTACCGCCGCAGATAAACCAAACATCCTCGTTATTTTTGGCGATGATATTGGCTACTTTAACCTCAGTACATATAACCAAGGAATGTTGGGGTATAAAACGCCAAATATCGATCGCATCGCCAATGAAGGTACAAAATTCACCGAGTTTTATGCACAACAAAGCTCTACGGCTGGGCGCTCGGCTTTCATCACGGGCCAAATGCCTAAGCGTACCGGTCTTTCAAAAGTTGGTATGCCTGGTGCTAAAGAAGGTATTTCTAAAGAAGACCCTACTCTTGCGACGATGTTAAAAGAGTACGGATATGCGACGGGCCAATTTGGTAAAAACCATTTGGGCGATCGTGATGAGTTTCTTCCTACTGCCCATGGTTTCGACGAGTTTTTTGGCAACCTCTACCACTTAAATGCTGAGGAGGAACCAGAAAACACGGATTACCCTCAAGATGCCTCGTTCACAGAGAAATTTGCGCCTCGCGGCGTGATTCGTTCAACGGTTGACGGCAAAATTGAAGATTCAGGTCCTTTGACTCGCAAACGAATGGAAACCGTTGACCAAGAGTTTCTTGCCGCCGCTGAAGACTTTATTGAACGACAAGTGGAAGATGACAAGCCATTCTTTACTTGGGTTAATACCTCACGCATGCACAACTTTACCCATGTTGGTGAAGAAAACTCGGGCCGTAGTGGTTTAGGTTTCTATGCAGACGGCATGATTGAACATGACGAACAAGTTGGACAGCTTCTCGATAAGATCACCGACCTTGGCATCGACGATAATACTATCATTATCTACACGACAGATAACGGACCAATGAAAGGGACGTGGCCAGATGCCGCTTCATCCCCATTCCGTGGAGAAAAAGCCACGGGCTGGGAAGGTGGCTTCCGAGTGCCTGCATTAATGAGCTGGAAAGGAAAAATCCCTGCAAATTCTACCGTCAACGGCATGATGTCACTTGAAGATTTTGTTCCTACATTAATGGCTGCTGCCGGGAATAGCGAGATCAAAGAAGAGTTGTTGAAAGGCCGCGAGTTAAATGGACGCCAATACAAAGTTCATCTCGATGGCTACGATCAGACAGAAATGATTCAAGGTAAAACCGAAAAAAGTGCGCGTGAACGTTTCTACTATTGGAGTGATGACGGCGATCTTCTTGCAGTACGTCACGACCGCTGGAAATTTCACTTTATGATTCAAGAACACAACACGGGGATTGAGATGTGGAAGCAGCCTTTCACTAAACTTCGTGTGCCGTTAATTTTCGATCTCGAAATTGACCCATTTGAAAGTGGCGAATATGGCATTGGTTATGACCAATGGATGTATGAACGTTTATACCTTCTAGGTTACGCAAAAGAAGCCGTCGCGGATGTTATGGAAACATTCAAAGAGTTCCCTCCTCGCATGGAACCAGGCAGCTTCACGCCAACCAAATAGTTAAAATCGTCGTTAAAAAAATACTTTTATAACCAAAGTACGTTCACTTAATACAAATGGTGTGTTTAACGCACCATTTGTATTTGAGGTTTTCTCATGCAAAAAGTTTCAATGAAAGACTCTACCCATACCCAGCTTAGCCCTTTAAGAACTGCAGAAAAGGACATTACTGACACCCCCAAGTACCTGCGTAGATTTCACGTGATGGCTAAACCAGGGGGCTCCAAATGCAACATTGATTGTCAATATTGCTTTTATCTTCATAAAGAGGGATTGCTACACCAACCAAAGCAACCTCGCATGGATGATGAGACACTAGAACGCTTCATCGAGAGCTATATTAACAGTCAAGATAGCAAGGAAATCATTTTTTCATGGCAAGGTGGTGAGCCGACGATGCTCGGTATCGACTACTATAAAAAAATCATCGCTTTGCAGAAGAAATATCAACCAACAGGTGTCGTTATTCAAAACGACCTGCAAACAAACGGGTTGCTAATTAACGAGGAATGGTGTGCTTTTCTAAAGAAACATCAATTCTTAGTTGGCTTGTCGATCGATGGACCGCGCGATTTACATGATATCTATCGCGTCACGCGCTCTGGTAAACCAACCTTCGACCGTGTAATGAAAGCCGCTCGATTACTACAGAAATATAAAATCCCCTTTAACGCACTGACGGTCGTAAATAGAGAAAATGCTAAGCACCCCTTAACGGTATATCGGTTCTTGACGCAAGAGTTAGGTGCTAATTACGTGCAGTTTACCCCGTGTGTCGAAGCCTCAGACTTTACGCAAACTGCCCCTCAATTTTGGGACAGAAACAAGGCGCTGATGCGAAACAGTGACGTGATTTTTTCGACACAAGTTCACCACCCCGTTACTGATTGGTCTGTGACACCAAAAGATTGGGGCCATTTCCTCACCACTATTTTTGAAGAATGGATCAATCACGATTTGGGCAAGGTTCTCGTCAATTACTTTGAAACAGCAGTCGCTCAAAAAATGGGCTTGCCTTCTCAATTATGCACAACGGCTGAGTTCTGTGGTAAGGGCGTTGCATTAGAACACGATGGCAGTATTTATTCATGTGATCACTATGTCTATCCTCAATATCAACTTGGAAACGTCAATACAGAAACACTCAATAATCTCGTTTTCTCGACTCGCCAAGAAGCCTTTGGGATGGCCAAACGAGATAGCCTCCCAACACAGTGCGTCGAATGTGATCACTTATCGCTTTGCTGGGGAGGTTGCCCCAAGGACAGATTGCTGACCACAGCCAAAGGAGAAGAAGGCCTCAACTACTTGTGTTCTGGGTTTAAAGCCTTTTACGACTACGCCGATCCCATTTTGAACGGTTTAGTCGCGTTAATCCGACGTAATAATTCAATTTAATCAATTACTTCTATTTAAGGCTCATTTTATGCCCCCAATCACTTCTTCCGACGCGCAAGCCGCTTTTTCGTCGTTATCACATCAACTTGACCAAGAGTTGATTGGCCAATCGCACGTCGTCAATGCACTGATCATTGCCTTGATTACTCAGGGCCATATCCTGTTAGAAGGGCTTCCCGGCACAGCGAAAACTCGCGCCATCAAAGCATTTTCTCGAGCATTAAATGTGGACTTCGGACGTATCCAATTTACCCCAGACCTGTTGCCATCTGACGTCACTGGGACCAATATTTATAGAGAAAAAGGCAGTGAACTCGGACTCGAGTTCCAGCCGGGACCTATTTTCAACAACATTGTCCTCGCCGACGAAATCAATCGAGCCCCAGCAAAAGTTCAGGCAGCATTATTAGAAGCAATGGCTGAACAGACCGTGACCATTGGTAGTAAAACACACCCATTACCTGATGTATTCTTGGTCATGGCGACTCAAAATCCAATAGAGCAAGATGGTACTTACCCGCTGCCCGAGGCACAGATGGACCGATTTGAACTCAAAGTTCAAGTGGATTATCCAGATGACCAAGCAGAACTTGCTATTGTTCGATTAGTCCGTTCAGAACTGAGTTCTACTCACGAACAACCTCACCACAACGACCCAACGTTTGATCTTAATGCCGTCATGATAGCTCGCCAGGCGTTGCCTACGTTACACGCCTCGGAATTAGTCGAAACCTATAGCGTTGCCCTCGTGATGGCAACAAGGCACCCAACTCGCTACCCTAATTCATCGCTATCTCGTTGGATTTCCATAGGCGCAAGCCCTAGGGCTTCAATCGCGTTAGATCGTTGTGCTCGTGCGCACGCCTGGTTGCAAGGTCGTGATTATATCGAGCCCGATGACGTGCGGGCTGTCGCACTGCCGGTATTAGGACACCGTATCTCACTAACATTTGATGCGATTGCGGATGGCGTTAAGCCGTCTGACGTCGTAAACGAATTACTCGATCACGTATTGATTGGGTAATGGAGACGATCACATGCCTATCAATAATCACGACCCTCGTCTTGAGTGCCATTTACCGCAACTAGTGAAGCTGAAAACGAGCAGCCGCGATTTTTCCCTTAAACATGGTTTGACTAACACGAGCATCATCACTGGCAGCCATTCTTCGACCTCTCGTGGTCAAGGTTTAGATTTTGAGGAGCTGCGACACTACACACAGGGCGATGATATCCGAAACATGGATTGGCCAACGACCTTACGCACCGGTAAACCTCACGTTCGCTCCTACAACGAGGAACACGATAGACGAGTAATTATTTGTGTCGATCAGCGTAGCAGTATGTATTTTGCTTCCGTCGATACCATGAAATCCGTCGTCGCAGCCGAAGTGGCGGCATTAATTACTTGGCGAGTCATTGACGACCAAGACCGCGTTAACTTAACGCTTTTACAAGATGATAAGATCGCGGAATTCGCAACCACACGATCCAGCAAAGCGGCACTAGCCCAAGTCGCAGCGCTAGCAACCGCCAATCAATTGTTAACGTCAACACCGTCAACAAGCCAACCTATGTCATTTAGCAAGCTCATTACACACTTGGCGCAAAAACAACCTAAACAAACGAGCATCATTATATTAAGTGACTGGTTAGAATTAGACCATCGCAGTTTGCAATCACTCAAAGTTTTACAGCGCCACAACGACGTACTAGCGGTAATGATCACAGACCCGATGGAGAAACCTCACCATATCAATCAACTGATGGGGTTCGTCATGAGTGATGGCGATCTGCAATTAAACATTGATTCGACTAAGCTCGCAAACACCGCACAACACGGTTTACTTAATCGATTTGCTCAATCCTATAAGGACATTACGCAGATCATGAATGGGCAAAAGCTACGTGTGCTTGAATTAGATACCAGTGGGCAACATATTAAGCAATTTTCTCAAGTTATGACGCCTAATACGAATACGATAGGAAACGCATCATGATCATGAGTGAATCCAATGGCGCTTTTCTATTTAACAAAATGGCAGCAATTAAACCGCCTGAAACATTGTCTATTTTTCCATTAGCACCCGGGTGGACATTCGTTACTGTGTGCGCCCTCTTATATATGGCCTTGCGGCTTTACAAGGCTTATGTCCGTTATAAAGAGAATCGCTATAGACGGCAGGCATTGGCATTTCTAAAGCAAAATCTTGCGCACACCAATGACCCAGAGGGATTATTTAGGCTGATTAAACACGTTTCAACCATCATTGATGGTGCGACAGCGCCTTTACAAGGCCAAGCTTTATTACAGTGGCTTGATGATTATTCTCCCTCCCCCCACGCACTATTTAACGATGCGATGGGCCATCAATGGCAGCGCAGCTTGTTTAATCCTATTTATGTTCTGACTGAAGAACAGTCGCAGGAATTGTATCGACGTACAGAATATTGGCTGCGAAATCATCCGACAGCAAAGGCAAATTCATGAGCGATATTTGGTCTAACTTAACTTTTGGTGCCCCACTTTGGCTTTGGTTACTACCTACGCCACTATTTGTCATGCGCTGGGCGCCACCATTCCAAACAAAAAAAACCGCTATCAAAGTCCCTTTTCTCTCTGTTCTTGCCGATGTATTACCAATACGTCCAACAAAGGGGGCCAGTCAACTTAAGCCGACTCAGTCACAACGGTTTTTATTGTTATTAAACTGGATAATCCTCGTCATTGCGATGACACAGCCCATTATCCTTGGTGCAACACAACAACAAACATTTTTTGGCCGAGATATCATGGTCGTGACCGACTTATCTGGTTCGATGGCTAATACTGACTTTTCCGATCAAAACAATAAAAAAATCAGCCGACTTGATGCCGCAAAGCACGTACTGACCGACTTCGTCACCCAGCGTCAAGGAGATCGACTTGGACTCATTCTTTTCGGCGATGCCGCTTTCATTCAAACCCCTTTTACCACAGATCAAACCGTGTGGCTTGAACTGCTTAATCAAACGGATGTTGGAATGGCAGGTGAAAGTACCCATCTAGGCGATGCGATTGGATTAACTATTAAAGCATTCACTCCTGACATCGATACATCGACGTCAGTGACTCGAGACAAGGTCGCCATTATTCTCACTGATGGCAACGATACCGGAAGCGATGTGTCGCCCGTCGAGGCAGCAAAAATGGCAAAAATAGCGGGTATAAAGCTGCACGTTATTGCCATTGGCAACCCCGACACCATTGGTGATGAAGCCATGGATATGGATGTCATTAGAGACATTGCTTTCGAATCTGGCGGACAAGCTTTCCAAGCGCTAGATACGACGTCCCTAGCACAAGCATATGATGTAATCAGTGAATTGGAACCCTCTAAATTTGAAAGTAAACCGTTTCGACCGAAACAATCTATACACCACTTCTTTATAGGATTATCACTGATGATCAGCACGTTGTTTATTGGTTTATCCGTGTGGAGTCAGCGCCGTGTTTAATTCACTTGACGTAACGTTACTAATAAAACAATTCCACTTTATCCGTCCTGAGTGGCTACTACTTTTGCCATTCATTGGCGTGTTATTCTGGGTTAGTTGGAAAAATAATCGTCCCAAAAAGGCATGTCATTCGCTGCCAAAGCACTTAGAACAAGCATTGACTATCAACCAATCTAATTGGCGAGCACAACTTCCGTTAAAAGTACTGGCCTTGGTCATGACACTGGCGGTAATCATTTGCGCAGGCCCAACATGGCAGCGTCAACCATCACCGCTTGAACAAAATAAATCGGCACTGTTGATTGTGCTCGATAGTAGCCAAAGCATGTTAAATCTAGATGTAGCGCCAACACGACTTGAGCGAAGCAAGCATAAGATTCAAGACTTAATCGCTCTGCGCCAAGGAGGGAAAACTGGACTGATTGTTTATGCAGGTTCATCGCACTTAGCTATGCCTTTAACAGAAGACCCATATGTTATCACTCCTTTTCTCGAAGCAGTGTCACCAGATATTATGCCCATCAAGGGAAAAAGAGTCAGCCGATCACTGCCCGTTATCACTTCCCAACTGCAAGACTTAACCGTCCCTACTAGTGTATTACTGATCACCGATGGAATACCCGCTGAAGAGACAGAGCAAGTTCTTCATTATTTTACCAACAGCCGTCATCAACTGATTATGCTATCGGTGAACGGCAACAGCGACACCCATCAATTGCAAAGTCTAGCCAGTCAAACAGGCGCATATTTGTATCAGGTGACGCCGGATAACTCTGATGTAGTAGCAATCGCAGATTTAATCAGACTGAACACTGAGTTGAATAGCGATTCAACGCTTCCTTGGCAAGACAATGGTTATTACTTGTTGTTTCCTTTAGCATTTCTTTACCTTTTATGGTTCAGACGAGGTTGGGTCGTACAGTGGAGTATTTTAGGGCTCATTACTACCAGCCTTTGCTTTAGCCCTCAGGCTAGCGCACAGGATGGAAAGCCTGGTAATCCTGCATCAGGAGAGACAACACAGACAGGGCTAGCCCGTGCGGTAGATTTTTTTGTAGGATTGTGGATCACCCCCGATCAACTCGGGCAATGGTATCTTATGCACGACAACCCTAAGCTTGCAGCCTTGTATTTTGTTTCACCCAAGCACAAAGCCAATGCGTATTTTCTCGCGGGTGACTACAAACGAGCTGCAGAGATTTGGGTAGCATTTGATGACGTGGATTGTCAATTTAATCTCGGACTCGCGTTAATTGGACAACGAGAGTATGTAGCGGCTAGGAAACTCTACGACACGCTCCATAAGCAATATCCGGATGACGAAAGTATTGCTCTTAATCTCAAGGTCGTCTCTGACTTTATTCAGTTTATTAATGATTTTAGTGAGGGACAGGGGCGAAGTGATGAAGGGCAAAGCGAAACGTCTTTTTCGTTGCCTGCCGATCAACCACAAACGGCAGACGGGCACGACCAAGAGGTCATGCCTGATTCAAAAATTGAATTACAAATCACAGCTGATGATTTATCTACAAACCCCGAGATGACAAAGCAATGGCTTCTGCGCGTAGAAGCTAATCCTGCTTTGTTTCTCCAGCGAAAGTTTGCTCTCCAATTACGAGATAATACACTATGAAAAACTGGCGGAACTTATCACGTTTTATTGCTATTTGGGCCCTGTGTTTTTCCTACCCGACTCTCGTTCACTCAGCGGTAGAGAGAGGCGACGAACAAGACGTCATGATCCGTAGCTGGTTAAGTAGCGACAACACCACAACACCAACCTCTATCAATGAAGTTGTTTTTATGTACATTGAAGTCGCTACATCGCGTTGGTTTACTGCTGGGACGCAAATTAGCAACATCAACGTTCCTAATCTAATCATCCCGCAAGGTGATTTGGCAGCAACTAATTTTAACCGTCGAAAAGGAGGAGAAAGCTGGTCGCATCAACGTTGGCAGATCCCTATTTATCCACATAAAAGTGGACGCTATACGATCCCGGCGGTTGACGTAAAAGTGCAGTTTAGCGCACAAAATGGGGAGGATGTCAGGACCACCTTTCGGACTCGACCACTCTACTTTACCGCTCAAATGCCCGTGGCAGATTTTGCTCAAAATCAATCGACGTTAGTCGCAAGTCGCGCCGATTTGAAACAGGTTTGGCGTCAGTCCGACGACACACTTTCAGTTGGTGACAGTATCACTCGAACCGTGTATCTCCATGCTGATAATAGCTTAGCGATGTTACTTCCAACGCTCCTCCCAACGCCTTGGACTGACTCTGCTGACTATTACGACAAGCCTATTTTTCTCAACGACTCCCGGGTTCGAACTCACTACCTATCGGAGCGACAAGAAGAACGTAACTATGTGATTCAAAAAGGTGGACCGTTAACCTTAGCGCCGATTGAGATTACATTTTGGAACACTGACACGCAAAAACTCGAACACTTATATTTAGAAGGGGCCACGTTCCAGGTTCGCCACACTTTCTCCTCTTGGATAAAAGCATATTGGGTATACGTCATCGCTATTGTGTTAGTCGGCGGGTTAGCAGCAGCAGGCGTTCGCGGTGTACGCGACTACTATCGAACTCACCCACTGCCGCCACTGATAGCGTTTGTGCTGTCTCTAAAGCGAAAGCAGTGGTCGCTTGCACGCAAATTGATATACCAGCGGCTACGACATAAAACAGACCTAGTGGAACTAAAACGTCTCTCTTCCGATCCACAATGGCAAAACATGAGCGCTCACATTCAAAGCAACATGGTGTTTTCTCGACTCCGAGCTTGCTTATGTTGGCGACGATTATCTAATAACCAGTCACAAAAACCAGAACATAAACATGTCGTCCGTAAGTAATCGTACGATGGTTTAGACAACAGAGGGAAATGGGCATTTACTCGCTTCCCTCTTGCCAAACGATAATTAACTTATTGTTTTCTTTTTGACCAGTATTAATATGATTAATAGTTGAAGTAAGTGTCGGTCTCTACTTAGGAAGCGCATCCTCCATTACCATAGCGCATCCTTAAACAATGATAATGTAACAACATGACTGGCACCTCCAACCATACCCTCAGCACAGATCTCGGCAACCTTCTTAAGTTAAATCACGTATGTCGTAAAAGTACGATGCTCAGCATTTTAGCCATCAGTATGCCTTTGATATATGCGAATGATACCTTCGCCCAAGATGAAGACGACCTCCAAGACATGTCTGACCCACTCGCTGTATTTACTCAGATTGGCGCGGGTTACACCAATAAAGGCATTAACTTAAAAGTCGGCCAAACATACGATACGGGAAAAGAAACCACGGCCGCTATGAATATTATTGAGCTAAAAGGAATAGGTGGCGAGGCTTTAGGGTGGTCAGATACCGCGAATGATTCTATTGACTCTTTCCGCTTCCGAAACTTTGGTGTTGACCTTACTAACGGGCGCGGAAACCAAATTGACATTGCTTATGATCTCAACAACGAAAGTGGAACGGCTTCATACAGTTTGATCCAAGCGTTACCCCAATATGGTCCCTTGAATCTGTACCCGTTGGCTGGAGCAGGCGTTTCATTCGCTAACGATGCAGATTCTGGGTACCATGTTCCCGGTACATTCGCTGTTGTGGGTGCTTATAGTAAACTCGCGATCACTGATAACATTTGGCTAAATTACAATCCGATGTGGATGACGACATTATCCGGTTCTCAAGAATATATGGATAACGGTATGGCCGGTGGTGGGAACGTATTGACTCACGAGTTTTCGGCGTCTTATCAAATAAACCCTCGCTTAAACATACGTTATTTTGCGAACTGGTCAGAACATACCTCACTCGAAAACGGCGATCATCGCATAGAGGTCAACTATCAGTTGTAGACCAGCAACTTCGCTCATCATTATCATCCTTAGAATTAGCCTTTAGATAGAAACCCAATTAAATTAACGAAGTGCTCTATTCAAGATAACGAACGCGGCTTACTGGTGACATTGATCCTCAGTTAAAAAAATGGCTAATCAAACATGATTAGCCATTAAAACGCCTATTGTTGAACCTATTCGGTTACTCGTAGAACGTTTTTCTCAATGCTAATTCTAAACCTCGAATTTCAGCTAAGCCTTTTAATCGACCGATGCATGAATAGCCAGGGTTAGTCTTTTTCTTTAGGTCATCAATCATTTGGTGGCCATGATCGGGACGCATTGGGATCATTCGGACTTGCCCATCATCTTTACGACGCTTTTCTTCTTTAAGCAGTGCGTTAATGACGTTATACATATCCACATCACCTTCTAGGTGTGACGCTTCATGAAAGCTCATCTGGTTCTCTTCACGCTGCGTTGAACGTAAGTGAGTGAAGTAAATACGATCGCCAAATGTCTCTATCATATTCACAAGATCATTGTCACCACGCACACCGTAAGACCCCGTGCACATCGTAATACCATTCATCTTGCTTGGCACAGCTTTCGTCAACGCCTCAATATCTTCAATCGTCGATACAATACGAGGTAGGCCAAGGATTGGGCGCGGTGGATCATCGGGATGAACCGCTAACTTGAGTCCAAACTGATCGCACACTGGCATGAGTTCTTCTAAAAACAACACCATATGTTCACGTAGTTTTGACTTATCAATGCCATTACCATTTATAAACTGGTCAAAATTAGCGACAACCCATCCATTAAGCAGCAATAAAAAGAAAAACCCCGAGACCTTTCGGCTTCGGGGTTATAACTCTTACTCGCAGCAATCCCGCTACTAAAGGTGCTCCATGCATCAATCCATGACAGTAATGCTGAAATCCGTCAGCTTATTCCGTTCATCGCCATCCTAGCGGTGTCCCAAATGGTGTTCCTTACCCGCTAACCATCCTCGCTAGCTTACCTCACTCATTCCTAAGCGGTGTCCTTAACATCTATCCTGATGTTTATTCCCGACTTCGTCCAAAAGTGTCCACTGCCTTCCTTAGTTCGTTACCTATCCTAGTAACGGTTGCATCCTTTCAATGTCCTGTTTGCTCTCCGTGCCGACGGCGCTTCCTAAACCATCGAATCGTCTTCCTGACGATGCCCATTCCTTGAGCCTTTCCTGTTCCGTGTCGCTATCCTGTCGACAAGAGATATAATAATGGAGTCACGATAAATTGACGTGTTACTAGGATGTAAAAAAACCACTCAAAAAACGACAATGAATAATATAATGCTAAATAACAGATAGTTACCTTCATAGATAACTCATATTCGCAATACCATTCCTACCCTTCACTCACGGAATCGTAAGCGATCTCGCACAAGCCTAAGAGACATATGGTCATAACCATTCATTCGCAAGTTAATACGATGTTGCCAAGGCGCGAGATTATCGATTGTTGACCATGATTTTGATATAGTCACAACATATTAAAACGTAATAGTGCAGCGCATTTATCATAGTTGGTAAGCTCTCAAGCGCCGTTGTTTGACTCGTCACTTTAAAACACTATTACGATAACAAGCATTAAACAGGAATGACCCATGGCAAAGAAAATCGTTCAATTTGAATATGAGAAAGAGACAAAAAACAGTGTGCGCTACAAGGAAGTACCTGAAGAAGGTACTGCGCCAATTGTTGGTTCTTTATATATTCAGAAGTGGTTTGCTGGAAACAGCAAAACGCTAGAAATCACGATTGAGAAGAAAGACTGAATATATACACGATAAGGAATGTTGACTCGGTAATAAAAGCATCATCGAGTCAACCAAATGCCCTAGGCCAAAGTAACTAGTCGATGATCACTTTTATACGACCCACTTCACCACTCTCAAGGCGGACTTTAATACCATGAGGGTGACTAGGCGATTTGGTCAAAAGGTCTTTCACTACTCCCGACGTCAATGTCCCACTTCGTTGATCCTGCTTCAGAACAATCTTTACTTCTAGCCCTGGGTGAATATTAGCTCGGGTTGTTCCACTCATCATTTATACCTTATTTGATCAATTTTTCTAGACGATACACGCAATACATTGCCGAGTCGACCAGACTTTCCTTGCCTAAAACACCACATTCATTAACGGCTTAAGTCATTCAAACAAGGCTTGACGACCAAAATGTAAACCTGACCAATAATGGCGGTCTTCACACCTCATAATTTGCCTTGATACCGATATCAAAGTGCAGCGGCATTCTCCATTTTTGAATGGCGAGGTAAGTCATAATTATTCCAACGACCGCAGAGCACACCATGACGCCTGGCCAATAACTTTGTTCAATAAACAGCGTATTCAATGCTAGTAAAACGGGGACAAATTTAAGCCCATATACCTTGAAGCAAAAGGATTCTTTTAGCGCGACACCGGAAAAAGTAACAAACAAAAAGCCCAATGCAATCCACGATGATACGTCGACTCCACCAAACAACATGACCAATAACCCAATCCATGTTGCCCCCACTATAATGCTACGAACATGCTTACTGTACACGTGCAAATTTGCGGCAGTCAGGGCGCTAGCGACACAAAGCGTCATGAGAGTAGCCAATGCCATAGAGGGGGACAGCGAAAATACGCCGTTCATGCTAGCGGCAACCAACGAATAAGCGAACGTCGCAACAGCAAACAAACTGATGCCAGTGCGATACAAGCAAACACTTATTTTATCATGTGTGTCTAATTTCTCTGTGTATTCGGGATTTGCCATGGCTGCTTTCCGGTCGTTAATTGCAGGTATTCTAACACATGGCATAACAAGCATGATTATCGTTCGAAAATCTTAAAGGTTCAGATACTGGTTAACAATGAATTATGAATAACCAAGGTATTATTCAATGTATTGATTTATCGACGGTTGTCGGCGTTGGGTCTTTATTACAGTAACCAGTACCCAAAAAGAAAACCCCGAGACCTTTCGACTTCGGGGTTATAACTCTTACTCGCAGCAATCCCGCAATTAAAGGTGCCCCGTGCATCAATCCATGACAGTAATGCTAAAATCTGTCAGCTTATTCCGTTCATCGCCATCCTAGCGGTTGTCCCAAATGGTGTTCCTTACCCGCTAACCATCCTCGTTAGCTTACCTCACTCGTTCCTAAGCAGTAACCAAAGTGTCCACTGCCTTCCTCTGTTCGTTACCTATCCTAGTAAGGGTTGCATCCTTTCAATGTCCTGTTCGCTCTCCGTGCCGACGGCGCTTCCTAAACCATCGAATAGTCTTCCTGACGATGCCCATTCCTTGAGCCCTTCTTGTTCCGTGTCGCTATCCTGTCGACAAGAAATAGAATACGGCATCATTTAGATCTTGGCGTATTACGTTGATGTGGATGTGGATGTGGATGTGGATGTGGAACCAAAAAACCAGAATGCCAACACCAAATAAAGTAATTTAAAAACAGATAGTGAGTGTACTGACATAAAAATACTTGAGTGCGTTTATCACCCTACAACATAGTGAACGATACTCGCGAAAGGCTAAGAAATCTCATTTTCTCAACTCGATTTTCTTTACGGTACACGGGTTGCCTGCAGCCATACAATTGGCAGGAATATCCTTTGTGACAACACTACCAGCCCCTATAACTGCGCCATCGCCAATGTTAACGCCAGGCAGAACGATACAACCGTACCCTATCCAAACATCATTGCCGATTATAACAGGATCAGCTTTTAGGTTATCGAATTCATCGGGGTGTCCTCGATTTGAAAGAGCATGGCCACTACAGTCCATAATCACTACATTAGGACCCAAAATAACATCGTTTCCTATCGAAACCTCTTCATAAGAGCAAATTGAGGTTCCTTGAAGAACACACCCTTTCCCAATGACTATTTTACCAAAAGGCCGACCTTTAATTGAAACGCTTGTCAGCTTTGTAATACCGCATGGAAAAGCTGGAGAGTTAGAAGACTCAATATAACAACCAGAATTCATGGAAATCACTTTATTTCCTTCCGGTAAGTTTTCTAAGCTATTAACTCCTGCTTTAGTCAACGTAATCGACGGACATCCAGAGAATGTTACCCAATTATCTGAACCAAAATATTGACCATATTGTTCCATCAACGCAACCTCAGATAATTCAGAGTGATTATCAGGGCAGAGGATTCGTTTAGAGTGGTACATTTTAAGCCTCCGGCTTGAAATTATTAGGAATTTCTTTAACAACCCCACCATCCATGAGTAAAACTCGGTCAGCTGACGCAATGGTTTCCGGACGATGGGCAATCATCAAAATAGGTATATTGATTTCTTTAAACATTTGGCAGACAAACGACTCGGTATAGATATCTAAGCTGCTTGTCGCTTCATCCAACACGAGAAACTTGGGTTTTTTGTACAAAGCTCGCGCGATGAGAATCCTTTGTTTTTGACCACTAGAAAGACTCGAACCCATTTCGCCAATCAAAGTGTGATAACCCATGCTCAAATGTTCTATGTCATCGTGGATACCAGCTTTACGTGCGCACTTCACAAGCCAGTCTTCATCTAAATCACCAGAGAAAAACGTAATATTCTCGATAATCGAACCGCTAAACAGCTGGTCTTCTTGTAGTACTGCCCCGACTTGAGTTCTAAGTGATTGAGTAGCAGTTGTTCTATTACCAAAATAATAAATGCCACCCGATGTCGCTGAGTATATGCCCAGTAAGAGTTTTGAGATCGTTGACTTGCCGCAACCAGATGGTCCTACTAACGCAACGATTTCATTATTTTTCACACTAAAGGTAGCGCCGTTTAAAATGGGAGGTTGGTCTTTTCCATAGGAAAAGTAGATATCATCAAACTCAATAACATTGTCACCCTCACTATTTTTTAATTGTGTCAGGCTCAAAGCGTCTGAGTCACGATCCACCTCTTTTTCCGTCAAGACAATGTCTGCAAGACGCTCGTTATATACAGATAACATCTTAAACTCAAAGTACTTATCTATCAGGGAGCTAACGCTGGCCGAAAAACGCCCTTGATAAGAAAGAAATGCTATCAACATACCGATAGTAAAGAGCCCATCAAGCACCAAGTTCGCGCCAAGCCAAAGTACACTCGCTGATACAAGGCTAACAATGGCCACATTCATTGTGTTGTAGATCATTCCCAGCTTTTGCTCGTGTAACTGCGCATTTCTGCGATTAATGTTGAGATTTCTCCACGACGACTCTCGCCAAGGCAACGTCCCATTGACTCGCAAGCTCAATACACCACGTACTGTCTCTATAAAATAGCTTTCCTCTTGCGTGCTGGCTTCCCAAGTATTTTCTTCAGCCCGTTTAAACGAACCGAACCAAGCAAACCTAAGAGCCACGTAGCCTAATGCAGCGGCTATTGCAACGAGTGACAGCTGCGGACTGTAAAGCAACATAACCGAAAGTGTTCCAACGACTAATACTAAGTCGAGCAAAGCCTGAATTGCGCTGGTTGTTAATGTCTGTTGGATGACATCCACGGCGGAAAATTTTGCACTAATGCTCCCTATGTCCCTTTTTTCAAACCAATCTATTGGTAATCGGAACAAATGATGAAACACATTTGCAGCCCACTGCATATTAAAGTTGACTGAAAGCTTTATGGTAGCCCATTGCTGGGCAAGACCGATTAGGGTTTGAGTCGCTGTCACCATCAGTATGGCGCCAATGACGAGTACTAAAAGATTTCTATCATAACCAACCAACACTTCATCAATGACAATTTGATTGAAGATGGGTAAAGTTAGCGCTAACACCTCCAACACCAATGCGAAAACAAAAATCCTTCCTAATGCCCCTTTTAATCCAACTGTTTTACCGATCAGGGTTGATAGACGCACAACTTTACTTTCTGTTTTTTCCTCGAAGTCATGAGTTGGCGCTAGCTCTAGGGCGATTCCCGTAAAATGTTTGTTTACGTCATCATGACTCAACGTCAATGCTCCATTCGAAGGATCGTGAATCTCAATTTTCTTCCCACTTACTTTTTTTAATACTACAAAATGATTTAGGTTCCAATGCAGGATACAAGGCGTGGCTAATTGTTCTAATTCATGTAGGTCTAAGCGTACTGCTCGGCCCGAAAGCTTCAGAAGTTCACCACACTCAATGAGCCGCGCAAACGACATCCCGTGTTGGGTAATGCCGCACTTTGCCCTGAGCGATCTTAGATCAGTTTTGTACCCATGCCAGTCAGCAACCATCGCTAAACAAGCAATGCCACATTCCGCTTTTTCAGTTTGACGAATTAAACAGAGTTTCTTACCCCAACCCCAGTCAATCAAGCCTTCTGCTTGCATCATTACATTCGCCCTTTAATGGTGTACAAAGGCTCTAACAGCCACTCATAGACCTTCCGCGTATCCAGTTCAATATCGGCAGTCAGTGTCATCCCTGGCACAAGCAGTTGCTCCTCTCCATACACCGTAATGGTAGGTTTATCTAATTTGACCCTAACTTGGTACAAACCCACACCACCATGAGTACGAGTAAGTTGGCTTTGTATTAGTGGACTATTTGGTAACATATCCGCTGAGACTGCGGATTTTGATATGGATGCAATGGCACCTTGCTGAACTCCAAACTTTTCATAGGGAAACGCATCAAATCTTAATCGAACATTTTGACCTGCTTGAATGAAGCCTATACTACGACTGGGAGCATAGAGCTCGACGACAGGTTCCTCACCCATTGGAATAACAACTAATAGGGGTTGCCCCTTATTGACTGAGTGACCTTCCTTGACAAAAATGGACGCTATTACCCCCTCAATCGGCGATACAACCTGAGTATCCGTTTGATAAAAGTATTCGATTTTATTCTGAGTAATTTGTTGAAGCTGACGGTCTATATCCTGTAGGGCAATGTCAAGTTCTAACTGAAGCGTCTCTTTCGATTCTTCCAGCTTAGCAGCCTCCCTTATCAAACGCTGTAAGCTAAGACGCTGTGTTTGCACTTTGGCTTCCAAGGATATCAACTCTAGTCTTTGTCTTTGGAGCTCAATCAAAGAAATGAACTGCTTGTTGACTAGAACTTGTTGTTTATCAACCAGGCTTTGAGCAAGACTTAACTCTTGTTCAGATAAATCGACAACAACTTTAAGTATTCCAGCTTCTTCTGACAGCCTCACTAGGTCATCATCTATCACCTCTGACTGATGCTGAGATTTTTCTATCTCTTTACTTCGACGTTCGTTTAATAAAGTAATTTGATTTTCGATAGTTGTAACAATACGTTTTTTAATGCCTTGCCCAAATTCATCATATCGCTCTGTTTTAATTTCATATAGCGGAGTTCCGGCGAACACTTTCTGGCCTTCGGTTACAAATACATTTTCGGCATATCCTTCATCATTAGACTGCACCTTAACAATCCCCCCCGTAGGGCTTACCACTCCATTCAATGTATCTCTACGTGTGTATTCGGCAAAAACAACAAAAAGAACAATAGTCAGCAGAACGAACACCGACGCACCGACAAAAAAATGTTGATTCAATGAAACATCGATTAAAATCGAACCTTGATTATCTGATTTCTGAGCCTCAAAATACTCTGGCCGATATAAATGCTTAGCTCTTGCTACCACGGAGGTTCCTTTCCCTAATTAATCGACACTAAAGCTTAATTACTTTAATTTCGAGTTGCCTATTGGACATTAGCTTTGTATTCACCTTTTTTGCTGAGAGATCCACACCGCATTGGCAGATCTTGGTTCGACATTTAATTGGTGTCTCGGGAAGTTCGATATTCTTGTCATAGATTGATCCAATAGGGCCATCTTGCATGCACCACGAGCGGTAAATATCGCCGCTAAAAGTGACGACTAAACTGTCAATACCGGCATAACAATCCCACCCAACAAAGTTTGTTTGGTCATTTGCGATTAGATCAAAAGTCGACATGCTTTTAGCTGTCCCATTAGTATATTTTACTTCTAGCTCTGCCATTGAAGGTGGCAGCGCTTTAAGCTCCGGCCGTCCACGAAAGTCTTTCATTACTTGCTCTTGTTCGGAGGTATACGGATATTTCTTAGTAATTCCCCCATGGCCAAAGCCTTTAAAAAGTGGTTGGAGAGCAATAGTGCAACGAACTTCTTGTTTTAGTTTGTTTGCAAACTCTAAACAGTCATCAAAGCGCTCGGGAACCATCATAATATTGACGTGGAAACGGGTCGTTTTCGAAGCTTCAAGAACTTTAGAAACGTCAATAAAATGGGATTCACTTTTATTATCATTAATGTGGTAGCTAAGACTGACTCCACTCAAGTACCTAGAATAATCGCTCCACCATGAAAGCTTTTTTGAACCATTAGATACAATTGTTACCTCTCCATGATTAGAATTAATATATCTAGCTAGTATTCCAAAATAACGAACAAGAGTAACTTCCCCCCCGCCAAATTCAAAATTAAGCTTAATGTCATTCACATTTAGGCCTCGAGTGACATTATCGATAAACCTAACTACATCATCATATGATGGTTCTTTAATGGAACCATTATTAAGCTCTGGGTGACAATAGGTACAGCTATAATTGCAACTATTTGTCAAAGCCCAATTAATACTAACATATGAAGAACAACCAGATACAGACAACCTATGTTCCATAAACACAGAAACACCTCTTTTATAATTCACTAACAGACATCAACAATCTCTATTCTGAATAAATAACAGCATCACTCTTACGTGACAAACTCTAATTTCATATATAATAACTCTAACTAATGATAAAATTGACAGAAAGGATAATATAGCAAATGAGAACTTGAAATATACTCCATCTGAAATTAAAAATGGAAGCGCACATATAAAGTATGCTACAAAAGTAAAAAACATACTTTTCATTTTGTATTCGACCTTGTAATCTGGGCCATCCTTAATAATAACCACCTTGTCAAACACTGATTCATTAAATAAATAACATTTATCTTCAGATAATTTGTAATCCGAAGACATTAGATATCTTTCGATGTTTTTCATTATTGCTCCTTATACCTCTCACTCAAAGAAGTGAGAGGTATTGATGCTGAGATTTTTCAATCACTTTACTACGACGATTGTTTAATAAAATAATTTAGTTTTCGATGGTCGTAACTATGCGTTTTTTATCCGCTGCTCAAACTCATCATGTCGTTCTGTTTTGCTATCATTTAACGGCTCGCCAGAGAGCACGTTCTGACCTTCAGTAATAAATTCATTTTCGGCCTATCCTTCATCATTAGACTGTACTTTAACAATATCACCTGTAGGACTTACCACTCCATTGGGCGTGTCTCTGCAAGTATATTCCGCAAAAAACAAAAAATTATAGTGATCAGAACAAATACAGACGCGCCAACAAAAAAATACTGACTCAATAAGACATCGATTAAAATCGATCTTAATTATCTGATTTCTGAGGCTCAAAATACTCTGGCCGATACAAATACTTGGCTCTTGCTACCACGGGGGTTCCTTTACCTAATCAATCGAGACCAAAGTTGTATTACTTCAATTTCTTGTTGCCGATTGGGAGTTAGCTTTGTATTCACCTTTTTTGCTAAGAGGTCCACACCACATTGGCAGACCTAAGATCGACACTTGGTTGAAGTATCGGGAAGCACGATACTCTCGTCATAAATTGATCCAATAGGGCCATGCTGCACGCACCACGAGCGGTAACTATCGCCGCTAAAAGTGACGACTAAACTGTCAATACCGACATAACAACCCCAGCCTTCAAACATTGTTTCAAAGCAATTAAGCACCGAATTATCTTTTTGATATTTATTGTAAAATCAAGACATTCATTAATTCGCGCTTGTACTATCATAATATTGACACTTAACCTAGTCGATTGTGATATTTCTAAAAACTTCGCTACTTCAATAAAGTGTGATTCATCTTTAATATCATCGATATGATAATTAAGGCTCGCACTACCCAAGTATTGAGTATGTCTTTTCCACCAAGTTATTTATTTTAAACCATTTGACACTATAGTAACTAATCCATCGTTTTTATTTATGTACTTAATGCACTTTCCAAAGTAGCGTAGAAGAATCACTTCACCGCCAAATTAGAAAAATAAGCCACTTCCTAAAATTCCACAGTAAGATTGTATAAGATATAATTTCCCTCATCATAGCTCATCCCAACATTGTAATTTATATAACTTTCGTTGAATCACGAAAAAAAATGAGCAAATTATAGATGAAAGCAATGGAAACAAAAGGGAATTTAAAACGTAAGAACCTATTAAATAGTCACTTTCAAACACCAGCAATAAATTAAACAAAACAAACCATAGGGGATATAGTTTCGCTACTCCCATGAAAAAACCATCGTATTGAATCGGTTTAGTTTGAATGCCTATGTAATTTAAAAATCTTACATAAGGCAGGTTTGATATCTTATGGTCACTTAGTTCTAGAAGTGCACTGGAGTATTTTTTTGAGAATTCCTTACCCATAATAAGTTCCTTTACTGTATAAGCGCCAGCTAAGCTGACGCTTGTTGATTTAATTAATAACCGCCACTACCATTGTAACAACCACCCGCATATGCACCACTATTGGCGCCAACAGCTCCATTAATTAAATTTCCCGTCATAATTCCACCAATTGCCCCCGCTAAAGTAGCACCAACACATGTAGAGCTAAATGGACCTTGACTCGGCTTGTTATAACTACCACTAGATGCAGGGTACCCCGAGTAGTTTTTACTAGATGAACCTCCATCCCCCCCACCATCAACCATTGAAATTTCATTAGCACTTAAGTTATACATACGTTATTTCCTTATATTAAATTACAGTAAAGAGTACTGCGCTCATAGAAACTATCTTGTTAACCAGCCTTTTTTCTTGCCTAAAATTTCATCTGAGTAACCGAGCAAGTTTGGTAGCCATGTAAAGGATTCTAATAAGGCTGAATAGATTGGTGCTTTAATAACTTGTCGGTTTGACAGATCACCGGAAAGATCGAAATCTCTTATATAAGAATGCACAAGTAAAAAATAAATAATCATATTGGCAGCACCGATTGCAATTGGAATCCAAATACCTGTTGCGACCATGAAGACAAACAAAATGATGCTAGATGGAAACATGTACTGCGCCGCCGTAAGTAAAAACCAAGGGGATGCGCATAGACCCGCTATCCAATGTGTCTTCCAAGCTTCTGTATACGCTTCTACTCGGCCTCGTGCCCAGCGCCGGCGTTGATTAAATAGACCTTTCGCATCAGTTGGGCACTGCGTTGTTGCCTTTGCTTTAGGTGCATAGCCTGTTCGATAGCCGTTAGATATTGCCTTCCAACACCAAGCGATATCTTCGACTAACCACTCGCTCCACCCACCCAACTTTTTCACCACAGAAGCTCGATGAGCAACGAACGCGCCTGCTAATACTGGGACACAACCTAGTTTATCTTGCGCTGCTCTTATTGCGCCATAAAAGCTGATGTGTTCATAGTGCTGTAGTTTTCCTATAAAACTGTCTTTATAGTTCTCTGGCGTGATATACCCACAAACCGCAGCGTATTTCTCATCAGACCAAAGCTTGATGACCAACTCATAGATACCATTGGGCTCGATATAAGTATCGCTGTCTACAACGACATAGACATCGCCAGTAGCAATGCCAAGGGCTAATACATAATCTAAAGCAAAACCTTTTCTACCACCATTTGCGGGCCTTTCTAGGATTTGGAAATCATGGTTCATCTCCGTACTATCAATCCATTCTTTCACTCGGCCTATTGCATTATTTGTGGAGCCGTCATCAATCACAATAACCTGAATTCGACTTGGGTAGCTTTGCTCATTTAATTTGCTCAACGCGCATACTAGATACTCTTCATTCTCATTATAGAAAGGTAAAAAAACTGAAACTGTTGGATCATTTCTATTCTGATCCTTAGATTTTTTTAATTTATAACATCCAAATAAAACTAGGGTTATAATAAACGACAGTAAGGAGGTAGAAATTAAAATCACTTCAATTACATCAATCATAACTATCCTACTCATGCTAAGTAATTATTAATAATCTGACAAACAGATTGATAGTCGTACTTTGTATTCAAGTGTCCTTGAAGGATGCTAAACGATGAGTATTTGGCTTCTCGTAAAGGGAATTCAACAGACTTAACTTCAAGACCAAGTTTCTTGGCTTCTATTAGAATACTCTGACGAAATTCTTGACTATTAAAGCGAGCGATTTCTCTTCGTTCTTCTCCTTTAAGCCGTTCCTTTAATCGACTGGCTTGTTGAAGATTCGAACCTGAATGGTCCTTGATCCCTAACTCAATTAACAAATACTTATTCTCATATTCGTCAAGTAATCGCGAAAACCTAGACGAGTACTCTCGCACTTGACTCGGAGTCAAAACGCCTTTCGAATAGTGATTAAGTGTGTCAATAAAATTAACGAGCCAGGCCTCTATAAGTTCATGGTCATCCCATACGGCACCAACGCCATTTGCCAACACATAGTTACCGAAATCTGGTACGGCTGTTATGGTGCCGAAATCCAAAAAGCGAGCATCAATCGATATGTTTGAACTTGTTAAGGAACCATGTGGGACTCCTTTCACTCTAGACGCTGCAATCTGACAAGCCAGGCGGTCTATCATCTTGTTAAGGGCATCTCTAAATGGATCATCCTCAATACCACCTAACAGCAACTTAGATAGATAAGGCACCGTCTTCCTTACACGATTCGCATCATTATCTCGAAGGTAACTATAATTCTCCTCTGGCCAGAAAAAGGTACATCGCTCAAAATGTGCCGGGCGTATAGAAACTTCCCTAATAACTAAAGCACAGTGTTTACTTGGTGCATCATCCAAATATCCAAACTTGTGTTTTGTATTGGTCTTGATAATAGCTAGTGTTCGTATTGCTCCGTAGGGTAGGTGCTTATGACAAACCTCCCCCCATATCGCTTCACTAATTGCCTCATCGATAAACAATTTTCCATGTGAATGACTTTCAGACATATTTGCAGCCACTAAAGGGTTACGTCCAATCCCTTTAATTTGAAAGTGCCCATTTAATCCGCATCGTGCGCTACCACCGTTGCATATCTCATGTCGAGAGCCATATTGGTCAGCCATGAATGTTTTCTTGTCAGTCGCTACAATCCTTGCTTTATTAGTATACCCTTTAGACACGTAACTAAAGTTCTCAATCAGCTCACTTTTAAAAATATCTTCATTGAGTCCGACATCATATTCCTGCATCAGTTCTTTATTTATCCAAACGACTTCAGTTCCATTTAATTTGTACGCATCAAATGAAAAAAAGGACTCCTCAGGTAAATCGCGACCTATAATAGGCGTGTTATCTTTTCCAGCAAATTTATGTGTTTTTAGCAGTTCAGTGCTCATAAATACTCCGCTTGTTCGTTTTTACGACATTTCCCTGACTGTCACGAATACAAACATTGACCTCTTTTCTACTTATACCTGTGGATGACACGATAAACTTGTATAGTTTATTTAACTGAATTGTATTATTTTTCTCAACAAACCAATCCACTACTATTAAGTTACTCCCTTCATTCCAATTCATTGGCTTGAGTGAAAATCTAGGTTGTGTCATATAATCAATTAATGTCAATTCATCAACCCAAGCCCATATAACATAACCAGTAAAATCGACATCACTAGACAACTTTAAAAGCTTATATTGTTTATGGATTATCGCCGGTTTTACCCAATGTAAAAACGAAGCTATATTTAACTTTCTGCGTGTATTACATTTAGCTAATATCTCTACAAACTGACCTAATTCATGGTTAACTTCTGCCTTTGATAAAGGCCCATAAGTTAACCCAGAAATTTGACTATTAAAATAAGAAACAGATTGATGTTTCATTACAACCTACAAAGTTAACGTTATTTAGTATTCAGGAAGAATAAATACTAAAGTTTGAAATACAAAGAACCTCCCTACAATTCTTTAGAGCGACAACATAAAATAGATAAATGACAAACTTGATGATTACACCATTTCGCGAGAGAGACTTGGGATCTGGAGAGATCTATTGCGTGATTAGTGACCTTTTCCCCTGATTTAACACCATGAACCCCATCATATTCAATGTTATGAATACCAGACTAACGGCCATTTTTTACTAATAATCAACGCTCGTTGGCTCGAATTTTCCGCCGGTAGCTACCTCTCCCAAAAGGAGAGCTAAATTCCGAGGCATCATCTAAATAAACTCTGATGTGTGAAATGACGCTTTGCTATGCCGCCATGTTAAATGATGTTTAGGTGTCAACCATTCACCGTTACGACAGTACATATCAGGCTGAGTTCAACACGCTAACCCTATGTCTATTTCGTGATATTTATGAGCGAAATCTAGAACAAATGAACGAGGTGTTGAACCAAACTAAATGAGCGTATCGGACATCGCATAGACGTAAGGCCCGAATTGAGGTTAGTGAGCGCACTTGAATGACATGATGGCAACGAGGATGAAATCGACGCCACCCACTCATCTGGTCGATCACTATCATCTTGAATAGAGCTTTAACCACTGTAACCGATTTAGTTTGAAGTCATGTTGAAAATGGGACCTTGCAACAAACTGGCAAGCCTCACTTACCCCTTCATAAGGTTAAGTTTAAGAATCAAAATAAAAGATGCAACGCCAATATCACACTCTTCCTCTTTTATTTTCATCATTCCCCCGATACTACGTCCACATTCACTACAAAGGTTATTATCATGAAGCATTCTTCACTCGCGCTCATTTGTCTCAGTTTAATCTCAGGAGTGAGCCATGCAGGAGTCATCAGCGACGCTTTTTCTGGAATCACGATTGGTGGGGGCTATGCGACCGACAGTAGTCATGGCGAAACGCTCAAAGGCTATTCGGTCTATTCACAGGGTTATATTGTCCCATCAATGAAAGAGAACCTGTTCACTGATTTTCGAGTAACCACAACGTCAAACGATTCATATTCAGGTTACAACAGTCAAAATGGCACCCTTGAAACACAATCCATTGACCTTGTCCGGTACCAAGCAGCAGTAGGGTTTGGTGTCCCGTATCATGCCACCGACTCTATCGTAGTTAAACCGTACGTTACAGCTGGTTGGTCATGGGACAAAGTATCTGCCGGAAGCCAAGACGAAAAAGACAACAGTTTTGTAGCGTCGGCAGGAGTCAAAGGAGAATTTGGCGAGCACTTTATGACTGGTGTTGGGTACTCGAAGGAAACAAATGGATTAAAATCAGGACAATGGTTAGTCGATGTAGGCTACCGCTTTAACTAGAACTCAAGAGATACTCTATCCGCAAAACTTTAAGGTAAATTTCATGACTTGTATTGTTGCCGTCGTAAATGATGATGGAGACATGTTTATGGGCTCTGATTCTTTGTCATCAGGAGAAAAAAAGTGCCGCGTTGTTACTAATCGAAAAGTCTTTAAATCGGGCGAGTTCTTAATTGGTTACACGACATCTTGGCGAATGGGACAACTCTTAGAGTTTTCCTTTAACATTCCACCACTCGACCCTGAGACACAAGATATTATGGCCTATATGGTCAATAAATTTGTCCCAGCCGTCATTGACTTATTTATTAAAGGTAACTTTGGCAATCAAGAGCACACCGTCAAAGTCGGTGGTTCGTTCCTCGTCATCGTCAGAAGCATCATATTTGAAATCCAAGATGATTTTTCAGTGTTGCAGATTCATTCCAATTACGCGTCCGTAGGGTCTGGTGCTGAAGTTGCTATGGGTGCACTCGCAGCACTCAATCAAGGCCGTGAACACTCGACTTATGCGACGTGTGTGGCAGCACTTGAAATCGCCTCAAAGCATGTGGTGAGTGTTGGCGGTAAACCAAGAATCATATCCTTGATCAACGAACACAGTGAAGTAAAAACGCTCACCTAGTCTTGGTGCTAATAGCAATGTTCACACAGTTACGTCATTTCAGTTGTATTACTTATTGATGGGTCTGTTGCAAAATCCGAGAGCTAAGGTAACACTCGGATTTTGACATTATGGAAGGATCGTTCAATCTGTTATTTTCCATTAACTGATTGGCATTACGGCTTTCACTGGCCTTTTGGATGGGTAGGTGACCACTAGAACTGACAGAGAACTAATTAGCCATATGCCGCCCTCTGTCATGCGTTAACATTGACTGCCAGTAGCCTTAGCTGGAACGATTACGTAGCTTAGGGTCATCAGTTAGGTATTCCACGAACTCGATTTCAAATCCTGCAGGATCAATAAAATAACTATTTTTTCGGTAAGGTTCTTTCGCACCGGGTTTTGCTACCTGAAATCCCGCTTGGTTCAACCTAGCTATAACACTGTCAATATTATCAGTCACATAGGCAAAATGAGCGAGACCGACCTGATGTCCAGATAAATCGCGATTGCCCCCTTCACCATTGTCACTTAGCGCAATATATTGATAATCGTCACCAAAATGCAGCCAGTTCCGCGGCTTACCATTCCAGTCCCCTTTTCCCTCATCACGAATAGACCAGTGTGGGAATGCCGCTTGGTAAAAGGTCAACATTTCCGGGATATCCTTTACCACTAGATTGACATGTTCGAGTTGAATCATTTTTTCTCTCCTTGAGTGTGTCTGTACGCAACACAATCCATGCTAATACTTAAACCTAAGTTTAAGTAAAGCGATTATTTCAAACTCTGAAAGCACCCGTCTATAAATGGATGAAGTAGTCACACCTCAAATACACCTAGAGCTGATTAAAAAAGCATTAGTGGTCAGCTGATTCTTGGCAGTAACATCGCGATTCGGAGTAAATGTTGACTCGCTTCACGATTAATCGGACATATCGCCATTATAGAAAGCTGATCATAGCAACCGCGGCGTAGCTTTCGTATATTGTCTATTCTACTTTCACTTGGTCTGGATAGCATGGAAGCGTATCTAAAAAAGATTGCTCACTTGGAAAAGGAAAACGAGGCGCTTAGGCGCAAAAACGCTCGCCTTCAAGAAAAGTTAAATGCTGCTCTGGATAGCAATGGGCTTTGTTTGTGGGAGCAACACATCCCATCCGGTACTCTTACCATTTTCAACATGCAATGGGGCCAAATGCTCGGCTACCAGCCTAACGAGTTAACCGCAACCGTAGAAACGTGGAAAAACAACCTGCACCCCGATGACTACGACCTTGCGGTCGGTGCATTAAACGATCACCTAGCGGGAAAAACCGATTTATACGAAGTGATCCACCGCATGATTCACAATGACGGCAGCGATAGTTGGGTCTACGACCGAGGGCGAATCGTTGAGTATGACGCATGTGGAGCGCCTCTTCGTATGATGGGCACTCACATCGATATCACAAAAGAAAAACGTTATGAGCAACAACTGACAAAGCTAGCCTCCACCGATCCACTTACCGGGCTGTTAAATAGAACGGCCATTGAGGACAGCGCATTTTTCGGCGAGCAGTCAGATACGTTGCAAAAATCAGCCATGATATTTTTTGATATCGACAATTTCAAAGCCGTGAACGACAATTTAGGCCATCACACGGGTGACACCGTACTTATCAACATCGCAAAAAGTCTAACTGAATTGGCGCCAAAGCACTCCCATATAGGACGCGTTGGTGGCGATGAATTTGTTATATTATGCACCTACTCAGAACAAGTAGAGCTCACGACGCTTTGCGAGCAACTGTTTCTGTCCATTATTCCTGCTATAAATCAGAGCCTTGATAATGTCGACATTGGGATGAGTATCGGTATTTGTCTCTTTCAGAAGGGAGAACATCGTTTCGAAGATATTTATCAAAAAGCCGACCAAGCCATGTACGACATTAAGAAGCACGGCAAAAATAATGTGAAGACCATTGATTCAATCCCCATTGCTAATCAAGTTAATGCCACTTAATAGTCACACCTACCATTGAATCACTAACGCCTACGAAAAAAACCACACATCATTAAAACGCTACCTTTTGGGCGACACATTTCAACCCCACTGAAGTCGTGGAATCGATTTATCTTTCCTTTACGCATTCTTGGTGTTATACATATATATAACACCAAATCAGATAGGAAGTCATACATGACGCATTGGCATGATCGCCAACCGATTTTTCGTCAGTTGGCCGATCAAATCACTCAACAAATTCTGCAAGGAATCTGGCAAGAAGGCGACGCTTTGCCATCCGTTCGCAGTATTTCGTCAGATATGAAAATCAACCATCTGACCGTAATGAAAGGTTATCAGTTGCTCGTGGACGAGGGTTTGGTCGAAAAAAAACGGGGTCAGGGTATGTTTGTCGCTCAAGGCGCCCTCCATCAGCTACTTGCCGATGAAAAAGCGCGTTTTCTTGAACAGCAACTTCCACAAATCGCTGCCACGTTGCAACGCTTGGGTATGTCACTTGAAGAATTTATCCAGCAGTTAACACCACATATAGAAAAATCAGACACTAAAGGTGACCAATGAGCGCATTAGTCAGCGTACAACACGCTTCCAAACAATATCGCCAGCAGGGAGACGCTCTGCATGACGTTAGTTTTGATTTGCATGCGGGACAAGTTCTTGGTTTGCTCGGTCACAATGGCGCAGGTAAATCGACCCTTATTAATGCCCTACTCGGCACGCATGAATACCAAGGTATGATTCGCATTAATGGTTTTGAACCCATTAAGCAGCGCGATAAAATCATGCAAAGCTTGTCTTATATATCCGATGTCAACGTGCTGCCAGGTTGGATGACCGTTGCCCAGCTTCTTAATTATACAGAAGGTGTCCATCCTGGGTTTAGTCGTGACAAAGCGGATTCGCTACTAAGTCAAACTGACATAAAAGCTCGCACACGTATCAAATCACTCTCAAAAGGAATGAAGGTACAATTGCATTTGGCCATCGTCATTGCCACAAATACTCAAATCTTGATCTTAGATGAACCTACTCTAGGGTTAGATTTAGTCTACCGAGATACGTTTTATCGCCACTTGTTGGAATGGTTCCATGATGGTGAACGCGCACTGATTATTGCCAGTCACGAAGTAGCGGAGATTGAACATCTGCTCACCGATGTCTTGATCCTCAAACATGGCCGCCCAGTGTTACAAGCCTCAATGGACAGTATCAGTGAAGATTACTTTATCCTTGATGCTCGCGACGAGCACCACGATCACATCAACGCCATGAATCCCCTGTCCTCACAAAAAGGACTCGGTACCACCAAATGGCTGCTTTCCTCTCAATATGCCGCCCAAGTTGAAGGACTGGGGAACATATATGGTGTGAAACTAGCAGATCTATTCCTGGCCTTGCAAAAGGAGACCATATAATGCGTTCAAGCATCGCCATGTTACGCAAAGAGTGGTTAGAAAACCCATTAGTCACACGTATTCCTTTGTTTATGTTTGCTTGTGGTTTATTACTTTTTATCAGTTTGATCGGCAGCGCAACGCTGCAAGACAACCTATTTTTCCAAATGGACGTAAGCGGCGACGTCAGCGACATCCATATGAGTATGGGTGATGACATTAATATGCTGATCGCGGGCGGAGTGGGATTACTGTCGATCTTACTAGGCACACAATATTTTCCCAGAACACTGCGTAAAGAACGTTCAGAGGGCAGTATTATGTTTTGGCGTAGTATGCCCGTCAGTGATGTTAAAACACATCTCGTGAAGCTAGTCTTTGGTTTACTCGTCATTCCTTTAGTGTGTTCAATACTGGTCTTTTTTGCAGACTTAATGCTATGGGTTCTTAATGTCTCGACTGAGCATCAGTTAGCGCTGCTGTATCGTCAAGCGTCACTGGGCTACGTGTTCATCAATTGGATTGAGTTTTTATTGAGAATGGTCGTTGCAGGCGTCTTATTGTTACCCTTGGCACTCGCTGCAATGGCCATTTCTCAGAAGGTCAAGTCACCACTGTTGGTTATCTTAATTGCCATTTACGCTTTACGCTGGATGCCAATTGCAATATTTAACTATTATGGTGTCGATCAGTTCTTCTCGGCGATTTTCTCTTTACCACTGCATGCTATTCTTGCCCAGAACCCATTCAGTGCTATCCCTGAGGCGGGTTGGATTAACATTGCCATTTATGCCTCTATCGGTATTTTAGCATGGGCCGCAAGCCTCAAATTGAGCCGAACGGTCAATTAAATATATGAACACAAAGTGAGGGCATCGCCCTCGCTTTACCGCCCTCTCACTGAAACCCTCTGGAATCACTATAAATAATGATTGAAATCAACCCAATCATAACTACTAACAAAGTACGTTCCCTCAAAGACTAAGAATCAGGCATAATGGCGCTCGTAACGGTTGCGTGACGTAATATGGTCAGTTTATGCGTGTGTTTCCTTAAATGATAAACCAGTGATTCGCCGGAAAATATTGTATCAAATCACTAAAGAGCTAACTAAGGAAAGCTCCAGCAACCTCTCGTTGTAGGAATAACCGTTCTACGATACCCGGTATTATCAATATGATTGTCAATGTCAAATCGTGGGTTTGAATGCGATAAATAGCATTGATTTACAATGTATCAAGGTGACTAACCTCCCCTAAAATATCGTTTCGCGCCACCCTCGAGCAATCGTGCGTATGATTGCGTCATTTTCTCGGAGCTAACTGCACTGCGATACCACGTTAATAAAGGTCAGATTACAAATTTCCTTTTATTTATTAACAATCCAATCCATTTCTAATCAAACATGGAGTTGGTTTTTATAGTCGCTTTTGCGATTAAAAAACCTCTAAGTTATGAAGTTTAAGTCAAAAAAATACAGTATAGATTCTACAGACTATCAAGTCGGTCAAGACAATATCACCAAATGGGGAATGGATGTTCATAACACCGTATTCACCGCATCCGCTGGTTTGTCCATTCTGTTCATTGTTGCACTATTGATTCTTTCACCCGCCGATGCAAAAGCCGCTATTGATTCAGTAAAGGCCGCTGCCTTATCTAAGTTCGACTTCGTGTTTATGTGGACCGCAAATATTATGCTAATTTTCGCTCTTGGGATCGCGTTTTCCCCATTAGGCAAAATTCGCTTGGGTGGTGACAGTGCCACCACGGATTACTCCACCATGTCTTGGATCGCCATGTTATTCGCGGCAGGAATGGGAATTGGACTTATTTTTTGGGGCGTAGCAGAGCCAACTGCGTTCTATACAAATTGGTTTGGTACACCTTTGGGTGTTGAGCCATACACGCCTGAAGGACGTGAATTAGCACTTGGCGCTGCCGTTTTCCACTGGGGTTTCCATGCTTGGGCTATCTACGGCATGACAGCACTTTCGCTTGCCTACTTTGTTTATAACAAAGGATTACCACTTTCGATGCGTTCGGTTTTCTACCCGCTTCTGGGGGAGAGAGTATGGGGAAAAACAGGCGATGTCATTGATGTCATGGCCGTACTGGTGATTTTGTTTGGGCTTGCCACCTCACTTGGTTTAGGTGGTTCACAAGCAGCTAGCGGGATCAGTCATGTATTTGGGTTTGAAAACAGCCTAGTCCTCCAGATATCGATTATTCTGGTCATTATGGGGCTGGCTATTCTCTCTGTCATTAGAGGTATGGATGGCGGTGTTAAACTGTTGAGTAACATCAACATGATTATTGCTTTTGTGTTCCTTGCTTTCCTTGCCATTCTTAATTTCACCACTGTTTTCAACTCCTTGGCAACCGCCGTCGTGGGTTACGTTAAAAATATCATCCCACTCAGTCAAAATGCGGGCCGTGAAGATACAACCTGGCTCCACGGTTGGACGGTATTCTACTGGGCGTGGTGGGTTGCTTATGCCCCATTCTTTGGTATGTTTGTGGCGCGAATTTCACGCGGGCGAACCGTACGAGAATTCTTAGCCTGTGTGCTAATTATCCCTACACTCGTGACAACAGCATGGATGTCATTTTTTGGTGGCATCGCTATTCAGCAGATCATTGATAAAGTCGGATTACTTGGCGCAGAGCAAAGTATTAGCGATGTATCGCTAAGCTTATTTTATATGCTCGATGCCTATCCAATGGGCAACATCTTATCCATTATTGCTGTCATCTTAATCATTGTGTTCTTTGTGACGACCTTAGATTCAGGCTCTATCGTTGTGGATAGTATGACAGCCGGAGGTAAGCTTGAGTTACCTATTAAACAAAAGGTTGTTTGGGCTGTTATCTCAGCGGTTATCGCAATGGTGATGTTGTGGATTGGGGGCACAGATTCAATTCAAGCATTACAGTCCATCACTATTATTGCAGCGCTTCCTTTTGCTATTATTTTGGTATTGGGTTGTATCAGCTTGGTGAAAGGCTTACTAACTGAGGTCAAGCAACCTCAGCTGTCCGATAAAACATCAGTGTAAATAAGAAAAGGGGAGATTCAACAATAACGTTTGAATCTCCCCCTACTTTGGAGCCACCTAGCTGCTTTTATTTTTTATTTATTTGTTTAACGACCCAAGCATAGATCGTTAATTATCGCGTTTATCTGAATATCAGTAATCAGAAATGCTATGGTAGTAGCGACAATTCCTTTTCAAACTGTTCAATTTTACGCTGTTCTTCTTCGATTTTTGTTTCGTACTTAACTATTTTATCTTCCTCTTGATACGCTACAGCCTCGCTAAGGTCTGAACGATACTCCAGGATTTCCTCTTGAGAGTCTTCAATTTTGTCTGATAACTCATCTTTAAGATCATCATTACTACAGTACGTATTCACTTGCTCTAACGCATCACTCAATCCATTAAGTTTTTCGGTGTGTCCATTCGTTTTTGCGATATCCATTTTGTACTGAATTTCACATGCCTTTTTATCACAGCCCACTTTTTCTGAACAATCAGAGGCGAGTGCAACAAGTGGTGAAAAGATTAATGGTAACGATAACAATAGATTGGTGTGGTTTTTGAACATTGAAATTGCCTGTGGTTAAAGGAATAAAAGAGTCTCGACGTGCAATTTACAAGGAAACCATATTGGGCTCTATACTGTTTATCCGTTAAATAAATACAAATGGCATATCGCGCGATTCATTGGCAAATTACACGGTGAACTCGATACTTTTCTTTTTCATCTTTTGACTATAATAGCTAAAGTACTTAAATGACTGATCACGGTCGGCCGACATATTTTGATAAAAAGGATTATTGACGAGCGGCAGTGGATCAACCCTAAAAAGAAACAAACCAAACATCGATCGCTTAGGTGTTAAATATAAATCGTATAAAAATTGTGCCATCGCAGGGTCATGTACTGGAATCACGAAAGACGGTTTTTTTATACTATCCGCGATATATTGAAGTACCTGTTTTCTAATCGATAAGCTGATCGAACCAACACTTAACAGCATATCCGTCTGATCGTCATAAACGATATGACCCATCATTAACCCTTTACTGTAAAAGCTGAGAATAACAAGATTATCAACGGACAGGTGGTCAGCATTATAGAATTTCAAAAAGTCTAAAGAATAGAGCTTTGAGTGAACCGATAATATATCAGTCCATAACTCACTAGGAATCGATTTGACGGTGTAACTAACGACATTATCGATTGCGTAACTATAGGATATATCTTGATTTACTGGAATGTCACCCAACTTAACTGAAGGTGAGATTACGTCCACTTCTTTCGCATCAAACTCATACACTTGTGCAAAATAATTGGCAATGCCCAAACGTCTCAGTAAGCTCGTTTTGGTTTCTCCCCTTTCCCATTTGCTGATCATTACTTGATTCACTCCCTCAAAGGCTCGATGGGAATGGGCGAGCAAAGTTGCTAGCTCTTCTTGTGATAAGCCTTGCTCTTCACGAAGCCTTTTTAATTCAGTGGAAAAATCATCTCGAGTCATTGAGTTCCTACCGCTTTCCATCTATAAATCAGTTTACTACATTTTATTGTAGTACTGATATTCGCGTGTTGAAATACCAGCTCACGTAATTCAAGTAAACAAATGTGAAACGTGAACACATTTATGGGGGGATCACTCTCTTACTGGAATGCAAACATGCATTCGTTAATTGTTAAAAGTCAGACGTGTTTTAATCACATTCGCTTTTTGGAATGCTGTCATCTCCAAAAACAGGTACAATCCGTGCTCACGTTTTTTAGACCGCGCAGATCCTCATTATGCACTCCCCTCAACACTGCTTTACCCGATTCAACGTTGCTATCGCAGAGGTTGATTTACCAAGCCAATTTACGTTTCCGTTTTACTATACGCCGCACCCGTTATGCGTATTAGCGGCGAAACAACTACAACAACACTTGGAGACTCAAACCGACTTTGAGCATGATTTTGGTTTGGGGGGTAACAATGGTGGCCGCGGTAAGATGTTTGGTGTATTACTGGTCAAAAACGCACACGGTGAAATTGGATTTTTGAGTGCATTTTCTGGAAAAATTGCTGATCAAAACCTATTACCTGGCTTTGTTCCACCTGTTTTCGATATGCTCACTGAAGAAGGTTTTTTTCGAAATGAGTTCGAGGCCATCAATGCCGCCAACGCCGATTATCAAACTTTTGCCGCGAGTCCAGAAATTGCCGCTCTCAAAACACAAATCGAAATAGACCGTTCAGATTACCTTCTAAAAGAGCAAGCTTATCGCCAAGTCATGATTGAAAATCGCGCCGCTCGCAAGCGACAAAGGCAAGCAGGTCAACAGCAGCTCACAAGCGAACAGTTCAAAGATTTACTGGATGAGTTAGGTAAGCAAAGTGTCGCAGAAAAGAACGAGCTCAAGTATCTAAAACACACTTTCAGTGACAGACTCGCGATTAAGGAAACGCGCTTGGCAGTGCTTAACGACCAATTAATAGCGCGTAAAGAAAAACATAAAGCAATGTCTAATGCACTCCAACATAAATTGCACAAACAATATCGTTTTCTCGATCATCATGGAACAACTCGAGACTTAGTCGATATCTTTGCCTCAACCGCCACCCCGGTGCCACCAGCAGGCTCAGGCGAATGTGCAGCACCAAAACTCTTACATTTTGCCTACCAACATGGGTTAAAGCCCCTCGCTTTGGCTGAATTTTGGTGGGGTGCATCTCCAAAATCCGAGATTCGCCAACATAAGAATTTTTACCCGTCGTGTAATAATAAGTGCCAGCCTATCTTAGGGCATATGTTACAAGGGCTGAATGTTGAAGCGAATCCGCTAGAAACAAATTGGGCAGCCGACAAAACGTTAGAAATTGTATTTCAGGATGAAGCCATGGTGGTGATCAATAAACCGTTTGGCTTGTTATCGGTCCCAGGAAAGACCATCAAAGACTCTGTCTACACACGCTTGCAAGCCTTGTACCCAGACGCCGAAGGCCCTTTTGTTATTCACCGCTTAGATATGGCGACATCGGGATTATTGGTGTTTGCGTTAACCAAACGTGCCAACAAAAGCCTTCAAAAACAGTTTATCGCTCGAGGCGTACAAAAGCGCTATATCGCTTTGCTCAATGGCGAGCTTACCCAGCCTGACGGTGATATTAATTTGCCAATGCGCGGAGATCCTGATGACCGGCCACGCCAACTCATTTGCATTGAGCACGGTAAGGCAGCGGAAACCCACTGGCAATTAATTGAGGTGAAAGACGGATATAGTAAGGTATATATGTACCCAAAGACTGGACGAACCCACCAGCTGCGTGTCCATAGCGCCCATCACTTAGGCTTGAACATGCCAATGGTAGGAGACGGTTTATATGGCGAGAAAGCCGACCGCTTATATCTACATGCAGAACGACTACAACTCGATCATCCATACAGCAAAGCGCGTATGACCTTCCAAGTCGATTGCGAATTCTAATCTGCGGGTTTACGGCGCGACATCACTCTGAAAAATCTGTGTAATCAAAGTATTGGGCCGGATACCAATCCTTTGATTACACTATCATTGGCGAATAATTAACGCGCTGCACTGCATACTGCAAGTTTAAAGACTGATATTTATCTAAAAATGCCAACACATGTGGGCTGCTCATGTGTGCCTGATGGGCATCAGTATTCTCAAACAGGATCACTTCCATAACACTGTCATCATCAATATTTTTATAGCAGTTGTAATCGATACAACCGGGTTCTTCTCTCGTTTTATTCACCAATGCCAGCGTAATGGTGTAGAGTTCATCTTGCGAAATGTGTGCCGATTGCATTTGCACAACCACCATAATGGGATGACTCGGTGAAATACTATTTTGTCTTTCCATAATGATAACCCCTTATCTCAAGCTGTTTCTTTGAGCCTATATCAGCAAATATTCTACGATTCATTCAGTAGACTATTAACGTTAACTTTATACTAAGCGAAAGAAAACGCGATAATACTTAACGACATAAGGGATAATGCTGGCTAGGTAACGCCTCGATTAATGTCATTAAGCAGCTCACCTCTAGTAAGCTGCATTAACGAATCAACTGCATTAATATAGTAAGTTGTATTAACAAATCGTCGCTATAAATACTAAGCCTTAACAAAGCACAGCGAGTTACATATTTTGCATACGCTTTTTAAGTCTGGCTAAATCAATCGCACTTGAGCGTACGGTTAATTTAATATGCTCATAGTCATACTCTTCCTTAACCACACTCATGCTAGAACGGATTTCACCTACCACACCATTAGCGGTATACGGCACAATAATCTCCTCTTCTATCATCCCCTGCTCGGCAACACTTACAATGTATTTGTGTAGCTTTTTGATATCAAGAGGGTCTCGAGTCGACGTGAGCATGGCATCAGGAAACTCTTCCAACAATGCTTGCTGTTGTTCAGCGCTAAGGCGGTCTGACTTGTTCAGTACCAACAGTTTTTCACTGTCTTCCACACCGACTTCCCCCAACACCTCATGAACCACATCGAGTTGCGCTCGAAATGATGGGTCAGAAGCGTCAACCACATACAGTAATAGGGATGCGTCATGTGCTTCCGCTAACGTTGAATGAAACGATGCCACTAAATCGTGTGGAAGTTTTTTGATGAAACCAACCGTATCGGAGACCAAGATTCTTGGTTGAGTAATGGGTTGCAGCGCACGAACCGTTGTATCGAGTGTCGCAAAAAGTTTATCTTCACCTACCACTTCAGTCGCCGTCATCGCACGCATCATCGATGATTTCCCTGCATTGGTATACCCCACTAACGCGACACAAAACAATTCAGAACGCTGGGTACGACGGTTCTTCAATTCACTCTGAACACTAACCAGTTCGCGTTTTAGGTCCGCTAATTGGTCACGAACTTTACGGCGGTCTAACTCAAGTGAGGTTTCACCCGCACCCTGCCCCATTTGGCGTTCTTTGTCACCACTCGCGGTCTCACGAAGTCGCGGCACTAAATAATTGAGCCGAGCAATCTCGACTTGCAGGCGTGCTGTCCGAGTACGTGCATGGCGACTGAATATCTCAATGATAATACCGGTACGGTCGAAGACTTCTACGCCCAAGTGGCTCTCAACATTACGCAATTGAGATGGACTTAAATCACAATCGAAGACCACTACATCCGCGCAAGCATAAGGCAAATCTTCTTCAGGAAGATCAGAAAAGTCCGTTTCATCAAAGAACTCGTCGTAGTCATCTTCTTCAATTGAACCCTGATGACCCGTTAGGTGCGCAATCTCGGCCAACTTGCCGGCTCCTAGTACGTTCAGCCTTTGTGTCGAACTTTGTTTTTGCGACTGTGTGCCAACCACTTTAAACCCCAGGGTTGTCACTAAACGGCCAAGCTCGGCAAGAGACTCTTTAGCCTCATCACCTTTAAATTCTGGCGTAGTAATAGAAATAAGTAAGGCGTTGTTAAGTGATGCTTTTGCTGTTGGTTTCATGATTGAAATATTTAAGCACCTAAGTGCAGACCTAGTTTTAGTCTAAAGTAGCGTGATCCTACGCTGTTATCGCCGCGCTTTATAGGGCAATAGAAGACTAAATAGAGATTATCTTAATATTGATTGGATAATCAGCAGGCGTTATAAAGCAGCGTAACGTCAACGATCAAGTCAAGAGTCTCACCAGTAGTCACCGTCTTAGGCTTGCTGTATAGTCTGTTTTTTTTCGCTAGGAACTCCCTTCTCATGGAAATGCTCATTGTCTCGTCAGAACAGCAAAAACGTCTCATTATGATCTTTAGCCGCACCACCGCAAAAATGTCAGATAAGGCGCTGCTCAATGACTTAGATTCCCATCAGATTAACTCATCGGTTTACCCTGCTTTTAAAACGGCACGAGATCTTCGCGTCGAGCGTATTCAATTGATTACAGGGAATGACAAAGAAAATGCTTTGAATGGCGGTGACTTCCTCTACCGCTATCTATCGAAAGGCTACATCTGTTTAGGGAACTATACTGGACAACCAAAGCCAGACTTGACGCCTTGGGGAGTAAGGTCAGTGCGCATGCAACCAAAGATTGGGTTCGGTCTTTAACATCTAGCTGTCGTCCTGCCTGACAATGACACACACCAGCAGGTTCTACGAAAAAATGACGACTTGAGCGAGTCGTCATTTGTCGATTAAGACTTAACTAAACAAGCGCTGCCAAATACTAGGGTTTCGTTTGTCATGGTACTCTAAACGCAAACTGTCTACTTCACGCAGCGTTTGCTTAGCCGCATCCAAATCACCCTTTTCTAAATCTTTATCCACTTGCTCCAGCGCCGACGACAGCTTATTAAAGCCTTCTTGGTATAACTCCGCTTTTTCTGGGGGATAATTACCTTGTTTGGTGTCTGCCACTAACGTATCTAGTGTGGCTACCGGTGTCTTCATTTCATCGATGGATTGTGCTTCTGCGGCCTGTTTAAATGCCAACTTCATCGCTTGCATATTTTTCTTGAGGTCAAAACCTTCTGCTGCAAAAGCCGCAGAACTTACGGTAAACATGAGTGCCACAGCACCTGCTTTTATTATTGTATTCATTGAGTATTCCTTTAAAAGAAAAATGATCGTAGTCTAATGGCGTCTTTCGTAATGACACTCTTTTAAGATCATTAGCAAACAGCATTGTACTGAAGTTCATTAACACGCTGTCACATAAATTGTTTCAAAACATAATAAAGCTTGTAACGCTTTAATTGCTTTTTTTAACGTTTCTGCAGCGCCGAAAATTCATCAATTGGCTCTCGTCCCCTAAGTGATAAGAAGTCTAAAAACTGCTGGGCACTGTAGGTAATGATTTTATCCGTTGGCATGTCAACCTCGGTCAATAATTTGCTCGCTAAATCAAGCTGACCAATAGTGTCACAGAAATGTGAATCACTGCCCGTAGTGATAAAGCCACCCGCTTTTTTCACCGCTCTCGCGATATCGTAACAACGATCAACACTGCCGACTCGACTATGTCCTTTTAACGTCGAGTTATTAATCTCAATAGCCACATTGTGCTGAGCGGCACACTGAGTCACTGCGTCAAAATCAAAATCAAAATTCGGATTCCCTAAGTGTCCCAACGCGTCTATTTGGCCTTTTTCAATCACACTAATGAGAGCCTTGGTGTGGGCCTCTTTTGTTGAAGGTCTGAATACAGGTTCATGAAAACTACCAATAATCCAATCCAAAGCTTTATACGAGGTTGGGTGTACGTCTATATCACCGGCCTCGTTAAGAATATTCGCCTCGACACCACGAATAATTGCGACATCAAATAGAAAGCGGGGAATCACGCGTTGATTAGAAAAGAACCAATAATGAGGTGCGCCAGGCATTGAGTCAGCGTGGTCCGTGGTACAAAGTATTGCTAGCCCACTTTCACTGGCTGCTTTCGCATTCTCCATGATTGTGCTGTACGCGTGGCCACTAGCGTAAGTGTGGGTGTGGGTATCAACAACAAATTTCATGTTTGCTCTCCTGGCTTGGCTTATTAGCGCTCATTTTCATTGCTTGAAAAAATGAGGATGTAGATGGAAGTTGGTAAAAACAGTTCGTCATCATGCCGTGGTTGGTATGCATTAGATAACGTGGTCGCCACTCATGATTTTTGATCATACGACGACCCTAATCGCGTACCTGATCGTAATGGCCGACAAGCCTGTCAGATTCAACCCTTCCGACAGGTTATCCAAACCGCATCACAGAAATATTAAAAGAAGTCGATGCCGCCTCGACCGCTATTAGGATCTTTACTTTTTGTCTTCTCGGTATTAGGTGTATTCTTGGTATTAACGCTATCTGCCGGCTTTGACTTAGCGCCCTTTTTGCTCTTAGACTCTGTTTTATTTGCAGACGCGCTTAATTTTGAACCGGTTTGTTTAGCAGGATCATTTTTTGATGACGCATTTTTCTTTGAGCTACGCTTAGTTGCTTTGTTTTGAGTTGCTTTGTTTTGTTTTGATTCTTTTGTTGCGGCTTTCTTAGATTCTTTTTTATCCGTGTCTTTTGTCGGCTCTAGCGGTGGTTGGTCACACACTACAACATAGTACTCTTGATTAAACTCAAAGAAATCGCCATCGTACATCTTACGACGTTTTCTTGTCTCAAGCTCTCCATTTACCGCGACATAGCCTTCCGAAATAAAGTGTTTGGCTTCTCCGCCGCCGCCAACTAAGTTTGCGACTTTGAACAATTTATAAAGTTCGATTGGATGGCTTGAGACTTCAATGCCAAGGGCCTCAATCTCTATCGCTTCTTCTTCGTGGTTCTCGTCAAATTGTTCTTCATTCATAGTGCGGTTACTCAAGATAAGGGCTCAATATCATTTGCAGGCATTGTACTGGTTTGTGGTCATTCTATCTAATAAAAAGCCCCGTAATACGGTAATGCCGATCAGTTAA